>DATNMW010000047.1:0-4454 GCA_035602155.1 Bryobacteraceae bacterium | reverse complement strand
CAGTTCGCCAGTGAAGGAAGTCACTTGCAATTCGGGCGACTGGCCACCCGCCTCCATAGAATGCGTGCCGGCGGGAAGGAACAGCAGCGAACTGTTGCGCACGGCCCAGGGTAGACCGTCTACCATCGCCGGCCCCGTCCAGCGCAGAGCGACTCCCTGCGGAGAATCGATCACGATCTGGGGGCCGACGGTCTCGGCGCGGCTCACTACGGCGGCCGATGCCGGCAGCAGAGACAGGTCCGGCGCAAGGATGGAGTTCTCGAAATACAGCGCGACCCGGGCGAAGGCTCCCGCCGCGGAATGCACTACCTCGAAAAGCTCCGCGCCGGTCTGCTGCTTGGTGGGGTAGACGTTCTGATAACGGTCCACGATGTTCAAATCGATGGCCAGGCGATCCTGGCGCGGGGTGAGCGGGCGGTAGCGGCGGGCGATCTCCGCATAGCGCTGCGGCGCTTCGTTCCAGACGGTGGCGGGGTCTTCCACGAGGAAGGTGAAGTTGTGCCGATCGAGCAGCGGCAGAAGCTGCGCGGAATCGGCGCCAATGGCGTCACGCATGGAAGTATCCAGGCGGTCGTCGACGTGCGTGAGAACAATATCCAGATAGCTGCGCGTACGGCGGATCGACTCGATTTCGGCTAGCCACTGCTGTTGCATGTCGCGCGCGAGCTTAGCGCGATAGTCCAGGAAGGCGCGCTGGGAGGCGGCGTCTTTGCGGGTTTGGAATAATTCGATGGGGTCGAAGCCGCCGGCGGTGGCGCGGAACTCGGCGCGCACGCTGTCGTTCATGGGCGTGAAGCGCGAGGGATTGGCGAGGCCTTCGAGCGACTCGAAATACAGCTCGGCGAGGTTGACGCCATCCCAGTCGAAGCGCCCGATCAGATCCTTCACACCGGCGGCGGCGGCGCGGAAACAATCGGGATTGGAAAGGTTCATGAGCTTGCGCCAATCGAGCTGGGCATCCTGCAGGACTCCTGTTTTTTCGCGCCATTGGGGATGATCGTCCCAGAACTTTTCGCTCACGTGGGGCAGTTCGAGCCAGGCGTAAATCAGGATGCCGTTGGCGTGGCAGGCGGCGATCAGGCGCTTGAGGTAGGCGTCGCGCTCCGGATCGGAGTCGTAGAAGTGCCAGGCGGCCACATGCAGGGCTGAGATGCCGGCGTCGCGCCAGCGCACGGCGAAGTAGTCGAGATCGACGCGCAGCCGGTAGGAGGAATCGAAGAAGGCCCACAGGCGCGTGGAGCGGAAGGGCGGGTCGAGGCCGAGGTCGGCGAGAGCGTGTAGCAGGTAGGGGAAGCGCTCGTACCCGCGCTCGCCGGGCGAGACTGCCAGCCAGAGGACCGCGCCCGTTCCGCGGCGGAATCCGGCCAGCATGGGCGCGCCGCTCCAGCGATCCTTGGCGAAGACTTTGGCCTCGGCGGGCATTTCGTAGCGGGGCAGTTCGAGACCCTTTTCCCATACGATGGGCAGCTTGGGCAGATGCACGTCTTCCAGGCTGGTGACCCGCACGTTCTCCTTGGTGGAGCGGAAGCCGAACGATTCGGCGATGGGGGATTCGCCCTCAAGGATCAGGTAGGCCCCGGCCGCGACGCGCGCGGGCCATTCCGGGGAGCCGGCGGAACCGGCACGCAGCACGAAGATACGGGCGGAGGCGGCGGGTTGCGGCATGAATCCGACGGACTGCAAGAGCAGCGGCCAGCCCCCCTGATCGTCGGAGAGGATGGCGAAGGTGGGAATCGATGCGGCTTGTGCGAGGGGGGCGAGAGGGGCTAGGAGCAAAAGAGCTAGCAAAGAGCGGGTCTGGAGACCCGCTGCAGGCGTGGACGCCCGCCCCACATCCCGCCCCACATCAGTAGGTGATGGCATACCAGAATCCGGCTCTAAAATCGTTGTACGTGGGGCCATAGGCGTCGCCTGCCACGGTGTAGACGCCATGCAGGAAATTGACCGTAAAATACAGGGAACTAGGCATGGCGGCGACGCGAAAGCGCACCCCGGGTCCGGTCTCGAAAAAGTTGGCCCAAGCCTGGCGTTTTTGATCCGCTGTCACGTTGAAATTCCAGTAGAACTGCGTTTGCAGCGCGCCCAGCAGGGGTGTATAGCCGAAGCGGTTCTGCGAGTAGAACAGGAAATCGTTGTCGAAGCGGCTGACGAAAATGGCGTCGTCGTTGCTTTCGAAAAATACCCCGCCGGTTTTCGATTTCAGCATCTGGCCGAAGCCCTTGGTGAACGACGCTCCGCCGCGGTAGTCTTGCATCAGATGCCCGGTAAGGTATCCTGCGGCGACGCCGGCTTCGGCCCAGCCCAGCAGGCCGTGCCAGACGTTGGTCGCTACGCCGAGGCCGGGAATGAAAGCGCTCTGAGACAGATATTGCGGCGAAATGCCGTTGTCTTCGGGACCGATGGTGCCGCGCGTGTCGCCGATGAAGCGAAGGCTGACATAGGGATGAATCGGGAAATTCAGATGCAGCTCGGTCTTGATCTGGGCATAAGAGAAGAAGTCGCTCCAGCGGGAAGAGAACAGGGGATACATCCAGAAGGTGGTGCGGAAGTTTTCAAACTCGGGCCACAGGTTGTGGTAGGCGGTGTTGGCGTCTTTGGCGATTTCTGGGTCGGAGCTCTTGCGGGCGAGGTCGAACCAGCGGATGGCCTGGCGGTCGTTGTGGAGCATATTGTAGGTCCGGCCGAGCTTGAGCATGACGGCGAAATCGGCCGGATCGTCTTCCTGGGCAAGCTGCAGGTACTTGAGCGCGTCGCGCATGAAACCGGCGTTGAAGCTGCGCTCGGCCATGACTTTGGCGTCGATGGAGGGAGGGGATGGCTGGGCAGTGCGCTTACGCAGAATTTGGGGCAGACGCAGGACGGCGCGAACACGGTTGGCGAGATCTTCGTCGGCGCCGTGCATGACCCGTTCGAGCAGCGGCATGGCCTCGGCGGTGTCGCCACGCGCCAGCAGGAGGAAGCCGAGCTGCGCGGCGGAAAGGTAGTCGGTTTCAGATAGGACGGTGAGCTGACGGAATTCCTTTTCGGCCTCGGATTGGCGGTTCATACGCAGCAGGAGGTAGGCCAGGTCCCGGCGCAGGTCGAGGTTTTTTTGATCGAGTTGCAGGGCCGCTTGGAACTCGGCGACGTAGGGATAGCGGGCGGGTAGCAGTTCGCGGGCGGCCTCGGCGGCGCGCGGTTCGCCTCCGCGGGAGGCGGCCAACAGGGCGGCGTTGGCCTCCGCGGGGCGGTTCAGAGCTTCGAGCACGCGGCCGAGATCGACCAGGACGGAGCGGCGTTCGGGGATCAAGCGCCATGCTTTTTCGTAGTGTTCGGCTGCAAGCTCCAGTTCATCGCGTTGTTCGGCCAGGGCGGCGAGATCGAAATGCGCGCTGAAATCGCCCGCGCCCAGTTGGAGTGCTTTGGTCCAGCGGGCGATGCCCTCGGCCAAGGGGCGGTCGATATTCTGAAAGGCGCGCTCGGCGGTGGCGCGGGATGCGGGGTCGCCGGCCTGGCGGATGCGATCGAAAATGCGGCGCGCCTGGGCTTGCTGCTTGGTTTCGTTGCAAAGGAATGCGTATTCCAGGGCGACGTGGAAGTCTTTAGGGTCGAGCAGCATGGCTTGGCGAAACTGGTCGCGGGCGGACTCATTTTCGCCGATTTTGAGGTAGGTATACGCGAGATCCTTGCGGATGGCGGGACGCGCGGGGGCGGCTTCGATGGCTTTCAGGAAAAGGGCGATGGCGTCGTCGTAGCCGCGGGTGCGCAGGGCTTCGTAGGCTCTAGTGAGCGGTTCGTAGGCGGCGTCTGCGGTTTGGGCCGCAGCCGCGCCAGACGCCAGGGTGGACGCGAGAAGAAGTAACCAGAGTCGGTGGTGGGTCAGTTTGCCTTGTGGGGCAGGCAATCTTGGCCGCAGGCCGCCTTCCAGGCGGCCTGCGCCGGCTGAAAGCCGGCTGCGGGCAGAATTGCCCGCCCCACAAGAGGATTCCAGCTTGACCTTCTGGCCACAGATCGGGTCGTTGTGCCGTTCGATGGGATCTACCGGTACGGTCAACTGGCGGCCTGAAACGATGCTTTTCCGCACTCGAATTGGACCTCGACACCCAACCATTGGGACTTCGTGGCACAAAGATAGTGCTGGCGGAGCGGAAACCTCGCAGGATTGTTGGTGGCGACCGACCGATTCCCCTCTTTCAGTTGCACCGGTTGCAATCAATTGTGCTGCATAGCGTTGCAAGTGTTGCAGAGGGCGAACAGCGCTCTTGGGGCCTCCACACCGGTGGAATCGGTTTCTGAGTCTTGAGCTCTTATTGAAAACAAAGGATCAGATTGGCTTCTTCCGAAAATTCCCACCCTGCCGCTCCGTTTGGGATCAAGTACTTGCGGCAGGCGAGGCGGCGCCTTTATTAGCGGCGGTGCGCCGACGTGGGCGAAGCGGCCGGGGCTGCCGTTGCCCCACAGCTACGCCCAGCTTG
>DATNMW010000046.1:0-90321 GCA_035602155.1 Bryobacteraceae bacterium | reverse complement strand
GGCGGGGATGATCCTGGGCAATACGCTGCTCACCGCGCACGGCATTCCCGGCAGCGGCGAGGGTGATCTGAAGACTTGCCTCGCGATGCTGATGATGGATCGGTTCGGGGCGGGCGGCTCGTTCACCGAATTCTACGCGATGGACTTTCGCGAGAACTTCGTGCTGATGGGGCACGACGGCCCCGGGCACATCGCCATTAGCGATGCGCGCCCGGTGCTGCGCGGACTGGGCTTCTATCACGGCAAGCGCGGCGCGGGGGTGTCGGTCGAGTTCAAGGTGAAGACCGGGCCTGTTACGTTGCTTGGTTTGACGCAGACGGCGGATGGTGCGCTGAAGATGGTCGTGGCGGAGGGCGAATCGCTGCCGGGTCCGATTCTGCGCATCGGCAACACCAATTCGCGCCTGCGGTTTGGGCTCGGGCCGGCGGAGTTCATCAACCGCTGGTCGATGGCAGGTCCCACCCACCATTGCGCGCTGGGAGTGGGGCACAACATGGCGCGCATCGCGAAGCTGGCGTCCCTGTTGAAGATCCCGTTGGCGGAGGTGAAGTGATGCAACGCGTGTGCTTTCTGCTGAAGGTGCGGCCAGAGCGGCTGGCGGAATATAAGGAGCGGCACAAGGCGGTTTGGCCGGAGATGCTGGCGGCGCTCCGCGAAACCGGATGGCGGAATTACTCGCTGTTTCTGCGCGACGACGGGTTGCTGGTTGGGTATCTGGAGACGCCCGATTTTGCAGGGGCGTTGCGCGGCATGGCGGGACGCGAGATCAACGAGCGATGGCAGCGCGAAATGGCGCCGTTTTTCGAGGTGTTGAGTGGGCGTCCGGACGAGGGCATGTTGGCGCTGGAAGAAGTGTTCCATTTGGAGTGAGTTGGCATTTAGTATGAAAAAGGGTGGCTATGAGTCGATCGACACTCCGTCTTTCATTCCTCTAACCGGCTCGTTGGTTCCGGCGGTGCGTTGCTATTCGGCAGGCCCAACCGCATCACAAGCTGCGAATCGTAATTTATCTGAGTCTTTGGTGCCGAACCTGCTCCTCGACATGCTGCAAGCATCTCGTATTCGCGCGTCCCTCGAAAATAAGACGGCAAGAAATGCGCATCTGCGTCTTCTGTGGTTCGAACTCCGTCGACGACGAAGCTTACGAGAATGCCGCGCGGGATCTAAGGAGAACGTGTAGTGTCTTCGAAATAACTATACAGGTTATTTCGTCCGCTTTCTTTGGAGCGTGAGATCGGCGAAGAATTGCGATGTGCGGTGCGCCCTGGCAGTCCTGTGTTTCTGGGTACGTTCACCGCCCGGCGGCAAAGAAATGGGCTGCGTCGTGCCAGGTCTGACGCTGGGCGAAGGCAAATACCAACACCCGTAAACCTCGCGCGGGGTTATATTGGCATGCATGAAGCTCTGCGCGATCTGTTTGCTGTCCCTGGCCGCCTTGCCGGGCAGCGCCTCCAACGCCACCGACCCCAACTGGCCCCAGTTTCGCGGACCCTCCGCTAGCGGCGTGGGTGCCGGCGCGCCGCCCATCGAATGGAACGTCGAGTCCGGCAAGAACATCCGCTGGAAAACCGCGATACCCGGTCTGGGCCACTCCAGTCCGGTCGTTTGGGGTGACCGTATCTTCGTTACCAGCGCCGTCCCGGCCAGCGGCGAGTCGTCGCTGAAGGTCGGCCTGTATGGCGACATTGCACCGGTCAAGGGCGAACCGGCGCAAAGCTTCAATGTCTATTGCCTGGACCGCAAGTCCGGCAAGATTCTGTGGGAGCGCGTCGCGGTGAGCGGACTGCCCAAGATCATGCGTCACCCGAAATCGACGCATGCCAATCCAACTCCGGCGACCGACGGCAAGCATCTGGTCGTGTTTTTCGGCTCGGAAGGTCTGTTCACTTACAACCTCAAGGGCAAGCTGCTTTGGAAGAAAGATTTCGGCGTGCTGGATTCCGGCTTCTATATGGTGCCGGCCGCGCAGTGGGGATTTGCCAGTTCGCCGGTGATCCACGGCAACATGCTGATCATTCAGGCCGACGTGCAGAAGGATTCCTTTGTCGCGGCGCTCGACATCGATAGCGGCAAGGAGATCTGGCGCACGCCGCGCAACGATGTGCCCACGTTCGGATCGCCCGCTGTGGCGCCTTACACCGCTGGCGGGGCCAAGGGTTGGCAGGTGGTGGTGAACGGATGGAAGCACATCGCCGGCTACGATCTGAAGACGGGCAAGGAACTGTGGAGCCTGAAGGGCGGCGGCGACATTCCGGTTCCCACGCCGGTTTTCGGGGACGGCCTGGTGGTGATTACGAACGCGCACGGCAAGGGGCGGCCCATTTATGCCATACGCTCGGACGCCGCCGGCGACATCACGGATAGCAAGACCGCGATCGCTTGGACCGAACCGCGAGGTGGTAATTACATGCAAACTCCGCTGCTCGACGATGGGCTGGGTTATTTCTGTTTCGACTCCGGCGTGCTGAGTGTCTATAAGATGGCTACGGGAGAGCGCCAATATCAGCAGCGCCTGGGCGGCGGGACGTCCGGCTTTACAAGCTCGCCGGTGGCCGCCGGCGGGCATCTCTTTATCACGAACGAGGAAGGCCACAGCTATGTGCTGGCGCTGGGATCCGAGTACAGGCTGCTGGCTGAAAATGAAATCGGCGAGACCGTGATGGCCACGCCGGCGATTGCGGATGGCGTGCTGTATATGCGCGGCGGCAAGCATTTGTTCGCTATCGGGGATAAGCCGTAGGACAGGTCGTCGCGGGCCGGAGGCGAATAGGCGATGAGGCTGGTCTCCCGTATGCCGACTACCCTACGCAGCCATGTGCTTTCCGTGAGTGGCAATTTCAGGGAGGAATCTCAGATCTTGCAGGTGGGGCGTTGCGTGACCAAATGACCGAATCTAAGGATCGGTCGCGGGTGCCGGGCAGAACGCTTCTTCCGTATGTCAGCCGGACGCTGTTCGCACGCGATTTGGCTTATATTGGATGCGTGGCCAGCGAGAACAGGTCTGCCGAGGATGTAGAGGTCTTCATTGATTCCGTAATGCTCTCTAACGGAGCCGATAGTGACGAGTGGGAGGACCACCGTATCGACTGGAGAAAGCAGCATGAAATCTGGAGTCACGCAAATGGGCTCATCGAAGGCGCATCCCCAACACGTCAGGATCTCGCGGCTGCTGTGATGCAATTGCAACGGGCAGTCGAGCTCAGGGACAATACGTTGAATGCGCTCTACAATTTCACAAAGATGCCGAACAAAACGGCCAAGGCTCCGTATCCAATAATGGCCGATCTCGGCATCATCCGTCCGACCATGAAGAATCAGCTGCGCGAACTAAGAAACCGGCTTGTTCACGAGGTTGAGGAGCCACCACTCGGCAGGGACGAATGCGAATTGCTGTCAGACACGGCGTGGTACTATCTCAAAGCGACGGATCGGTTGGCCCATCAATGCATTAGTGTCTTGGTATTTCAATATGGGACAGATGCGGACAAGAGCTACTCGTATTTGAAGGTGACATTCAATCGCAATGATTGGAGCGCGCGGATTCATGGTACCGTATCGCCGAAATTCCTGCTTGACAGGCCTTCCACTGATTGTTTGGCCGTGCGTCTGACACATTCAACAATTGAAAGCTACGGCGGCCACCTCAAATTCGCTGGTGAGATAACTGGCTTTCGGATGGCCTTGGATCGGCTTATCCAAATGTTTTTCGACGAGTCTGCGCTATAAGCCGCCGGTGCAGAGCATTAGCGACCTTGTTCACTCCGGCCCGCCCTTGTTTTCGCTGGCGTTCGACTTGTTAGGTTTTTCAGTTCTGTTATGCCGAAGCCCAACAAAGACTGCACTAAAGCGCGTGCGCTAGATTCACCTGAGCGAGAAGTCGCGATCTTGTACCTATGCCGCGCGGCCCAGAAACGTCTTTCCGGGAAAATCAATCCCGTGAAGTGCCCAGAACGATGCGAAACGATAAAGACCTATGGCTACAGGGCGCCCGCCGTGCCGCTCGTTCGAGGGGCGAACAGATCGCTTGTCAGCCCATAGGAAAAAAAGGGGTAACCTAGAGACATGAGCAAGCAGACTGCCCAGTTGCTGGAAGCCTTTGAAGCTCTACCCGAAGGGGAAAAGCGGCTTTTCACGGTGGAGGTCCTGCACCGGGCGGCGCCATTCGATTCCGGTCCGTTGGACGATGTGGAAACGGCCTTGGCCGCCGATCAGCTCTTTGGCGATCTTGAAGCCGATGACAATAACGCCGAGTCGCGGTGAAGTGTGGCTTTTTGATCTCGGTATGGCGGAGAAGGTTCGCCCCGCCCTTGTGGTCAGTGTGGGCTATTGGCGACGCGGACCGCGCCTTGATCACCATCCTCCCGCATACCACCAGCTTTCGCGGTTCCCAATACGAGATTACGGTCAATGTCCCGTTCTTGAAGCCGGGCGCGTTCCTGGTCCAGAACGTGGCGACATATCCGAAGGTCAGGGCGATTCGAAAGTTAGGGACGCTCAAACCCGATCAGTTCCATTTGGTCTTCGCCGGCCTTCTTCGCTGGCTCGGCGATGCCCGCGTATAAAGTGCGCGGGATCGCCGCGGGCCGAGCCGCCGGAGCACTTCCCTCGATCAGAACAATTGGCGTTCTTGGGGCGGGCCATCGTCCCTATCGGACATGAAGTCGTCGGGTACGCCAGCTTCGGCGACGAGTTTGACGAACATCCTACGCACTCTATTCCAGCCCCGCGGCAGCCTCTTCAATCAGCGCGCCTTCCTTCTCCAGCACCTTACCCACGCGCACGATCTGCTCATCCGCCTCCTTCCAATGCTTCTGCTCGATGGCCTCGCGCACGCCCGGCAGCGTCTTCACCCCGTAGCCGGTGTAAAAACCCGGCGCATAGATCTGGTGTTCGAACCAGGGCCGCCCCGGCAGGCCGTCGGGCAGCGTCAACCCGCGCTCGATCCGCAGCAATTTCTCGTTCACCGGCTGCAAGCCCGGCTTGTCCAGCTTCACCTTCTGCACGGCTTTGTCGTAGCGTTCCGCGCCGCGCGTAAGCGCCGCCAACCCATTTTCCAGCGGCGCGAAATTCAGGAAGGGCGGCTGGATCTCAACCGGCGGTGGCACGGACGTTTTGCGCGGATCGGCGGTGGCGCTGAACACGCCTTCCTCGATCTCCTTGTTGCGCTCGCGGATCTCGTCGCTCTCAGTCTTCCAAAGCTTCTGCACTTCGTCCACGTAACGCTTCACGGTTTCGGCGAAGTTGGTGAAATCGTACGGCAGCAGGTCCGCATCCGCAAAGCGCATCATGGCCGTGCCGGCGGTCTGCGCCAGCGCGCGGCCGTAAATGAAATCGCCATCCGAGAAATGCGTGTACCAGTAGAAATCGTCGTAGATCGAATGATAAATACCGCCGCCATCTTCGCCGCCGTAGCCCAAATTCAGCGACGCTATCCCCAGATGGTCGATGAAAGCCGTATAATCCGAGCCGGAGCCCAACGCGCCGATCCGCAACTCGGAACGCTTGCGCACCTCGTCGCGCTCGGCGGCCGGCGAGCGGGAGATGCGAGCCAGCTCATCGCGCTTCCACACCGGCATCTTTTTTTCGGGATCTTCGATATCGCGCGCCACTCCGTTGATGAATTTCTCCAGCGAGTGCGAGCCGGCGATGCCTAGGTAGCCGCGGCCGTTGCCATCCGAGTTGACGTACATGGCCGCGTGCTGCCGCAATTCCGCGTCATGCTCCTCGGCCCATTCGGTGGAGCCCAGCAGCCCCTCCTCTTCACCATCCCACACACAGTAGATGAGCGTGCGCTTTGGCTTCCAGCCCTGCTTCTGCAATTCCGCAAATGCGCGGGCTTCTTCCATCAACGCCACGGCGCCGGCCAGCGGATCCTCGGCGCCATTCACCCAGGCATCTTCATGGTTGCCGCGCACAATCCATTCATCCGGATATGGCGAGCCGGGAATGCGCGCCAGCACGTCGTAAATCTTCTTCATGTCCCAGTTGAATTCGAGTTTCAAGTGTACGCGCGCGGGGCCGGGGCCGATGCGATAGGTGATGGGCAGCGCGCCGCGCCAGGGTTCCGGAGCCACGGGGCCGGTCAGCGCCGCCAGCAGCGGTTGGGCATCGCCATACGAAATGGGCAGCACGGGAATCTTGGTCAGCGTCGTCGCGTCCTTGATCGCCAGGCGCTTGGCGTTGGCGTCCGCGCCGACGCCGGGCGTGAGCGGGTCGCCCGGATACACCGGCATGTCCATGACGCTGCCGCGCTGCACGCCGTCCTTGGGGCGGTAGGGGCCTTGCGGAAAAACCTCGCCCGCGTAGTAGCCATCTTCCCGCGGGTCGGAATAGATAATGCAGCCGATAGCGCCGTGCTCGGCCGCGACCTTGGGCTTGATGCCGCGCCACGAGCCGCCGTAGCGCGCGATCACGATGGCGCCTTTGACCGAGACTCCCAGGCGGTCGAGTTGCTCGTAGTCTTCAGGCACGCCGTAGTTGACGTAGACCAGCGGCGCGGTGACGTCGCCATCGATAGAGTAGGCGTTGTAGGTGGGCAGTTGTTCGTCATGCTGGCCCGATGTGGGGTCGCCGGCCACGGTAGGCTCCGCCAGCTTCGCGGTGAAATGCTCCGGCGCGATCAGTTCGAGCAGACGGTTCTTGGGCGTGGGGAAGAGCACCTCGAAAGTTTCGATGTGGGCGTCCAGGCCCCACTCCTTGAACTTCGCCAGTATCCACTCGGCGTTGTCCTTATCGTAGGGCGAGCCGACGTGATGCGGACGGGCGGACAGGCGCTGCATGTAGTCGTGCAGGTTTTGGCTGCTGGGAACGGCGCGGAACATCACCTCCCAGTCGTGTTCCGCGCGCGCCGATTCGGGCGCATAGCCCCGAAGGACAGGCGCGTCCGCGGCGGGCGCAAGCGCCGCGCCCAAAACCAGAGTCAGACAAGCCAAGTGCAGGGTGAGCTTCATGAAGCAAAGGATATCATTCTATGGGGCAGCACCATACGTACGCCCGAGCCGCCGGTATCACGGAGCGGGAGGCCCAAACGTGACCTGCACAAGCTGCAGCACCTGCGCCAGGAAACCGGTGTCCTGTACATAAGTAATGTACTGCGTTTGACCATTGCCTTGCGCGAACTCCGGATGCGCCAGCGTCGCATAATCGGCATTGCCCTGGTATCCCGGGAGGCCGGTGAAAAACTGCGTTTGGTCCGACCATGGCCCCCAGGGAGTATAAGACACGCGATAAAAAAAGTCGTCGCTGTAGACGCCGCTATAGATAGCCACATACATGCCCAAATAGTCGTCGTAGAACACCGAGTTACCCGCGGCGCCGCCCTGGAAGATAGTCGCTGCGTCGGCCGGATTCGAGCTCCATGCACCGGCTGCCGTATAGTAAGTCCAATCCGCGGGGACCGTGGCATTCTCCAACGCCACTTGGCCGATCGAGCAGTTTTGAACTAGGAAGCCGGCGGAGCAGCCATAGGCATACAGTGTGTCGCCGACGGTCACCCACCCCCCTGCATAACCGGTCTGGCTGCCAGTCCACATCAGCGTGGCGTATTGCAATCCGGGGTTCACCACCGGCCGGGTGATTTTGCCGTTCTGCCAGATGGCAATCCCCACGCCGATCTCCGTCCATGAGGATTGGCCCGTGATGCGCCATATCTCGTTGTAAAAAATAAGCGCGCGGTCTCTCGCCGGATCCGGCGCCAGCGGGCCTGGCCACATGGCAAACTCCGCGCCGCACGGGCTTTCCGTGCAACTCTTCGAGTTGTGCGCGGCATTATAGGCCGCTTCCCAGGGCAGATAGGGCATGAACTCCGTCGGAACGCCGGTGGAGTCCAGATAATTGCCGTTAAGCGTGATGCCTTGGGAAGCATCCAAATTCGTCGCCCACGACATTGTGTTGTCGATGAAGTTGTTGCCAGTGGCGTTGTCCTTGGTCATGGTCGTATCGTCGAACAGCCAAACGGATTTGCCATTGAGCAAAGCGCTGAAGGTGCCGTCCCGCCCCTGAATCAGCGGACTTTGCACCACTGTTCCCATGGGGGTCACCGATTGAATGGGCGGTATGGGAGGCGGCCCGGTTTGGGCAATCGCGCTAACGGAAACGGACCCCACCAGCACGGCACATCCGGCAGCTTTTGAAAAGCGCATCGCGTCTATTATAACGAGCGTGGCTATTCGTGGGGGGGCAGCATGGTCTCCTGCAGCCGATTGACGGTCGGCCCTTGGCGATGTGCGCCGCGCGGTGCGCCAAAATCATCTCCGCCGATTCTGCCACCAGGCATTCGCCATCGTAGCCGACAAAATCAGCGCACCGCCCGCGATCGATCTGGCCGCCGGCTGCTCGCCTTGCACCAGCCAGACCCAAACCGGGTTCAGCGCCGGTTCCAGAAGCAGAACGGTGGTAGCCTCGAAAGCCGGCACATGGCGGATGGCGCGCGTCACGAACAGGTAGGCCAGTCCGATCTGGAATACACCCAGGTAGAGCAGCACGGCGACATCGCGCCAGCCCGCGTGCGGCGGGGGAAGGGCCTTGGGTAAAGCGACTAAGCACGCCAGCAAATTCCCAAGCACTACAGTTGCGGTCGCCGCATTGCCCGCGCCCTCACGCCGCCCCAGCCAGCGCAGACCCGACACCGTGAGCGCCCAGGTCAGCCCGGAAACGGCGCCCAGCAAGTTGCCGGTGCGCGGATCGGGAGCCGTCGCTACGGCTGGTTGCGCGGAGCCCACACACAACACCATGCCCCCGGCCACTGCCGCCAGGAACAACAGGTCTGAGCGGCTGAGAGGCTCCTTCAGGAGTAGCGGACCGATCAGCAGCAGGTACAAAGGCGCTGTGGATTGCAGGAAAATCGCGTTCGCCGAGGTGGTCAGCTTGGTAGCCAGCGTGAACGAAACCAGCGTGGCCGCATACGCGGCAGCCACTGGCAGCAGCTCCCAGCGCCAATGCCGGCGCCCGTCCGGGACGAAGAGGGCCAGCGCCAGCGCGGCGATGCCCGAACGGAAGCTGGCGATTTGCCAAGGCGTCATCGAGATGGCTTTGATGGCCGCGCCGCCCGTGGAAAACAGGACGGCGGCGGCTATCAGCAGCAGCCAGTTGCTGGCGCGTGAGCGGGGCACAGGAATGTACCAGAGTAACAGGCCTATACAAAAGTACTGTTTCCGACGTATCCTAAAATTATCGAGGATCGTAATTGCGCACTATCTCCAAGAAGACGAAGTACGCTCTGCAAGCTCTATACTCGCTGAGCCGGCATTACGGCGAGGGTCCTATTCTGGTCCACAATGTGGCCACGGAAGAATCCATTCCGCTGAAATTCCTGCAAGCCATCCTGTTGGAATTGCGGAACCGCGGCGTGGTCATGAGCAAGAAAGGCCGCGCGGGCGGATACGAGCTGAGCCGGCCGCCCGAGGACGTCACGGTGGGATCCGTGATCCGCATGATCGAGGGCCCGCTGGCCCCGTTGCCTTGCGCGCGCGAAACCAATTACCGGCGTTGCGACGAGTGCAAGGACGAGCAAACCTGCGGCACCCGCATCGTTATGCGCCGCGTGCGCGACGCGGTGGCCCATATTCTGGACAGCACCACGCTGGCGGACGTGATTCGGGAAGTGGATAAGGCTAAGGAGATTGAGGCGCACGGTCCGACGGTGACCTTCAACATCTAAGTGGGGCGGACCTCCGCCTGCCAAATCAGTTTCTCCACGATAACTACATCGCGCCAAAGGCCATCCAGTTGGCCGTGCTTTTCGTAGATCCCCACTTCTCGAAAGCCGAGCGCGCCGACCAATCGCCGGCTGGCCGTGTTTTCCACGAAGATGCGCGAGACCAGCTTCCGGAAGCCGGCGCCCGCGGCTGCGCCAATCAAAGCTTCCAGCGCCATGCTTCCCGCGCCACGCCGGCGGCACGCCCAGTCCACATAGACGGAGACCTCCGCGATGCCCGCGTAGCATGCCCGCGGCCGGTAATCGAAGGTAGCCGCGAAGGCCACCACCGCACCCTCCTCTTCGACCACCAGCACCGGGTGGACGCCATCGAACCATCCCCGAATATCGTCTTCGCTGCGCGGCCGGGTTTCGAAAGTGGCCGTGCGATCGGCGATTCCCCGATTGTAAATGCGGGCGATATACGCGGCGTCCTCCAACGTGGCCTGCCGTGCCTGCATCTCTAAACTTTACCGCAGCCGGCTTCCGTCTTCCGGCCGCGGTTCTCTTTGCTCTTGCTATAATCCACACTTACGAGCACCACTAGCACCAGCGTCGTGCAGACCGATCTGGCGGCCGCGCTCGCCGCCCAGCGCGCGGCAGTCGAGAAACAGCCGCCCGATGCCCAGCGCCGCATTCGTGCTCTCCGCACCCTGCTGCAGGCCCTCCGCGCGCGGCGCGAGGAATTCGTCCAGGCAATTTCCGGCGATTTTGGCGGGCGCGCGCGCCAGGAGACCCTCCTGTTGGAAGTCTTCCCGTTGGTGGATAACATCCGCCACGCCATCCGCCATCTGCCGCAATGGATGCGACCGCGTCCCGCCGCGGCGGGCTGGCAATTCCTGCCCGGGCGTGCGCGCGTGGTTTATCAGCCTCTCGGCGTAGTGGGGGTCATCGGCGCATGGAATTATCCGCTGCTGCTCAGCCTGTCGCCCGTGGTCGGCGCGTTGGCGGCCGGCAATCGCGTAATGCTGAAGCCTTCGGAACTTACGCCGCGAACCGCGGAACTGCTGGCGCGCCTGATTTCCGATCTGTTTCCCGCGGACTACATCAAAGTGGTGACCGGCGGGCCGGAAACCGGCGCGGCCTTCGCGGCACTCCCCTTCGATCACCTTCTTTTCACCGGATCTACGCGCGTGGGCAAGCTCGTCATGCGCTCGGCGAGCGAGCACCTGACCCCCGTGACTCTGGAACTGGGCGGCAAGTCGCCCGCATTGGTGCATTCCGATTTCCCGGCCCAAACGGCGGCCGCGCGCATCATGGCCGGCAAACTATACAACGCCGGCCAGACCTGCATCGCGCCGGATTACGCGCTGGTGGAAGCCGGCGCGCGCGATGAGTTCGTGCGGCTGGCATCCGCCGCCGTCGCTACCATGTATCCGCGGCTGGTGGACAATCCCGACTTCACCCGCATCGTGAATCGCGAACATTATCGGCGGTTGCGATCCCTGGTAGAAGATGCCACGCTCAATGGCGCCGAGATGCTGGAGGTGAACCCGGCGCGCGAAATCGCCAACGAGCAAAACCGCGTTTTCCCGCCCACCTTGTTGTGGAACGTGAACGATCGCATGGCGGTGATGCGCGAGGAAATCTTCGGTCCGGTGCTGCCGGTGGTGACTTACCGCTCACTGGACGAAGCCATCGAGTATGTGAACGCCAGACCGCGGCCGCTGGCGCTCTATTATTTCGACCACAGCTCGAAGCGCGTGGAAACGGTGCTGGCGGGCACCACATCCGGCGGCGTCACGGTGAACGACACCATCCTGCACATCGCCCAGAACGATCTGCCTTTCGGCGGCGTGGGATCCAGCGGCATGGGATCCTATCACGGGTTCGACGGCTTCCTGACATTCTCGAAAAAGAAAGGCGTGTTCCTGCAGAGCCGCTTCACCACGCTCGGATTGCTGCGCCCGCCCTATGGCGCGCTGGCCCGCCGCGTCACGGATTTCCTGATCGGCCGCTGAGTGACGAAAACCGCCCTCCAGGGTGGTTTCGACCGTGCAAAATGCAAAACGCGATCGGAGCAATCGATATCGGAGGCACCAAAATCGCTGTGGGACTGGTGGACGGCAACGGCCGCATCCTCGACCGCGCCGAATGCCCTACCGCGCCGGAGCGCGGCTTCCCGGACGGCCTGCAACGCACCATCGCCATGCTCCGCAAAACCGCCGCCCGCACGGGCGCGGAACTGCGCGGCATCGGTATCGGTTGCACTGGCCCGGTCGATCCCTTCACCGGAGTGCTTGGCACTGTCGATTTGCTGCCCGGATGGCGGAACGGCGCAATCGTGGCGGAGCTTTCGGAAGCCTTCCACGTTCCGGTGGCCATGGAGAACGATGCCGATGCAGCGGGCTTGGCGGAAGCTGCCTGGGGCGCCGGGCGCGGTAAGCGGCGCTTCCTGTATGTCACCGTGGGCACGGGCATCGGTGTCGCCATCATCCTGGATGGAGCGCTCTACCGCGGGGCGGATGGAGCCCACCCGGAGATTGGTCACCAGGTGATCGATGCCTCCGGGCCGCCCTGCTACTGCGGCGCGCGTGGATGCTGGGAGATCCTCGCTAGCGGCCCCGCCATCTTGGCCTGGGCGAAAGCGACGCTCAGCCTGGACCATGCGGGGGAGACCGCGCCTGCCATGCAGCGCTTATGCGGGTTGGCGGAGGGCGGCGATCTCGCGGCGCTCGCGGTGATGGACCGCCAGGGCTACTATCTTGGCTTGGGTCTGGCCAACCTGGTCTCGACGTTCTGTCCCGACATGATCGCGCTCGGCGGTGGCGTGATGTGTAGCAGCCACCTCTTTCTGGATCGCGCCCGGCAAGTCATACGGCAATGCTGCACCATGGTTCCGTTCGAGAAGGCGGAACTGTGCCTGGCCTCGCTGGGAGCGGACACCGCCCTGGCAGGCGCTGCGCAAGCCTGGCATCACCGTTTCGGGCCCAGAGATTCTGCGGATGTCGGACAGGTCTGATAAAATGCCGGAAAGGCAAATGGCGATCCGATCGGGGCCGTGGAGGAGGCCAGCCAACATCATGAACCGTGCGTCGAGCAACTGTCTTGCTGCCCTACGCGAGGTGGACCTCCCTGGAATCGCCGACCCATCGTTGGTCTTTAGGTCGAGGCAATATGCATGCAATTTGATCCCTCAATGGTGGACAGTCCGTACCTGCGCGACATCCTCGCGCAACCGCTTGCGCTGGAGGATACTGTCGCGGGACTCAGCGCCGCACCGCAACTCCCGAACCTCCCCGCCTTCGACCGCATCGTACTCACCGGGATGGGCGCGTCCTATCATGCCCTGCACCCGCTCCTCATCCAACTTGTGGAGCACGGATTCCACGCGGTAGCCTACGAAACCTCCGAGCTGATTTACTACTACGGCGCGGCACTGGCGCCCCGGACTCTGCTGGTCGCCGTCTCGCAGTCGGGCCGCAGTGTCGAGATCGTCCGCCTGCTGGACGCCGTCACTGCATACGGCCCTGGCCGCGTCTACACCATCGGCGTAACTAACACGCCCGAATCTCCGCTGGCCACCCGCTCGGATGTTACGATCCTGACGCAAGCCGGCGCCGAATCGTCAGTCTCGTGCAAGACGTTCGTCTCCGCGCTGGTGGCGCTCGAATGGTTGAGTGCCGCGCTCCGCGGCACGGATCGGCGGCAGGTCGAGAACACGCTGCGGGAGGCGGCGCCCGCTGCTAGGCAATATCTTTCCGGATGGGAAACCAAAGTGGGCAGCTTGGTGAACCTGCTGCACGGCGTCCGTGCGTTGTTCGTAACCGGCCGAGGCGCCTCCATGGCGGCGGTCGGAGCGGGCGGCCTGATTCCAAAGGAATCGGCACATTTCCACGCCGAAGGGATGACCTGCTCCGCCTTCCGGCACGGGCCTTTCGAGATGAGCAGCCACGGCGTTTTCGCGTTGGTATTTGCGGGCGATCCAAAGACGGCGGCACTGAATGAAAAACTGGTGGCCGACGTGCGAAGCACCGGCGCGATGGCTGCTCTGGTGGGACCGCATTCCGACACGGACTGCTGTCGTATTCCACCCACGCCATCCGCCATCCGGCCAATTGTCGAGATCCTCCCAGTGCAACTCGCATCGTTGGCGCTGGCAGCCTTGGCCGGTCGCGAGCCCGGCAAGTTCCGGCTGCTCACCAAAGTCACCACCATCGAATAGGCAGGGCTCCGGCCGCAATCCTCAATCGGCTTGCCGCTCGAATCCGTCGAGCAGCCCGAACTCCACCAGTTCCGCGACGGAGTCGCGCTGGGCACCGCAGGCGGGATCCGGTCAATTCACCGTGTAGCGGGCTTTCAAGGCGAAAGGCGCGATCTCAATGTCGAACCGGCTTCCATCGGTGCGGACCATCTGGTACGTGCCATACATCATCCCCACGGGAGTCTTAAGCGGGCACCACGAAGAATATTTGAATGACTCGCCCGGCGCCAGCACCGGCTGTTCGCCGATCACGCCCGGACCCTTGACTTCTTCGATGTGCTCCAGGGCATCCGTAATGATCCAGTGGCGGCTGAGAAGCCGCACCGTCTCGGTCCCCTGATTCGTGATGCGCACCGTGTATTGGAATACCCATTCGTCCTGCAGCGGCCGCGAGTTCTCCGCCGAGTATCTCGACAGAACCTCCACGCGGATATTCTGGGTAACGGCTTCGGATATGGGAGCGGACACCGAGCGCAGATCGGGCATGCTGCAACTCATGATACCAAGCCCGCATGGCGGACGCGCGGCGTCGAACGCCTCCGCCCAGGCGCCGCCGCAGCCCTGACAAGATTTGGATCGGACGGGGTAAAATCAATCCCCCAAAAACTTGCCGATCGGCCGCAGCCCCTTCACGTTGTCGCATACCGCCTTGAAGGCCGCCGTCATCGGAATCGCCAACAGCAGCCCGGGCGCGTCCCATAGAAATCCCCAGATCATCAGCGAAAAAGTAACGGCCAGCGGATTCAAATGCACCCGCGACCCAACAATCTTGGGATACAACAGGTTGAGCGCCAGTATATGGAAACCGCTCACGATCGCCACGACCAACAGATAGCCGGAAATGGTGTTATAGGCCGTTAGCGCCACGAACAGCGGCGGCAGGGCCGCCAGCGGGAGGCCCACATACGGCACCAGACTCAGGAAGCCGCTCAGGGGCCCGACCAGCAGCGCGTACGGGAGGTGAACGATCCAAAACGCCAGCGAACTCGCCGCCGCCAGCAAAAGGCCCAGCACCGAATTCCCCACTACGAAAGCGCGCACCATGTCCGCGATGCCCTGCAGGCTGCGCGCCGCCGCCGCCCGGTCTTCGCCGTGGAAAAACTGCAGAAAGCTGCGGTGGATGTGATCGTGCCAGCTCAACATGAAGTACACCAGGAAGGGCACGAACGAAGCCATCAACATGATCTGATAGAACGATCCCAGCCGCACCGACACGAAGTCCTTGATGGGCGACGAGTCTTCGTGAATGCGGACTTCCGGAATCACGCCCGGTAAAGCCGGTACCACAGTTTCCACCGTCCGCCGCCTTCGTGGCGGCGGCTCCACGGGAGTCGGCGGTTTATGGGCCGGCATCGCCAATTGGTAGCTCCGCTGCTCCAGCCCTTCCAGTTTCTGTGACACGTTCGCTACCAGTTCACCGATGCGCTGGCTGTACTTGGGCAGTTCCGCGGTTAGCCCGGACAACTGCGAGTAGGCGCCCAAGCCCATCAGAAACAACACCGAAAGCGCGCCCCCGCACACCACGAAACTCGCCAGGGACCGCGGAAACCGGATGCGCACCAGCAGAGTAACGAAAGGCTCCAGAATAAAGGCCAGCATCACCGCGATCATGGAGGTGATGAACAATACCCGCCCGAAGTACAAGATGGCGATCGCCACGCCCAGCGCTACCACAGGCAACGCGATGTTACGCACTTCTTGCTCGGCGGCGCGGAAGGGCTTGGACAAGATGGCCACGAAGCGAAGAGATCCCTGCCTCGAATCTACCACGCCCGCGTTTATAATGAAATTGGTTTTCCGCCGCATGCCATCCGAAAGACCCCTCAGACCTCGTATCATGGCCCTTGATATGGGAACGAAGCGCATCGGCATGGCGATCAGCGACCCTCTAGGTCTGACCGCGCAAGGCCTGCCCAATCTCGAGCGCAGCACCAAGCGCGCCGATCTGGCGGAACTCGTGCGCCAGGTGGAGGAGCGTGACGTCTCCCTGATCCTGATCGGAAACCCGCTGCACATGAGCGGCGTCGAAGGCCGCCAGTCCGCCTGGGTGCGGGAGTTCGCTGAAGCGCTGACCACGCGCTCCGGACGTCCCGTGCGCCTGTGGGACGAGCGCCTGACCACAGTGGAAGCATCCCGCGTCTTGCGCGCCAGCGGCATCAGCATCGGGAAGCGCGCCCGCGCCGTCGACCGGCTATCCGCCGTCATCCTGCTGCAGAGCTACCTGGATTCCCTGTGACGCCCTTCCGCCGCCTCGCGCTAGTCCTCCTATGCGCAGCGGGCGGCGCGGCCTATATCGGCATCAACCTGAACACGCCCTACGCCGGCTTCAACCGGGAGGCGTTCGTGGATCTGCCCAAGGGCACCGGCGCCCGTCAGATGGCCACTCTGCTGGGGAACTCCGGCGTTATCCGCCACTCCTGGACGTTCCTGGCCGCGCGCGCCCTCCGCCGAGGCGCCACCCTCCAGGCCGGCGAATACCGCTTTACGCAACCGGCATCCGTGCTGGAGATCTTCGACCGCATCGAGCGCGGCGACATCTTTTATTACGACCTGGTGGTCCCCGAGGGTAAGAACATGTTCGATATCGCCGCGGCGGCCGAGCGGCTCGGCATATTTTCAGCCGAGCGATTTCTGGAGGCGGCCCGAAACCCAGCGGCCATCCGCGATCTCGATCCGCAGGCGCCCACCTTGGAGGGGTATCTCTTTCCGAATTCCTACCGCCTGAACCGCAGCACCACGCCCGAACAATTGTGCCTGGCGATGACCGGCAAGTTCCGCGAAGTTTGGCTCGGCCTGCGCACCGATGCTTCGGTACACCGGATCGTCACGCTGGCCTCGCTGGTGGAAAAGGAGGGCAAGCTTCCCAACGAGCGGCCCATCATCGCTTCGGTTTTCACCCGCCGCCTGTCCATCGGGATGAAGCTCGATTGCGACCCAACCACCATCTATGCGGCCTTGCTGGCCGGCAACTATCGCGGCGCCATTCATAAATCCGACTTGGCCAGCGGCGACCCTTACAACACCTATCAACATGCGGGGCTGCCGCCCGGACCGATCGCCAACCCAGGAGCCGCTTCCATAGCCGCGGTCCTGCACCCTGCCGACACGGACTATTTGTATTTCGTGGCGCGTGCGGATGGGTCGGGCGGCCACAACTTCTCCGCCAACCTGGCCGCCCACGCGGCCAACGTCGTCAAATATCGCCGCAACACCGCCCAACGCCCGTGAACGATGATCTCCGATGGTCGGATCTGCATAGTAGGCTATTTTAAAGTGATCGACTGGGCGCCGGCCAACGGCAGTCGGCGGCGCCGTTGGCCCGCGGGCATAGCCGAGGTGTGTCTTAGGCTTGTGGCAAATCGGAAACCAATCCCGATAGTGGCCGGCGATCCGACCGGAGAACCGAATCGCGGTCATGGGGATTTGGGTAGTGGGTCAATTTGCGTTGTGGGGCAGGTTGGCAACCTGCGGGCCGATTGTCAATCGGCCCGGTTTGCGCCGATTCCCAGGATGCCGCCCAAAAGCGGGCGGGCCGTAGAGGTGCGCCCGCAATGCCGCGCGAACCGGTCCGCCTCCAATCCAAGCACCGGAAGGCGCTTCCAGCCGGCGATCTGGCGCATCAGATCGAAACCGTCATCCGACGAGAGCTTGGGAGCTATATCGTCGTAGAACGCGGGGACAGCCGACAATGAAAACCGGCGGGATCATCTCAGTGTGCGCCTTCTCTTCAATGCCGCAAGCCCGAGCAATTCTTCCGGAATCACCATCCGTTGCGCCGCCAAACAGGCACGTCTGCCCGTCATTCCCGGCGCGCGCGCGTTCATTATAATAAGAGTAACCCCATGCACCAGAAACTCACCGAACGTGTTGTCGACCTGAACCCGCGCGAAACATCCGAATGGATCGAAGCGCTGGAACAAATATTGGACGAAGAGGGGCCGGATCGCGCGGCATTCCTGCTGGAGCGCCTCAACGAGCAGGCGCGCGGCGCGGGCGCCGACCTCCCCATTCAGCTCAATACGCCCTACGTGAACACCATCCGGGTCAACGAAGAGGCGCCGTATCCCGGCGACCGCGCCATGGAGCGCCGCATCAAGAGCCTCACCCGATGGAACGCCATGGCCATGGTGGTGCGCCAGAACAAGTACGACCCCGGCATCGGCGGCCATATATCGACTTACGCATCGCTGGCCACGCTGCTTGAGGTGGGATTCAATCATTTCTTTCACGCGCATTATGGCGACCAGCCCGGTGACCTCATCTACTTCCAGGGCCACGCCTCGCCCGGCATTTACGCGCGCGCGTTCCTGGAAGGGCGCCTCACCGAGGAGCACCTGCGCAACTTCCGGCATGAGCTGCGCGATACCCCCGGCCTGTCCTCTTATCCGCATCCCTGGCTGATGCCCGATTTCTGGAATTTCCCCACCGTCTCCATGGGCCTGGGCCCCATCAATTCCATCTACCAGGCGCGCTTCATGCGCTATCTCGAAAACCGCGGCCTGATCCCGGTCACCCCGCGCAAGATCTGGGCCTTCCTCGGCGATGGCGAAATGGACGAGCCCGAATCCATGGGGTCGCTCACGCTGGGCTCGCGCGAGAGACTCGACAACCTGATCTTCGTCATCAACTGCAATCTACAGCGCCTCGACGGTCCCGTGCGCGGCAACGGCAAAGTCATCCAGGAACTGGAAGCCGCCTTCCGTGGCGCCGGCTGGAACGTGATTAAGGTGCTGTGGGGCGAGGATTGGGATCCGCTGCTGGCGCGCGACACCAACGGGCTGCTGCAGAAGCGCATGGTCGAAGTGGTGGATGGCGAGTGGCAGACCTACGTTACCAAGGATGGCGCGTATTTCCGCAAGAATTTCTTCGGCAAATATCCCGAGTTGCTGGACCTGGTGGCGCACCTCAGCGATGAACAGCTCATGCGCTTGAAGCGCGGCGGCCACGATCCCAAGAAGGTATACAACGCCTACAAGGCGGCCGTGGAGAACGTGGGCACTCCCACCCTGATCCTGGCGCATACCATCAAGGGCTACGGCTTGGGCGAAGCGGGCGAGGGCCGCAACATCACCCATCAGCAGAAAAAATTGAACGAGCAGGAGATCGCGCATTTCCGTTCTCGCTTCGAGATTCCCATCCCGGATGAAGCGGCGCGCAACGCGTCGTTTTACCGTCCGCCCGACGATAGTCCCGAGATGGCATACCTGCATGAGCGCCGCCGCATCATGGGCGGCTACATGCCCACGCGCACGACGCCCGCCACTAAAGTGGAAGCGCCGCCGCTGGAGTATCTGGCCGAGTCGCTGGCCGGTTCGCAAGGCCGCGAAGTATCCACCACCATGGCCTTCGTGCGCGTCCTGACGCTGCTGCTGAAAGAGCCGGCGCTGGGCAAGCGCGTGGTCCCCATCATTCCGGATGAAGCCCGCACGTTCGGCATGGAGTCGCTGTTCCGGCAGTTCGGCATTTATGCCAGTAAGGGGCAACTGTACAAGCCGCACGATGCGGAAATGTTCCTTTACTACAAGGAATCCAAGGACGGCCAAATTTTGGAAGAAGGCATCACCGAGGCCGGCTCCATGGCGTCGTTTACCGCGGCCGGGGCGGCTTACACGAACTACTCGACGGAGATGATTCCGTTCTTCGTGTATTACTCCATGTTCGGATTCCAACGCGTGGGCGATCTGATCTGGGCTTTCGCCGACGCGCGCGGCAAGGGCTTCCTGATGGGCGGGACCGCCGGACGCACTACGCTCTCCGGCGAAGGATTGCAGCATCAGGATGGCCACAGCATCGTGCTCGCCAGCACTGTGCCCACTTGCGCCACCTACGATCCCGCTTATGCATATGAGATCGCCGTGATTGTACAGGATGGCATTCGCCGCATGTACCAGGAACAGGAAGATCTGTTCTATTACCTGACGCTATACAACGAGAACTACCCCATGCCACCGATGCCGGAAGGCGTGGCCGAAGGCATCCTGAAAGGCATCTACCGGTATAAAGCCGCCCCGCAAGGTCCGGCGCGTCATGCGATAGTGCAGCTTTTTGGCAGCGGTCCGATTCTGAATGAAGCGTTGCGCGCGCAAAGTATCCTGGAGGAGAAGTATGGCGTGCCGGCCGATGTGTGGAGCGTGACCAGCTACAACGAACTGCGGCGCGACGCCCTGCGTGCCGAGCGCTGGAACCGCCTGCATCCCGGCCAGCCCGCGCAACAGCCTTACATCCAGCAGGTGCTGGCCGGCGCACAAGGTCCGATCGTCGCTGCGACCGACTACATGAAAGTGGTGGCCGATCAGATCGCTCCGTGGCTGCCGGGCCGCATGGAGACGCTGGGCACCGATGGCTTCGGCCGCAGCGACAACCGCGAGTATCTGCGCCGTCATTTCGAAATCAACGCGGAGTCCATCGCCGCCGCCGCGTTATCGCGTCTGGCGCGCGACGGCCAGTTTCCCATGGAGAGAGCCACCGCGGCGTTCGGCGAACTTGGCGTGAATGTTGAGAAGGCGGATCCGGCGCGCGCGTGAGTTAACGATGAGTACATCTACCAGGCTGATCAACTACGAAGATTCGCTCACGATGCCCGAGAATAGATTCGAGGAAATCGTACATGGTGAGAGTAGGATCATGCCGCCAGCAATTAAGAAGCATGTTTATTTGATCAGGAAGCTGTCAAGGGTTCTGGATCGACAACTTGATGACCGCGAGTACGAGGTTTTCAGCCAGCAACCCGGGCTGGGAGTGGAGCGCATTCCGCTGACTTACCGGATTCCGGACTTGATGGTGTTTCGTATCGAAGCGCTCCGTCGGGATCGCGTGGAGACGGCCTCGAACGACCCATACATCTGGACCGTCCCTGAGCTGATCGTCGAATGCCTTTCGCCATCCAATCGCAAAGGCTCCGTTCACGAGCTCCTCGCGGACTACGCGCACGTCGGGGTGCCGGAAGTGTGGCTCCTCGATCCCAAACCGCCTCAACTTACCTCTTACCGCTACGAATCCGGCGCGCTGCAACAGTGGCTGGCAACGGAAAGCGGTCAGGTGTCACCCATTCGCCTGCCCAACGTGGCCGTGGATCTCGCCGCGTTATGGGCGGCATTCGACGGCGTAGCATGAGGTTGCCATGAGCACATCGACCAGGCTGATCAACTACGAAGATTCGCTAACGATGCCCGAGAATAGATTCGAGGAAATCGTACATGGTGAGAGTAGGATCATGCCCGCTCCCAACAAGAATCACGCTTATCTGATCGCAAGGCTGTTAACAGTCTTGACGAGACAACTGGACGATAGCGAATATCAAATTCTCAGCCACGGGGCTGGCTTGGGCATTGAGCGCGTTCCGCTGACCTATCGCCTCCCAGACTTAATGGTCTTTCGCACTGAGTCGCTCGACCGGGATCGGGCGGAGACCGGCGGGAACGACCCATACATCTGGACCGTCCCCGACTTGATCGTCGAATGCCTGTCGCCATCCAATCGCAAAGGCTCCATTCTGGGACTCCTGGCGGACTATGCGCGCATCGCGGTACCGGAAGTCTGGCTATTCGATCCCAAACCGCATCAATTCACGTCGTACGGCCTTGAATCCGGTGTGCTGAAACCGAGGCTGGCAACGGAAAGCGGCCTGATGACTCCAATGCTCCTGCCCAATGTGGCCGTGGACCTCGCCGCGTTATGGGCGGCATTCGACGGCGTAGCATGAGGTTGCGATGAGCACATCGACCAGGCTGATCAACTACGAAGATTCGCTCACGATGCCCGAGAATAGATTCGAGGAAATCGTCCATGGTGAGAGTAGAATCACGCCGCCGCCAAACCCAAAGCACGCTGATTTGATTGACGAACTGTTGGGTACATTGCTGGGCCAGATCGACAGGCGTGAATACCGGGTCACCTCCTCTGGACCGGGACTGGGCGTCGGGCGCGTTCCACTGACTTACCGCATCCCGGACCTAATGGTGTTCCGGGCCGAGGCGTACCGCCGGGACCGGACGGAAACAGCCGGGAACGACCCATATATCTGGACCGTCCCGGAGTTGATCGTCGAATGCCTTTCGCCATCCAACCGCAAAGGCTCCATTCAGGAACTCCTAGCAGACTACGCGCGCATCGCGGCGCCGGAGGTCTGGCTCCTTGATCCCAAGCCGCCCCGGTTCACCTCCTACCGCTACGAATCCGGAGAGCTGCGGCAGTGGCTGGCAACCGAAAGCGGTTTGGTAACTCCGCTTTTCCTGCCCAACGTGGCCGTGGATCCCGCCGCGTTATGGGCGGCATTCGACGGCGTAGCATGAGGTTGCCATGAGCACATCGACCAGGCTGATCAACTACGAAGATTCGCTCACGATGCCCGAGAATAGATTCGAGGAAATTGTACATGGTGAGAGTAGAATCATGCCGCCCCCGATCAAGAAGCATGTTTATCTGACCGAAAAATTGTTTGAGATACTGAAAGCGCAGATCAACTCGAGTGAATACTATGTCACCTTGGCCGGAGCGGGACTCGGCATCGAACGAGTTCCGCTTACGTATCGCATTCCGGACCTGATGGTCTTTGGGACCGAAGCGCTTCGCCGGGATCGGACGGAGACAGCGGAGAGCGACCCATATATCTGGGCAGTCCCAGAGCTCATAGTCGAATGCCTCTCTCCATCCAATCGCAAAGGCTCGATTCAGGAGCTCCTGGCGGATTATGGCCGTGTCGCGGTGCCGGAGGTCTGGCTCCTTGATCCCGCGCCGTCCCAATTCACCTCCTACCGCTACGAATCGGGAGAGCTGCGGCAGTGGCTGGCAGCCGAAAGCGGTTTGGTGACTCCAGTTGGCCTGCCCAACGTGGCCGTGGATCTCGCCGCGTTATGGGCGGCATTCGACGGGGTGGGACTCTAACCGATCCGCGGGTTGGGCGCGGGTTATAATCCAACTCAGTGGACCCCACCGGCGACATCACGCGTCTGATCTCCGAATGGCAGCGGGGCGACAAAGCCGCCGAGAATGCGCTGTTCGAGGCGCTGTACAATCGGCTGCACGCCAAGGCGCTGCAAGTCTTGCGCAGCGAGCCGCGGGGCCAGAGCATGGGGCCGACCGCGCTGGTGCATGAGGCCTACCTGAAGCTGGAGCAATCCGAGCGGCTGGAGGTGACGGATCGCAAACATTTTGTGAGGCTGGTGGCGAAGGTGATGCGCGACATTCTGGTGGACCGCGCGCGGGCGCGGCTGAGTTCGAAGCGCGGCGGCGATTTGGTGCGCGTGGAGGAAAGCGATCAGTTGGTGCGCACCGACGCGGACGCCGATGAGATTCTGGCCGTCGATCTGGCGCTGGGGACGCTGAAGCGCCAGTCGCCGCGGCAGGCGCAGCTTGTGGTGCTGCGGTATTACGGCGGATTTACGATGGAGGAATCGGCGGCGGTGATGGGGGTGTCGGAACGAACGGCTAAGCGCGATTGGGAGCAGGCGCGGGTGCGGCTGCGGGCGGCGATCGAGGGGGCGGGAGGGAGCACGCCCTTGCAAGCCACGTGATCGCTCACAGAGGTTCGACCTTGCCTGCCTCGGCTACCTCCCGCGCAACGGCCGCAGCCGCCGTCATTTTTTCGGCCAAAGACTCCTCGTTCATCGTCAAAACGGCAGCGATATCGACTGCCTGGCAAGCCACTCTTTAGCCAGTAATTCTGCGCCTTGGGGGTACAGAATTTCGAAATCTGGACCGCTGGGTCCCAGCAGCGGGATCTCCTGTTCTACTGGAGTACCGGAACTGCTGGAAAGTCGGTAACGCAGGTCGAGTGGCCCCTTCTGGGTTCTGAGGAACGCCAGGAATGTCGCGTCGATAGATCCGAGAATAAGAGCGTCTAACGTCTCGCTCCTCGTGGGATAGTATCTCCCGGCTCCATGCGGCATGATGGAAAAGCCGCCCAAGGAGTCGGACGGAAAC
Source organism: Bryobacteraceae bacterium (assembly GCA_035602155.1). Taxonomy (GTDB): domain Bacteria; phylum Acidobacteriota; class Terriglobia; order Bryobacterales; family Bryobacteraceae; genus Bog-159. The sequence goes on along the minus strand of DATNMW010000046.1, from coordinate 66,502 downwards.
GCGCCAGAACGCCCGAGGAACGCCGGGAAGTACGTGCCGGTCAGGACCTTATGGCTCTGTACTCTCGCCGCAATGCGAACCGGGAACGAGGGCAGGCGAGGATCGGTCGAGCCGGAATGGATCATTTGGACGAACTGCAGGAGGCCTTGGTCGGTGTACTGCGGGTCCGCCCTTAGCGTTCCGACTGTGACCAGTTCCAAGAATCTGATCAAGAGTTCGGGGTCTGCCACCTCCTCCGGAGTCAGTCGATGGCTCGCGAAGTTGTACAGGGGCACGGCAGGGTCGGCTGAATAGCAATATCCGAGCCGGCGCTCCGACAATAGTTGATACGTGTGCATACGCACCAGCCTTTCGTGTTGGTCATACAGGTAATAGCATTGATTTAGCCACTGGTCTGGCCTCTTGTAGTCTTTGTAGTATCTGAGCCAATACCCCCAGAAACGATCGATGTTTGCGTGGTGCGCGTAGAATACGGGGTCCGCCGCCGATGTGTAGAAAAGACTCATTGCGCCCTGGACGACTCCCGTATGCACTGCGTCATGCGGCCCTGCATTGCACCGCAAGTACATATTAGGTGTGGCATTCCCGCAGAAGTTTTCAAAGTTGGAACTGAGGAGCCATCCTTGCAGTGCGTTGCCGATTAACATCTTCGCACTCGCGGGGTCGAACGCCACCCTGCTGTAGCTGCCAGTAAGAAAGTTAGGCAAACCCTTGTCGATATAGAACTGAGGAAGCTCGACATCCGTTTCCCAGTCCCAGACAGGCAAGCGAAAGTTTGGATTCCTTGAAGCCCTTGCGAGAATCTGTTCGTGAAAGTAAAGAAGTGCGCGGTGCAACGGAAAAAAATGCCACGTCATGTGTATGTCGAAGGGACTGGCCGTGCGCATATCGTCGCAATTTCCGCCTGTCCATAGGCCGGTGCAGTAGAAGGCATGAAGACAGGTCTGGTACAGCAGGCTTCTACGATCATCGTCCTCCATGCAGAGCAGCTTGTCGTAGGCACGTTCTAAGTCGCCTTCGACCTTGTGAAGCCGTCTGTGGTTCTTCTTCAGCTTTAGCTCCGACCAAAGTGGCCGCGGGAGAAATGCTGAGGCGTTTGGCATTGCGAAATCTATGAATTTCTGTCCCACGGGCGGCATTTGCGCAATTGGGAACTTTGCCCCTATGCCGGGCTGACAGGTACGATTCGGGGCGGCGATACACGGGGGGGCCTGTGGCAACCAAGACCACCCGGACGAGCAGCACAGCTTGGCGTCGGCGGAGCATTCGGCGGGCGAAGAAACCACGGCTCCGCCCGCGATGGCAAGGAGTTTGCGTCGCGTCATTGAATCTGGCTTATCCGGTTGTAGATACGGGACTGTGCAGGACCGGCTGGGCAGGGAGGTGTGCCAGTGTATTGGGGGCCGAAGGCAAAAACCTGGCGCAAGCTCGTGCCTTCGAAGCCTTTGAGGGGCACGTTTTGAGCATCGTTGAAGTCCGTGTCCAGGATGCTGTCGTCCACGAGGTCCCGTGCGGCCTGTCCCAGAGAACCTGCGTAAGTCCTGCCGGTGTGATCACCCAAGTAGTTCTCGGCTGCAATGCGTAGTTGCGATTTGGTTGGGGGAGCCGCGTTCGGCTCGTCGTGGATCCCCATTAGTACGTAAATAGCCCATTTCTGATAGGTCGAAAGTGGCATTCGTTGTTCTCCTTTTTCAGTTTGATTATTATAGAATTCGCTTCCATGAAGCCCAATTGCCCAGTGAGTCCTTAAAAGCTTCGGCCTCTGCAATGGCCTCTCGGAAAAATCCCGGACCGGCCGTATCTGCCATGAGCCAATAGGCCGCGGGGTTTGCGAGCAGAGCACGCAAGAGGCGCTCGGCCGTGTCTCGCTCGCCGGACAGAATCGACGCACGGACCAAGCGGGTTTGCCATTCCTGTGTCTTTTCGGGGGCAGGGGCGTTCAAAAGCAGGGCATAGGCTCTCGTTCCGTCGCCAAGAGTGAGAGCCATCTCCGCCCACAGCAGCAGAACTCGTCGCCAATAGAGCGGCCACTCCAATAGCTCCTTCCGTGCCCCAGGCGGCAACGCCGACGGCGGCCGATCAGGGGGATCCTGCGGAAGGCCTTTGGGAATGCACCGCCGCGCACCCTCCACATCGCCGGCCCGCGCCAGCAGGGCTCCGAATTCCAGCACGGATCGCGTGCCTTGCTTCTTAGCGAGGACGCGGTTGCAGCCACTGATAGCCTCGTCCAGGCGCCGCTGGTGAATATAGACCAGCGCCAGCGCCCGTTGTTTAGCGGCGCCCGCCTCGGGCGGCTGGTTGTTCTCGGTATCGAACGCGATACCTTCGTTCAGCAGTGACTCAGACTCGTCCCATCGGTTCTGTTCCGCTCTCAGGCATGCTTCCAACGTGAATGCGTTGCTTCTGTAGTGTACGGTCCCGACAGTTTTCATCCTCTCAAGGCTCCGCCATACCCCAGGAATATCCAAACGTGCGAACGCCAGCGCGGCTCGCATCTGGTCGGTCCAGTCGTTGTTGTAGAGCTTGGCAGCCTTTTCGCACTGCGACTCTGCGTCGGCGAATCGGCCCAATGAGAGCAAATAGTTCGCGCGGGCCATCACAAAGGAATACACCGTCGGATCGAGTTCGATGGCCTGCTCTATCAGGTGCAGCGCGGCCGGCAGGTTGCCCCTGTGTTCGATGCACGCGGCCTCGTGGAACAACGGCAGCCCGTCGTGGGGATACTCCAGCGCGTATCGGGCGAAAACCTCCTGCGCCTTAGCGTATTGTCCGGTATCGAAGGCGAAAAGGCCGCGTGTTAGAAGCGACTCGCGGTCCGTCAAATCGTTGGCATCGATAATTGCCGCAGCGCGCTGGTAGTTGGCATATCCCTCGTCGATCTGATCGGATGCCGTCTGGATGTCCGCCAGGCGAGCCGCTGCTTGAGCGAAGCCCGGATCCAGCTCTAGCGCCCGGTTCAGGTGGACCTCCGCATCGCCTCGTTTGTCTTCCACCCATCTTCCGTCCAACTCCCGCGCGCGCCAGGCAGTATCCGCTTGCGTATATTCCTTTAACGCTTCCCAGGACTTCGTCGTGATAGCCTCGGGCGCCCGGCTGTGCGCATTAACCAGATCCGCGGACTCGCCAGTAGTGCCCCTGACCCACGTCACCGCCCTAGCCGCCGCACTCAGCAAGTCCTGCGTGCCTTCGGCCGGAAAGGATTTGGGAAATTTATCCCTCGGATAGGCGGGAGAATCGCCCAACAGCTCGAGGCGCAGTGACATCACCCATTCGTCCGCTACCTTCTCCAAGTTCCCGAACAGCACGAACTGCGCGCCCTCCCGCAGCGCGATCTCGCGGGCATCGCGCGTCTCCAACTCAGCCGGGAAGGCCGTTGTCCGGCCCATGAGCTTCCAAGCCTGGTGAATCCGGCCGGTATCCAGCACTCGCACATACGCCGATTGCAGCAGGCCCTTCTCGATCTGAAGATCGAGAGCCGCGGCGTTGTCGGGATTGGCGGATTTGAGCGGGGTCAGCATGATTAACGGCGCATCTGGCAGCCTTCTCTTATATAGGCGCAATGCGCCCAGAAAAGAGGCCACCACGGCCGCCCCCGAAGCCACCAACCACGAGCGCCGGGAAAACTTCGGCGCCCGCACCGCCGAGAACGCCGCCGTAACCGCCGAGGGCCGCTCTTCCAATTCCCGCAGCAACGCAGTGGCGCTAGCAAACCGCCGCCCCGGATCGCGAGCCAGCGCGTGCGTCAAAGCGTGGTCCCAATGCTTGGGGCAATCCGGCGCGGCCCGGCTGAGTGGTGGCGGCTCTTCCATAATGCGCCGCACCGCCGAGCGCACAATGCTCTCCGGCGGATACGGGCGGCGACCCGCAGCCATCTCGTACACGATCAGGCCGAAGGCGAAAATGTCCACGGCAGTGGTTGGCGGCTCGCCGAGATACTGCTCGGGCGCCATGTAGTCGGGCGAGCCCGCCAGCATCCCGCTTTGCGTGCGGGCGCCGTCGACGCCTTCCACGCTGCGCGCCAAGCCGAAGTCCGCTATTACGGGTCGATCGTTGCCGTGCCGGTCGCTGGCCAGAAAGATGTTGCCCGGCTTCAGGTCGCGATGGATCACACCTTCGCGATGGGCCGCGTCCAGGCCGGCGGCAATGCCTGCGGCAATCCGCAGCACGGAGGCCGCGTCGAATTTGCCCCGCGCGGAGATAGCCTTGGCCAGCGAATCGCCGTCAATGTACTCCATCTCGAAGAACGCCAAATCGCGGCCGTTCACGGAGCAAGTGCGAAAGCCGAAGACGCGGCAGACGTTCGGATGCGAGATGCGGCGCGCCAGCCGGACTTCGTCGCGAAAGCGGGCCAACATGGCAGGATCCGACCGCCATTCCGCGCGGACCATCTTCAGGGCGACCGGCTCGCCCAGCGTGAGGTCTTCTGCCCGGTAGACCTCACCCATGCCGCCCCGCCCGAGGAGTTCGAGAATCCGGAAGCGGCTGTCCAACATGTCGCCGGGGGACAGTTCGGAATAGCCGCCGGCGGGAGTTTCCAGGAAGCTGCCCAGGTTTTCGAAGCGCGCCAGCAGTTTCAGGACACTGCCGCAAAGATCGGCATCGCCGGCGCATTCGCGCTGCACATAGGACGGGCGCTCACTGGCGGTCAATTCCAGCGCATCGGAAAACAGTTGGTTGGCGCGATCCAAGCGGTCGGGCTGTGGCGTCATTGGGCCTAAATGTACAGGATTATACCCTAGTCGCGCCCTACATGGAGCTTATTTTTGCGCTTCGGCGAAAACCTCCGGCCCAAGCACCCGCGCCGCCGCCCATCCCACCTCCCCAAACCTTCCCGGCCCTGCAGTCAGCACAATCGGAAAGCTGGTTTCATCTGCCGGCGCTTCCGGAGGCTTCCCCGGCTTGGCGGCTGCCAGCGCCAGATACTTCAGAATGGTATAAATGTCGCCCTCCTCGGGCAACCGGAAATCGAAATCCTGCGTCCGGAAATGAATTCCCACGGACTTGCCCGCCAGCCGCCAGGCCAGGAACGCGCAGCAATCCACCGCGCGCTCGAACCATTCTTCGAAACCGTCCGGCGTCTCCAGGTCCAGAAACAGCTCGACGGTCTGCTCCTGGTCGCGCGCAAACTCGCGCACTTGCAAGTTGCCGGTATGCGCCGTAGCTTTCCAATCGACATGCCGTGCGCTTTCAAAGGCTTCGTAGGGGCGGATGCGATAGAAGTCCCGGCCCAGGCCGCGGTAGTGCGTTTCGATCTCGCCCGCCAGGTCGGCCAGCAGCTCTTCGAATCCGGCCTGCGCGTCTATGCACGGATAAACCACGACCTCGCGCCGCAACACCACGCGCGCAGTTTTTTCCAGAAATCCGAACGGGAACCGCGTGTGGAAGGCAAAGTGGTTTTCCCGGTATTCGCCGCGCCGCGCAAACCGGATTTGGACACTCTCTTCCAACGTGGCGCTGCCGGGGATCACCGGGAAATAGACGGGCGAGTGCAGGACTGGCGGCCCGTCCTGCTCCACCCCCACCACGTGGATGGAAAACGAAGGCATCCAAAATTTCACATTGCGCACATAGAGCTTCGCCGGAATCGTGCGCCCAGCCGACACGTGCTCGGGGACCAGGAAATCCAGTTCCAACCCGGCCAGGCACAGGCGGCTCACCAACCCGGAAACCATCAAGGTGGAAAGCATGGTGGCCAGGATCAGGAAAAGCAGGTTGTTGGCCGAGGCCACCGCGGCGAAGCCCACCAACACCACGGCAGCCGTGAACAGCACGCCGCCGCGCGTGACTTTGTATCGCACCCGCCGCAGCAGCACATGCGGCATCCGGAACCAACGCGCGCTCAACGTCGGAGGTCTCCCAAAGCCTCACCTCTGTTGTGTCACAATCGAGACTTCCATGTCGAGTCCCGCCAGTTCGGGCAGTCCGGACCAAACCCCGCAATCCGGCGTACGGCTCAAGCGCGCCCTGGGATTGTGGGACCTGGTCTTCTACGGAATCATCCTTATTCAGCCGACGGCGCCCATGCCGCCATTCGGCGTCGTCAGCCAGGTGGCGCACGGCCACGTGGTGACCACGGTGCTCATCGCCATGGTCGCCATGCTGTTCACGGCCATCAGCTACGGGCGCATGGCGCGCGTCTATCCCAGCGCCGGCTCGGCATACACCTACGTGGGCCGCGAGATCCACTCCGGGCTGGGCTTCGTCACGGGATGGAGCCTGGCAATGGATTACATCCTCAACCCGATCATCTGCACGATCTGGTGCAGCAAGGCGGCGCTGAACCTGGTGCCTGAGATTCCCTATGCCGTCTGGGCCATATTCTTCGCGGTGCTGTTCACGCTTCTGAATCTGCGGGGCATCCGCGCCACGGCGCGCACCAATGAAGTCCTGGTGCTGGCCATGTGCGTGGTTATTGTGTACTTCTTCGTCGCGGCGGTGCGTTACATCATGCACCAGCACGGGGTTTCTTTCACGCAGCCTTTCTACGATCCGAAGACTTTCAGCCTAGGCCGCATCTCCACCGGTACTTCGGTCGCGGTGCTGACTTACATCGGTTTCGACGGCATCTCTACGCTCTCCGAAGAAGCGCATAACCCGCGGCGCAACATCATGCTGGCGACCGTGCTCACATGCCTGATCACCGGGGTGCTGGCCTCGGCGGAGGTCTACGCCGGACAACTGGTGTGGCCCAACTTTCGCTCCTATCCCGACGTGGACACGGCCTTTTCCTACGTGGCTGGGCGCGCCGGCGGACCGCCGCTCTTCCACGCGGTGAATATGACGCTGCTGGTGGCCACCATCGGCTCCGGCATGGGATCGCAGCTTGGCGCGGCTCGCCTGCTCTTCGGGATGGGGCGCGACAACACCATTCCGCGCGGCTTCTTTGGCGCTATCGAACCCAAGCACGGCATCCCGCGCAACAACGTGCTGTTCGTAGGCGTGTTGGCGCTGGCCGGCGCTTTCGCCATGACCTATGAACTGGGTGCGGAGCTGCTCAACTTCGGCGCCATCATCGGATTCATGGGCGTGAACGCGGCGGCTTTTATCCATTACTTCCTGCGTAGCGACCGCAAGAGCCTGGGCGCGTTCCTGCCCCCCGTGTTGGGGTTTGTGTTTTGCCTCGCCATCTGGACCAGCCTGCACAAGCCCGCGCTGGTAGCTGGCGGCATCTGGATGACGATTGGTATTATATACGCGGCCATCAAGACTGATGGGTTCCGGCGGGCGATCGTTTTCTCCGACCCTCCACCGGAATAGGCGCCTTATGAAGAAGCTCATCGTATCCATCTTTTACCTGGTTTCGCTTTGCCCGTTCGCCGGAGCTATCGACCTGACTGGCCTCGCTGCCATTGGGCCACTGGCGAGCTACACTACCACTCGCGACACGGTGACGATCGCGTGCGGCGACCAGTCCCAAGTCCGCCTTTACATCCTGGCGCCTGACTTGATCCGCGTGCGGGCCGCCTTCCGCCAGCCCCTGCCGGAGCGCGACCACTCATGGGCGATCGCCAAAACGGCGTGGGACGTTCCGAAGTGGAGCGCAAGAGACGCGCCGGATGGCCTGCTGATCGCCACCGAGGAAGTGGAGGTGGCCGTGCATCGGTCGCCGTTGCTGATCGAGTTCCGGGATGCCAAGACGCATCGCACCATCAACGCCGATGCGCTCCCTATGATGTGGGATCCCCGCCCGAACAGTCAGGGTCTGAGCACGGTTGCGGCCGCGAAGAAAATCGGCTTCGACGAGCACTTCTACGGACTCGGCGAAAAGGCCGCCCACTTCGATAAGCGGCGCGGCCAATTCACTATGTGGAACTCCGACACTCCCGCCTATAAGGAAGGCACCGACCCGATCTACCAGGACATTCCTTTCTATCTTGGCTGGCAGGGAGGCGAGGCGTACGGCATTTTCTTCGACAACAGCTATCGTACGCATTTCGACTTCGCCGCCGAATCGCCGGAGCATGTGGCGTTCTCCGCGGAAGGCGGGGAGATGAATTACTATTTTTTCCGGGGTCCGTCCATGAAGAAAATACTGGGACGCTACGCCGATCTGACCGGCCACTTGCCGATGCCGCCTAAGTGGGCGCTTGGCAATCAGCAGAGCCGCTGGAGCTACTATCCGGATACGGTGGCTGAAGAAGTGGTGCGCCGCTATCGGGCCGAGGATCTGCCGCTGGATGTGCTTCACCTGGATATCGACTACATGCAGCAATACCGGGTCTTCACCTGGGGCCGTCAAGGATATCCGGATCCCAGCGCCTTCACTGCAAACCTGCGGAAACAGGGCGTGAAAGTGGTCGTGATCGTGGATCCGGGAGTCAAATATGAGCCGCCAGAGCCGGGGGCGGCTGAGGCCGCCGCCAACCCCGAACTGTCTGCCCAAGACAAAAGTTATTATGTCTTCAATCAGGGCTTGGCGAAAGATTACTTTCTCAAACGCAAAGACGGCAAGCTGTGGATCGGCGCAGTATGGCCTGGCAAAGCCGTCTACGCGGATTTCACTTTGGACGCCGCCGCGCGTTGGTGGGGCGACCTGCACCGCGCCTATCTGGATCATGGAGTGGCGGGCATTTGGAACGACATGAACGAACCGTCGGACTTCCTGGACCAGACCGGCAAGACCCAGATGGATGTCGTCACTTACGATGGCGGGGCCAAGTCGCCTTATGCTGGCAATCGAAATGTCTTCGCGCTGAACGAGGCGCGCGCGACTTATGAGGGGTTGGAACGGTTGCGGCCCAATGACCGGCCTTATGTGATCACCCGCGCGGCTTACGCCGGAATTCAGCGCTATTCGACTATGTGGACCGGCGACAACACGGCTACCTGGGATGCCATGGCCCTCAGCATTCCGATGTTTGAAACGCTGGGCCTGTCCGGAGAGCCCTTCGTGGGTGCGGATGCGGGCGGCTTCATCGGCCGCACTGACGCGGAGTTGCTGACGCGCTGGTACGAAATCGCGTTTCTGACGCCTTTCTGCCGGAACCATGCGCAAAGAGACGCTTACGATCACGAACCATGGCGTTTCGGCACTTACTACGAAGACATCATCCGCAAATATTTGAAGCTGCGCTATCGTTTGCTGCCGTTCCTTTATACGACGTTGGAGGAGGCGCATCGCACGGGCGTGCCGATCTTCCGTCCACTGTTGCTGAATTACCAGAACGATGCGAACACGCTGGACATCGACGATGAATTTATGATTGGTAGCGACTTGTTAGCGGCTCCCATACTCAAGCCGGGAGCAACCAGCAGGCTGGTCTATTTACCCGAAGGAACCTGGTTTGACTATTGGACCGGCCAGCAGCTCCCTGGGGCCCGCATGATTCACGCCGCGGCGCCGCTGGAGACAGTGCCTCTCTATGTGCGCGGCGGAGCCATCATCCCCATGGGACCGGAAATGAGCTATGTGGGGGAAAAATCCGCCGACCCACTTACTTTCGAGATCTATCCGGACGCCCAGGGCAACGCTCAAGCCTCACTATACGAAGACGACGGAGTAAGCCCCGCTTACCGCAACGAGGTCGAGCGCCGGACTATCGTCACTTATCGGTCGCCCGAGGCCGCAGTGAGCGCGCCAACGGGAAGCTATCAACCTGGCCCCCGCAATTTCTTGTTCGTGCTCCACTCCGCGGCTGGCGCAAGCAAACCCGTGCAGTTAGCCGACGACGGCGGCGCCCGCACCGTGCGCCTGCACTGAGGTCACAAATGCCATCTCACGAAACACGCGTCCGCGTGCGCTACGCCGAGACCGACCAGATGGGCGTGGTCTATTACGCCAATTACCTGGTCTGGATGGAGGTCGGCCGGGTGGAATACTGCAAAGCCCGCGGCTTCGAGTACAAGCAGATGGAACTGGAAGACGGGGTTTACCTGGCAGTTGCGGAGGCGCGCTGCCGCTACGCTTCGCCCGCGCGGTTCGACGAGGAGGTGGTCATCCGTACGTGGGTGGAAGCAGCCAACCCGCGCATGGTGCTGTTCGCCTATGAAATGCGGCTGGCCGCGGACGGGCGGAAACTGGCCACTGGCGACACCAAGCATATCTTCCTCGGACGGGACCTGCGGCCGTGCAGGATGCCGGAAAAGTACCGGGGGAAGTTCGCGATCCATGTGCCCGGAACAAATCAAGACGCTGGCGCTTGAATGCGGCTTCGAACTGGCGGGAATCGCGGCGGCGGTTCCGGCGGCGGAGGCCGTGTATTATGGCCAGTGGATCGCAGGCGGGCTGGCCGGCGAGATGCGCTACTTGATTGACCGGCGCGCTGGGTTGCGGGACGATCCACGCAATTTGCTGCCGTCCGCCCGGTCGATTCTGTGCGTGGGCAAGCTCTACAACGGACCGCAGCCCTACTCGACGCAGCTCAGCGGCGACGATTTGGGATGGATCTCGCGCTACGCGTGGGGCGAGGATTATCACCAAGTGCTGCGGCGCGGACTGGCGCGCGTAGTGGATGGCTTGCGCGCGGCGTCGCCCGATCCGTTCGAATGGAAGATTTGCGTGGATACCGCGCCGCTGCTGGAACGCGCCTACGCACGGCGCGCCGGGCTGGGCTGGATCGCCAAGAATACGTGCCTCATCAACCAGGCCGCGGGCTCCTGGTTCTTTCTGGGCGAACTGCTGCTTTCGCTCGACCTCGCGCCGGATCAGCCGGCGCCCGACCGCTGCGGCTCGTGTACACGCTGCATCGACGCTTGTCCGACACAAGCCATCGTACCCACCGGCCTGACGGACGGTCCGGCGTGGGCGCTGGATTCGCGGCTGTGCATTTCGTACTTCACCATCGAGCTGCGCGGCGCGGCACCCGAAGAACTGCGGCCCGCCATCGGACGCCACGTTTTTGGCTGCGATATTTGCCAGGATGTGTGCCCATGGAACCGGCGCGCGCCCGTGACGGAGGAGCCGGCTCTTGCCGCCGCGCATTTCGCACCGCCGCTGGAGAAGCTGGCGGCGCTTTCCGAAGAGGAGTTCCGGGAGATGTTTCGGGACAGCCCGATTCTGCGCGCACGTTATGCGGGGTTTCTGCGCAATGTGGCGATCGCGATGGGCAATGCGAGGGACGAGCGGTTCCGTGCGCCGCTGAAAAAACTGGCGGGTTCGCCGGAGCCGGTGGTAAGTGACTCGGCGCGCTGGGGGTTGCGGCAGTTGGATGCGGCAGCTCAGCTCGCGGCCTACTGCCTGCCAAGCTCCTGAATAAGACTCCGAAAGGCCCCGAATGCCGGTTTATGGGCATAATCCGCCGTGGCGATACCAAAGAAGCAAAACAGGTTGTTCTCGTTTGTTGCGCGGGGCTGCTCAACATCGCGGAGGGCGAACAACATATATCGCTCGATGTTGAGCCGGTCGGCGAGGTCGTGAACCGTTCGAATCACCGTGTCCAGTACTTCCGCTTGCCGTTCGGGATGCCGGCCCGCGCCAGTTGGCCACCCATGCTCCGCAATGTGAATCGGTACGCGGTTCGGGATACCAGCCGCCGGAAGCCAGACAGAGCGCATCGTTTCCAACACGCCGGTCACTGACGACCGGAGGTCCCCAGGCTGCCCGTCCGGCGCCACACGCCGGAAGACGTCCGGAAAGAAGTCCAGGCCGCCGTAGTCGAGAGATTCGACCAAACGTTCGCCCATCCCGGCGAGGCGGTTCCAGAACTGTGCGCTCGGACCAAACGTCGGCGTCGCATTGAACCCGACTTTCACTTCCGGCCGCCCCAATGCCCGTAGGAGTTCCTTGGCTGCAACAACACCTTCAGTCAATGCGCGAAGCACGTCAGGGTAACGACCATCAATGACTGGTGGACCATCGGCAAAATTCGCCTCTTCTGTGATCTGCACCGAGTACAAGTGCGCATGGGAGCGTTCAAGCTGCCACCGGACAAAATCCACGAACCCGGAAACGTTGCCCGATGCCGATCGGAATTGGAGGACGAGTTCAAGCGGCCTTACCGCAGGTATGGCGTATTGCAAATAATCCAGCGGTGCGCACGGCGTGGCGGCCAACGGACTATCCGGATCCTGGAAGCTGTCATAGCACCGAACGACAAACGGCCTGCAGTTGCCTTGCAGTTCGTCCAAGCACGACTTCACGCGTGCCTGATCGTCGGGCGGCCCTGAAAGTAGCCCCGTGTCGCCGCCAGCCATCCCGCCGGGATACAAACCGAACACCAATCGTCGTTTACTGGAGGTCATACCGTAGGATAGGACCACAGTTCCCGCGTCGCCACGGCAAGAATGGCAGTCCGCGCTCTATCTAAGCCGCGCGCACATCCACGATGCAGGATGTCATAATCGTGCGATGCTCCGGATGCCTAAACTCCAAGTGCATCCCGCGCCCGATGAATGACGCCTTCAGCATCGACCCGCCCCAGTTGGACCCTTCGATATGCACCAGCACCGGCTCGGGGCAAAAAGTCGGATGCCCGGAGATGAGCGCCTGCCCGTTGCCGCGATTCACCAGCGTGTACGCACGGTTCTGCGTCTCGACGCGCAGCACCGTGCCTTCCGGCAGCCGGTCGAGAAAGACGCCGCCTTCCACTTCGGACGCGATGAAGTTGTGGTTCACGGCATCGCCCAGATTCGGGTGCGGCCGGAACAGATTCGGCGCGGGCATGCCGACTTCCGTATCCATAACAGAGTCCGCTCTTATTTTAATGCATAAAGCATTGAATGCGAAAACGAGTGCAGGGTTTCCGTGGACGCTTGTTAACCTTTTGGCGCGGTGTGCGGCGGTACACTCGGGATAGGAGCGATTATGCCAAACCCCGACGGCAGGCACGGCGCTGTGCGTCCGCGCACCGCGGTGCTGACGCGCGGCTTCGACCCGCATCTTTCGTTCGGGTCCGCGCGTCCTGCCGTGTTTCGCAGTTCCACTTACGTCTTCGCCAGCCCGGAAGAGGCCGAACATGCGTTTTCCGTGCTGGCCGGCCGCATACCGGCGGAGGAAGGCGAGCGCGCGGATCTGATTTACTCGCGCTTTTCCCATCCGAATGCCGAGATTCTGGAAGACAAGCTGGTGCCGCTGGAGCCGGGCGCGCAAGCCGCGGGCGTGTTCAATTCGGGGATGGCTGCGATCATGACGGCCTTCATGGCGGTGGCGCGGCCGGGGACGACAATCGTGTACACGACCCCGCTCTATGGCGGCACCACAGGCCTGATCCATAGCTTCCTGGAACCCTTTGGCGTGCAGGGCATACCGGTGCCGGGCGGCGATAGCGACGCCATCGACGGCGCCATCCGGTCGGCACGGAACCTGAGCATCGTCTGCCTGGAGACGCCCGCCAATCCCACTATGGTGATGACGGATATCCGGCGCGCGTCGGATGCCGCCAGGAATCATCCGGACCGGCCGGTGGTGATGGTGGACAATACGTTTCTGGGACCGACTTTCCAGCATCCGTTGATGCTGGGCGCCGACCTGGTGCTGTATTCCGGAACCAAGTATCTCTCGGGCATGAGCGACATGGTGGCCGGCGTGGCGCTCTCGGCCGACCCGCAACTGATGCGCAAGATTCTGGCCAGGCGCAGCATGTTCGGCAATATCCTGCAGCCGGATGAATGCTGGATGCTGGATGGCCGCCTGCCCACCGTGGCATTGCGCATGAACCGGCAGAGCAAGAATGCGCAGCGGCTGGCCGAGGCGCTGCACGGGCGGCCGAAGATCCGGCGGGTGCTGTACCCGACGCTATCTGAAGATGCGGAACAACTGCGCATTTACGAGGAGCAGTGCGCGTATCCGGGCGGGATCTTCTCACTGGATTTCGAGGGCGGCCGCGCGGCGGCTTTCGATTTTCTGCGCAACTTGCGGATCGGATTCAACGCCGTTTCACTCGGCGGAGTGGAGACTCTGGTGTGCCATCCGAAATCCACCACGCATTCGGGCATGTCGGCGCGGGAACTCGACGAGGCGGGCATCGGCGACGGGCTGGTGCGGGTTTCGGTGGGCATCGAGGATTGGCGCGACCTGCTGGCGGATTTCGAGCAGGCGCTGGAACGGGTGAAGTAACGCCGCCTGCCTACGAAATAGTTTTGTGCAAGAGACGAATTTGCGGCGTGCGCGCGTGCCTTCCCAACGATATTCGAAGTGGACGCGCGTTTTGAACACCCCGATTTCAGCCAGCTCCAGCGTGCGATGATAGATCAACTCGGCGTGCGCCGCGGCGAGCGAATTGGCGGCGTACCAGGCTCCGCGTTCCGAGCTGTTAAAGCCGCCCGCGGCGCGTGGATGGTTGGGTACAGACCGGGGACCAGGCGGCAGCCGTCGGTGAGCCGCAGCTTTTGTGCGTGACCCATCTGTCGGCCAAATCCGGCTCCGGGTAACGGATGTGGAGATCCTTATAGATACCCAAGACCAGGGAGATGCGCATCGGCATATCGTACCAGAGCACCGAGACATCGCCGGCCTTGTTTGAAGAAGGTGGCCTGTAGTTGCCATGCCGAGGCGATACCAAGGAACGAACGCAAGGCAGGGCCGGATAGGTGGCGACGGACTTGAGGATCGCGGCGTACTCGATCAAGATCGATTTCTTGAGAGTGTGCGCTCTAATTTGGGAAAGTTAAGAGGTTAGTCATAGCGCAGCGCAGTCATAGGATCCAGGCCCGCCGCGCGGCGGGCGGGCAGGTAGCAGGCTAGCAGCGCTACCAGAGCCAGGAAGCCGGTAGTCACGGCAAAGATCGCCGGATCGCCCGGCGTGACTTCGTGCAGCAGGCTGGCCAGCACACGTCCGGCGGCAAGCGCGCCTGCTATGCCCACGGCGAAGCCCACCACCGCGAGCCGCATCCCGTCCAGGATTATCCGGCCCAGCACGCGGGCGCGGCTGGCGCCCAGCGAGATCCGGATGCCGATCTCGCGGGTGCGCTCGGTCACTGCGTAGGAGAGCACGCCGTAAATCCCTACTGCGGCCAGCAGCACGGCCAGGACCGCGAACGATCCGACCAGCAAGCTGAGGAACTGTTGGCCTTGGGCGTTTTCGCCGATCACCTGATCCATGGTGCGAACGGAGAATAACGGCAGGCTGGCGTCGGTCTGGGCGAGCGCGCGGCGCACCTCGGGCGTCAGGCTCAACGGCTGCCTGGACGTGTGCAGCACCAGGAACAGGCCCGAGTCGCCGGTAAAGGCCTGGTAGGCTTCCGGGACAGGCTTGTGCGCGAGGCCCCACTGGCGGACATCGTTCACCACACCGATCACCTGCCTCCAGGGACCGTGGTCGCTGCCTTGCGAAAACATCTGGCCGAGAGGACTGCGATTCGGCCAGAAGGCCCGCGCCATCGCCTGGTTGACGACCACCGGATAGACCATGGCGTTGGCCTCTTCGTCGGGCAGGTGGCCGCCCTCGGGCAGTTTCTTAAAGTGCGCTTCGAGATCTTGCGCACGCTGGACATCGGCGGGCTCAAAGTTCCGTCCTTCCAGGAACCGCACTCCCATGGCGTGAAAGTATTCGCGGCTGGCCGAATGGGCTTCGACCAGCAGGTTGATCATCTGGGATGTCTGTCCCCGCAGCTTGACATAGTAATTACTGCCGCCTTCGAGCGGCAGCCGGTTGCTCGCGGCGGCTGCGTCCACGCCGGCGATCTGCGCGCATTTCTCCAGTAGCGACTGCGAAAACGCGAACTGCTGCGCCGCAGTCTTATACTGCGTGTCGGGCAGACGCACCGCCGCCGTGAACACGCCTTCTGGCCGCACGCCGATATCCAGGTTTCGCAAACGCGCGAAGTCCTTCAGCAGCAGGCCGGCTGAAACCAGCAGTAACAATGACAGCGCCATCTCGCCCGCTACCAGCACATTGCTGGTGAAGCGGCGCCGCTTGCCAGGGCTGACCGAGCTGCCCGCGCCGCCTTTAAGCTCCGCGTGCAGATCGGGGCGCGACGTGCGCAGCGCCGGCGCCAGGCCGAACAACACGCCAGTCAGCACCGCCAACACGAAGGTAAACGCCAGCACTTCGCCGTTGAGCTGGATTACCGCGAACTGCGGCAGAGCTACGTTCTTGGCCCGCGATACCACGGCGATCAAGATCCAGGCCACCAGCAAGCCCAGCGCGCCGCCGGCCAGCGACAGCAGCAGGCTTTCGGTGAGCAGTTGCCGCAGCAACCGCCCCCGCGCCGCGCCGAGCGCGCTGCGCACCGCCATTTCCTTTTGCCGCGCGACAGCTCGCGAAAGCAGCAGATTCGCCACGTTCGCGCAGGCGATCAGCAGTACCAATCCCACGGCTGAAAGCATCATCAGCAGAGCACCGCGGGAATCGCCCACCAAGTCGGCGTGCAGCGGCACAGCCTCCGATCCCACTTTGTCGTTGGAATCCGGATGGGTCTTTTCCAGGCGCCCGGAGATAAGCTTCAGGTCCGCGCGCGCCGTGGCGATCGAAACTCCGGGTTTCAGCCGTCCGATGGCGTTGGCCCAGTGGCTGCCGCGCTGCCCCATCCAGCTCTTGAAGTCCATATCCAGCGGGATCCACATTTGCGTTTGGAAGGGATAGCGGAAGCTGGCCGGCATGACCCCCACGATGGTGTACTTCTTGGAGTTCAAGGCGATGGTGCGCCCCACCACGCCGGGGTCTCCGGCGAAGTGCTCCCGCCACAAGCCATAACTCAGGACGGCCACCTGATCCTTCCCCGGCTGATCTTCACCGGCCAACCAGGTGCGCCCGAGGATGGGCTGCACGCCGAGCAGGGCGAAGAAGTTCCCCTGGGTGGGGACGGCCAGCACATGGTCCGGGCGTCCCTCGCCGCTGAGGTTCATGTCGCCCGCCCAGCCAAACAAGGCCATTTCCTGGAAGGTCTTGTTTTGCGCCCTCCAATCCAGAAAGTCCGGGCCGGCGAAGGGATAGTTGCCCGGCGCGGCTTCGGTTTCGTAGAGCCGGACCAGTTGGCCGGGATCGCGAAACGGCAGCGGCCGCAGCAGGATGGTGTCGATTATGCTAAATATGGCGGAGTTGGCGCCGATGCCGATGGTTAGGGTAAGCGCAGCGACGGCCGCAAAGCCGCGCGACCGCAGCAGATTGCGGGCTGCATAACGCAAGTCCTGCGAGGTGGTTCGCAATAGCTCCATCTTTCCGAGTCCTTTACGTTCTCCGGGAATTAGCCGTACCCGGTTTAGACGGTTGCACGAGAGAAGAGTTGGTTACAGCTATAGTTGAGAGGTGGAAAGAGGATTTGCCCTAGACTTTGCCCGAAGGGGGACTTGCCCAAATCCGGGCAGCACGGGTATACTGACATTTTCCAGACCGTATTTATGACGGTACGAGACGAATACGATCCCTTGGCCCCGCAACGGGAGGCGGCTTTCTTCTATGGGCTCTTCCTGCGCGGCCATTCCGTCGATGCACTGCGGCAGGATATCGACGTGCCCCGGACGCTGCTGGATAAGTGGATGAAAGCACACGACTTTGAGGCCACTTTCCGGGAGAACCTCCAGCGCGTCTACACCTACCGGAAACAGGTGCTGGCCATCTTCGACGGGCTGGTTCTGAATGAGCAGAACCGGCCGCGGGTGCAGTAGCTATCTGGTGAGCGGGCATCCGCGCACTTTCGGATGGCGGGGTAGGTATTGGGTTTGCAAACATCTGATTATAAAATGGTTATGCGGTAGCGCTCACGAGAGGCGCCTTCGCCATTTTCTCGACCTATCCCGACTAAACGGAACTTTCGGCCTGCACACCAGTTTTTCGCCAATTGCCTGAGCGACTTTGCCCCAATGGTCGCCCGATGGACTACGGATCGCATTGTACATCGCGTGCAAGCCGTGAGCGAACTGGCGAACCTTCCAGACGTGAATCGGCGAAAACCCGATGTGGTCCAGGGACGGCAAATTCATCTACATCGACGCCCCAGAGTCGTCCGATCCGGCCATCTACAGGGTCTCCGTCCTGGGCGCGGACCGAACGCGTCGCCACATCGAAGGGAATTCGGCGCATGCACGGAAACTATTTACAAGAACATTCCTGGAACCGGGTATGGCTGCTCACGGGACGGACGTTGCATAGGGCGCGTTAAGCGATCTGCCTGAGCAAATCAGGCGGACCGGCGCTCTCTCGCGCCCGACTTCAGGGCGCGGCTCATGATCCCGGTAGCGGCTTCCCGATGGCCGTCCCACCATGCACAACGACTACCAGTGGTTCGATCCGGACCGCATCTTCTGCCTCTTGCGGAGCGATACCGTGCCGGGCGATGTGCTCGACATTGGCGGCGTCCCGATCGAACCAACGCATTTTCAAGCCGGCCACCTCAGCTCTCCGCGTGAAATGGATTGAAATCCGTGTCCGTATCGAACACATCCACCCCCTCGCGTCGCTTCAAGAAATTGACGATCCAATACGTCACAGGCGTAGCGGCAACCTCATACAACACCTTTGCCAGATAGCCTGAGACGATCAGGTTGGCGATCAGCCCAGCGCTCAGGCTGCCACCAAACGTGAGCACTGTCACCACGAAGGTATCGACCGCCTGGCCGGCCACCGTCGAGCCGATCGTGCGCGTCCATAGGTAGCGCCCTTTGGTCAGTAGCTTCATTTTCGCCATCACGAAGGAGTTGGCGAACTCGCCGCACCAAAATGCCGCCAGGCTGGAGGCGATCAGCCGTGGCACGAAGTTGAAAACCCGCGCGAAGGCCGCCTGACCGTCCCATCCGGGCGCGGACGGCAGCCACACCGTAACAACACCCATGACTGCCAGCAAGGCCGCCGCGAAGAAGCCCACCCAAATTGCGCGCCGCGAAGCGCCATATCCATACACTTCGGTGAAGATGTCGCCGAAGATATACGTGATGGGGAAGAACAGCATGGCGCCGCTGAAGCGGAAAGGGCCCACTGCGGTGATCTTCTGCCCCACTAAGTTCGAGATCAGCAGGATCACGACGAACGTGTGGACCAGCAGGTCGTAGTAACGGAACCGTTCACTATTCATCCGCGGCTCATCCAGCCGACCGGTCCCATTGAACGGAGTGGTCCGAAGTGACGGCGCGCGTCTGGGGCGGCGAATCCGTGCGGAAATACGACCACGGGCCGGGGATCCAAGGATAGCGATCGATCACGGACTCATCCACGGTTATCCCCAAGCCCGGTCCACGCGGTACTACCAGGTCGCCATGATCGATTTCCAGCGGCTCCTTCAGGATTTCGGCCGCCAGAGGAAACGGGTACATCCCTTCGCGCGCCGGCGCCGAATAGCAAGGATATTCCAGCCACTCGACCACGGTTTCCGGCCAGCAGATGCCGAGGTGTGCGGCGGCGATCACTTCCAGCGCCGTCCCCCAGCTATGGAAGGCAAACCCCAACCCGGCGCGCGAGATCTCGCCGAGCAGGCGCCGGCCCATGGCGAAGCCGCCCTGGCAGCAGACGTCCATCTGCACGTAATCTACGGCCTGCCGCAGGATCAGATCCTGGTAACGCTCCTCGCTGGGTTCGTGCTCGCCGCTGGCCAACGGCAGATAATCTTTGTCCTTCAGGCGCAAATAAGCCTCGTGATCGTCCGGCGGCAAAGGCTCTTCCAGCCACGCGACGCGGTGCTCCGCCATCTCGCGGGCCAGTTGCTCCACGGTTTCGAACCTGTAGCTGCGGTCGCCCATGCGCCACCAGGTGTGTGCATCCACCATCAGGTCGAAGTCCGGACCAACGGCGCGGCGCATTTGCCGGACGGTCTCCAGGTCCGCCTCGGGGCCGCCCGCCGGACGCATTTTGTAGGCGCGAAAACCCAGGCTGGCGATGGCCGCCGCTTCAGCCGCGTAACGCTCGGGCGGCATATACATGCCGGCGCTGCCATAAAGCCGGATGACGCTACGCACGCGGCCGCCGAGCACCTCGGAAAGCGGTACGCCCCTAGCTCTGGCGCACAGGTCGAAGAGGGCCACTTCCACGGCACAGTACGTCTTGGCCACGGCGGCATTCACTTCCGGCCGTTCCATGAACTGGATGCGTAAAGCGTCCGGATCCGCCAGCGTCCGGCCTTCCAGAAAAGGCCGCACCAGGCTCTCGACGATGTCTTGAGCTTGCTGGCTTCCGGGTCCGGGCGCGTATCCCACCAGGCCGCCTTCGGATTCGACGCGGATCAGCATGGCATCGCGTTTGAGGATGGTGCGTTCGCCGCCATAGAACGGCAACCGCACCGGCTCGGGGAACGGATAGGAGAGCAGAAAGGACCGCACGCTGGAGATGATCATCGAATCCAGCACACCAGAATAGCAAACTGGCACCGAGCCGCGACCGTAAGGGGAAGAGTTGAAGAGTTCCCGCCTTCCAACGACTACATAAACTGCAACCAGGCAATCGCCGCCGCCATCAGCAGGAACGAGGAAACGAACGGGATGCGCCACTTGCGACCGGCATCCTTGGGCCTAAAAAGGATTACTGGCGGTTTCTCCTCCAGCTTTGGCGCCGCGATTTCTTCCACGGCCCCTTCCCCAGTATCTTCCCTTGCCGTAGCAGCCGCTACGGGCACAGCGGCGGGAACCTGGGCGGGCGGCGCGGTTGCCGGTTCCCCGTCTGCATCCGGAGGCGCCTTCGCGGCAGGCTCGGGCATCACGACCACATGCGTTTGTAGCTCTGGCTCGGCACCGGTTTCGTCAAGGGCTTCAGCGCTGGCTTCAGCGGGGGTTTCAGGCGGAGGTTCAGGCGCGGGCGCATCGGGCGATGCCGCTGCGGGCACGGGTTCGGCGCATGCCGCCTCCGCCCGCTCAACATGCGCGGCCACGACGGGATCCGCCTTGACGTGCTCCGCCAGTACTGGTTCCGGTCCGCTATGCGCCAACGGCAAGGGCGCCGCCACAGCCGGTTCCGCCACTGCGTGCAGTTGCGCGACGGTGGGCGCGGTTCCGCGCACAATGCGCGGCGCCGGTTTTTCGAAAAGTTGCCCGATGCCGGCGATCAGATCCAGCACACTCTGCTCGGCGCTGGTAGACTTTTGCCGCAAGCCGCTGATGGTCTCAAGCGGTTGGGCTGCCGCCGACGGCGCGGGCGCTGCCCGCTGCTGCAAGCGGCTCTCAAGTGCCTGCCAGACGCGCTCGACGGCCCGGTTTACGGTTTCCTCCGCGCTGTGCTGCAGCTTCTGTTCCAAAGCTTGCACGCGGGCTTCCAGAACAGACGCATACTGCAAGGCCTTCTCCAGATCGGGAGAGCGATCCGGTGTGCGGGCTTCCAGATCGTGGATTTCCGCGGCAAGTTTGGCCTCCAAGGACTGCCGCAGCGCGGCAACTGCCGAATCGATCTGGGCGGGAACGTTTTCCTCCGTCCGTTCCGCGCGCAACCGCTCTTCGAATTGCTGCATCCGGGTACGCTGCTGCGCTTGCAGCGATTCCAATTCCGCGGCCACCCCGGCGCTGGACTGGGCAGCGTGCTGCTGGAGGCGGGCGTCCATGGCGGCCAAGTCCCCCTGCAGTTTCGCCACGCTTTGTTCCAAAGCCGGCGTTTTGGATTCCGCGGACAATTGCTGGCAGAGCTGCTCATGCGCCTCGCTGAAGCGCGCCTCGCTCTGTCGGACTTGTGCGCTATGACGTTCCTCAATCCCTTGCAGATCGAGCGCCACCCGGGCATCCAGCGACTCCCGCACGGCGTCCACGATGGCCTTGATCTTGGGAGGCAGTTCTTCCTGCAATACCGTGAGTTTCCGATCCAGTGCGTCGACTTCTTCGGCGTGGCGCTGCAAGCTCTCCTCGACCGCTTGTTGGAAGCCGATGGCGCTGGGCATCTCCGCGCGCAACGCAGCCAGGGCGTGCTCCAGACTGGCTACCTGGCCGGCCGTTTGCTGGTCCCCGGCGGAGATCCGCGCGTCCATCGAAGCTTCCACCGCCTCCACGATTTGCCGGATCTTGGGTGGCAGTTCCTCGCGCAGCGTGGTCAATTTGGTTTCAAGTTGCTGCAGCGCTTGCTGCAAAGGCGCCGTCTGGGTCTGTTGGTGTTCCGCAAGGCTACGTAACTCCGTGGAGAGCCGGCCCGACAGAGCCTCAACCTCGCCATGCAGATTCGCCTGGAGATCTTGTAGCTTTTCGGAACTGATGCCGCGCGATGCGACGCGGTTCTCCATCTCCGTCAATTCCAGCGTGACGCGCGCCTCCATGGATTGCCGCACGGCCTCGATGATCTCCCGGAACTTAGCGGGCAGGGCCTCCTGCAGCGCGGAGAGCTTCTGATCCACTCCGGAAATCTGCTCGGCGCTGGCCTGCTGCGCCTCCGCGACATAATCGCGAACCTGGGCTTCGATCTGCTGAATGGCTTTTTCGACGGCGCCGGTCTGGGCGGCCGTATGCGTATCCACAGCCTTCAAATCCAAGGCGACTTGGGCGTCGATTTCCGCCAGGCGCCGGTCCACTTGTCCGACATGTTCGGTCAGACGGGCTTCCAGCGCCACAATCACCTTTTCGAGGACGCGTCCATCCAGACCCTCGCCGAACTTCGCCAGGGCGTCTTTGTCAATCGTTTGTGTGTGGTCTTCCACTTTTCGCAACCTTTCCGCCAGGGGACCAAGGTCTGTCATTTCATCCTCCCGCGCTTTAGAGGGTCCTTGTGCGAGTTTCATCGCTACGCCGAACAAGAGCCCGTCGCCAAATGCCAGCGCGAGACTCTTGAGGAACGAGGACTGACTGGACTTCTCCATAAAACATAAGTACCACGGAATGTTTCAATACATAAAGAAGAATCTTCGGTTATGCCCCGCAAATCGTTGATTCCACCGTTAAATGTACAGTTACACGTGTCCAATTGTCCTATTCGATTATAGTGGCAAACCTATTCCGTGCGCCATTTGTTATCCAAGTTGTTATCCTTAGCCAATGGATTGGATGGGATCGTTGGTTAACTGGCAAGCGTTTGGGACGATCGCCGCCAAGGTTACCGCCGCGTATGTTCTAGCCCTGCCTATCGGATGGGAGCGCGAGCGGGTCCAGCACAGCGTGGGGCTGCGCACTTTTCCGCTGGTGGCCATGGCGAGCTGCGGTTACGTGTTGCTGGCGGATTCCTTTGGCGGCGGCGACGTGTCGTCTCGCTCCCGCATCATCCAGGGCCTCACTACCGGCATCGGCTTCATCGGCGGCGGGGCCATTATGCGCGGCAGAGGGAACGTCCACGGAACCGCCACGGCCGCCAGCATATGGAACACGGGCGTGATCGGCGCGGCAATTGCCGAATCCCGCATCGAGATTGCCGTCATTCTCAGCCTGTTGAACCTGATCACGCTGCATCTTCTGGTTCCACGGAAGGAACGCTCCGGCCATGCCGAGCCCGAGACAAAGAAATGATGCTGAAAGCCGGGTTGACCTTCAGCGAACCGGGTAAAGCGGAACCGTATGCGGAGGCCCTACGGCAGGCCGGTATCGAGCCGGTTTTGATTTCTCCCGAGGATCCCCGCTCGCTGGCCGGATTGCAGGGCTTGTTGCTGAGCGGCGGGACGGACCTCAATCCGGTCCGTTACGGCGCGCCACCACACCCCGGGAATGAAACGCCCGACAACGCGCGCGACGAACTGGAGATGGGCCTGCTAGCCGAGGCCCTGGCCTCCGGCCTGCCGGTGCTGGCCATCTGCCGTGGCATGCAATTGTTCAACGTGGCGCACGGCGGCTCTTTGATTCAAAATCTGGAAAACTCCGCGGCGCATGTGGTGCGCGGCGGCGATCCGGCACAGCCGGCCCACCAGATTTTGGTCGAGCCGGGCACACGGCTGGCGGCAATTCTGGGGGATGGTGCGCACGCGGTGAATTCGCGCCACCATCAGGCTGTCGAGCGGGTCGGCGCCGGTTTGCGGGTGACAGCCAGATCCGCTCCCGACGGTGTGATCGAAGCGCTGGAACGGAGCGATTGCCCGCTCGCTTTGGCGGTGCAGTGGCATCCCGAGGATCAGGCGCGGCGGGATGCCACCCAGATGAAGCTGTTTGAAGCTTTCGCGGAGGCGCTGGGGAAGCCACGGGGATAGCGCCGTGCCAGTTGCCGTTAACGAGGCGCGCCGATCAAAACGAACGGCGCCCAGTAATACGGGTCGGAATATGCCTTCTGGGCGAGCATCCATTTCTGGGCCCGCTGTAGGGCAACGACTTTGTCGTGATGCGTCCGGCCCGAGTTGCCGATTCCCCACTCCCTGTAGAACTGGCGCAGAATCAACGACGTGCTGGCATCGTTCACCGCCCAGTCGGTTAGCAGACTGCTGGAGGTGCCAGCCACAAAGAAGGCCCACGCCAATCCGAGGACACCTTCACCCGCGAAGATTTCGCCCCGAGCGGTATCGCACGCGGAAACCGCCACGAGTTCCATGCTCAGATTCTGTTCCGCGATCTCCCGCGCCTCCCAGATGCCGTCCTCTTTCGAATTCCCGGCCTGGGAAAGGACGATACCGGAGTACATAGGATTCGTTGAGTCGTAGAAACCGTGCGTTGCCAGATGGATGACCAGATACCTGTCCGCCTCTCTTCTCACCCTCGCCTCTGTCGCCTCGCCGCCTAGCAGAATGTCGGCCCGAATACCTGGAAGGCGGCGGATTCCCTGCACTTCCGCCGCAGTTTGTGGGAGTTCGGCAAACGCCCCGCGCAAAGGCAGATCCACCCGGTGGGATGGGCCGAGCGAAGGGTTGCCGACGAGCAGAAGGGGAGGGGCGCCTTCTCGTAGCCGCGCCTCCAGTGCCGGGCGTCTTTTTTCGGCCATGCGATCCATGACTCGAAGAGCGGTGAGCGATGGCGCATAGTAAATGGCCTTGCTCTCCACAAGGTAGTGCCCGGCTGGTTCGCGCAAAGCGGCAAAAGGGACCAGCCAAAGGCCGCCGTCCGGCACAATTCCGAGAGTTGAGACCTTTGCGAGTTCGGTGTAGGCCGGCGCAACCAGCAGGCGAAACAGTTCGCCGCCCTCCGATCCTTCAGCGCCTTGCTTCCTGAGGCGCTCCCAATAGCCCTTGGCCAGTTTGCCGATCTTCTGGCGATCAACCGCCAGAAAATGCACAAATAATTCCGGGGAGCCGCCTGCCTGGGCTGGCCCGCGGAGAACGAACAGCCAGGATCCCTTTTCCCCCAGTGCATATTCGATCAGGGCGGCATGGCTGTCCGGCAGCAAAGCTTTCAAGTCCGCGACGTTTACGGGATCGACGTCGCCGCGGTTGACGGCCAGATTGGGTGCTTTCAAATAGAGTACGCGCTCCAAATCGTCGCGGGCCTGCCGCGCGGCTCTTAGATCCCGCAAGAGTTTATCCGACGACGACCGGCGCAATGCGAACTCGCGCTCGGCCACCCGGCCGTCGAGTTCCTCCAGCTTTTTGCGGTCCTCGGCGGGCAGCCCTTTATAGATGTCAACCTTGCCGCGATCGAGCACTTCAACAAGCGTGCGGGCTCGCGCTCTCTCAGCCGTGCGCAGCGCATCCTCATTCCGATTTAGCGCCAGCAGGCTGTTCAGCAGGCAAAAATAAGGCTTCTGATGGAGGTCGAAGAAACCTACCTGCAGCGCTGGCTCATTCAGCCCGGACCGCATGGTTTCCACCGCTTCGATGGCTTTTTCGCAATCCGCCGCGGCGCCGCTCCAATTGTGTTCGGCGGCCTGAATCGAGCCCAGTCCCGTATAGGCGCCCGCAACAGCGTCCGGCGCGCCGCTGGTTTCCGCAAGTTGCAGAGCGTCCGCATACGCCTTCCCGGACTCCCCCAGCTTGCCGTCGAGTTGCAGGCCGTCGGCCATGGCCAGCGTGTTCAGGGCTTCTCCGGCTGGATTGCCGATTTTATGGGCAAGCTCCGCGCCCTGGCGCGCGGTTTCAATCGCTTTCGGATACCCGCCTTGGACCAGGTATAGTTGCGCGAGGTTGTTCAGTGTGACTATGACGCCCGCGGCATCCAGGATCGATCGCTTGATGCGGAGGCTTTCCCGATATCCGGCGGCGGCCTGGCCGAACTGGCCCATCTCCTGGTACACCGCCGCCATATTGTGAAAGGAGGCCGCCTCGTCCGCTTTCATGCCTTCCTTCACGAAGATCGGTACGGTTTGCGCGAATAATTCCAGCGCCTCGTGAAACAGCCCGGAGTCGTTGTCAAGTGCGGCGATCATAGCGCGCGACCTGGCCTCTCCGATGGGGTTATGCGACTCGTGTTCGATCTTTAGGGACTCCTGGAGAGAAATCAGCGCTTTCCCATATTGGCCTTGGAACCGGTACGCCGCTCCCTGGTTTGAGAGCGCCATCGCTTGCACGCCCTTGTCGCGGATCTCGGCTGCCAGCGCCAGGCTTTCGGCATACTTCGCGAACGCTTCGGAAAGCTTTCCGGTTTCCATCATGACGATCCCAATGTTGTTGAGCGTCATGGCCTGGCCCTGCCGGTCACCCGTCTCCCGGTGCAGTTTCAGACTCCTTTGCAGAGCCTCCAGCGCTTCCTGGTAACGGGACATGGCGTCGAGCAGCGTCCCCATGTTGCCCCAATCCGTAGCCTGGCCGCGTTTGTCGTTCAATTCCTCATCCAGGGTCACGCACTGCCGGTAGTTATCGAGCGCCTTTTGGTTTTGGCCGATGGTCTGCCACACATTGGCGACGTTCTCCAGTTCGGCAGCCTCGCCCATTTTATCCGCCAAATCGCGATATATCGCCAGGCTGTTCTGGAACGACGTCAGTGCTGGAAAAAGTTTGCCAGTGAGGCGGAGAGCTTCGCCGATGCTTTCTCTCGCCGCTGCCTCGGCGGACCGGTC
Organism: Bryobacteraceae bacterium; assembly: GCA_035602155.1. Classification (GTDB taxonomy): domain Bacteria; phylum Acidobacteriota; class Terriglobia; order Bryobacterales; family Bryobacteraceae; genus Bog-159. The sequence continues at coordinate 39,896 of DATNMW010000046.1, read as the reverse complement.
CGAAATCTCCTTTGCCAATTTCAGACTCGCTTCGAACTCGATCGAGGCCTTGTCGAACTCGGCGTTCCGCGAGTATATGGATCCGGCCGCGAGGCGGGCTGCCGCTTCGCCGCGGCGATCTTGCATTTGCAGAAACAGCTCCAGACCGCGCTGGGCGAGAGGCCCCGCCACGGCATTGTCGGCCTGGTCGCGCAGGATGGCGGCTTTCTTGATATAAGCCCATCCCAGCGCCGCCTTGTCGCCCAATGCGGCCCCTGCTTCGATTGCCAGATCGCTCAAGCGCAGCGACTCCCGAGGCTGCCCGTTTCTGGCCGCCTCGGCTCCTTCGTTATATAGAACCCGAACCAGGTCGGAGGTAACCAGTTCTTTCGACGCCGCCATCAAGCGAGCCCGGTCCGGCGCGCTTCCCGCGGCGATCAAGGCATCCGCCAGTTCGGCTTCGGCTGGCGCATAACGCCAGATCTTCCAGCGATCCGCTTCTTTCACCCAATCGAATAGCTTGTTCTTGCGGCCGAATCCTTCGACTGGTTTTCCAGTGACGGTGTCGTAAACCTCGATATCGGTGCTGACGTAGGTGCGGGCATGGTCGAGTCCGTAAAAGACAGCTCGGCCCGGGCTGATTTCGGCCACGCGTATCCGGTTGGGGGCGAACAGGCGGCGCAGATCCTCGCGGGCCGAAACGAAGTGCGGAGAATCGGCCGCCCACATGGCCATGGCGGCCTCCGGATCTTTGTGGGCGATCGCCTGGAAGAAGCGGTCGCTTTCGGACTGCTGGCAGTAACCATTCGAGACCGCCAACAAAGCGGCGAAAGCAAAACCAAGTCCGCGCATCATGGCGAGCTGACGGATTTCTGGCGCAGCCGGCTGAGGGATGCCAGCATCTCGCCCGGCAGGGCCGACGACGGATTCAGGTCGGCCAGGCGGCGGAACTCGGTCTCAGCCTCGCCATAGAGACCATAGGCCTCATAGAGCGAGCCCAGCAGTAACGCCGAGTCCGGGTATAGCTTCTCGCCGGCGGTTACGGCATCCAGCCCGGCCTCGTCGAGCACCACGAACGAATCCCATCGGGAGAGTCTGGGTTCGTCCTCCACCGTGGCCTCCACCTGCCAGCGGTATACTTCTCCGCGAACGAGTTCGGGCGCTGTCGAGGGCAATGTGAACGAGGTGCCCTCCCCCACGGGACCCCTCCAAACGTCCTTCTTATTCCGCCCTTTTACGTACAGAGCGTAGCCCGTGGCGGATTTGACAGGTCTCCATGAGAAGGTGGGCCGGGTCGCGCGGACCGCAGTGGCGATCGGGAACAAGAGCAAGGGGTCTTCGGCTGCCTCCCCGGAGGGCCCACGCTCCAAACGGTCTGTTCGGGTCGCCGCAAGTGCCAGTTGAATGGTGTCAGGCGGCCTGACGACGGTCTTGGTGAGAAGCTCCCGCACTGTTGCGGAGAGGTCTGATGGCGGCGTGGAACCGCGCGGGAGTACGATTTCGCCGGATTGAGTGAGGATCACCCGCCCTTTGGTGTCCATTAAGGATGCGATTACCGGGTCGGCGACGGGCACATCCGGGCTGCGCCGGCGAGAGATGTTCCAGAGAACGTACCCGAACACAACGGTCAGAATCACCGCAGCGGCGAGCGCCGGGACAAGAATGCTCCCGAATCCAGGCAGCCGCCTGCGCACAGGCTCGGGCGCCGGCGCCGCTACGGTCGCTGGCGCCGATTCAGGTGCCCGCGGAGTCCACCAGGCTGGCTCTGTCGCGGCTTTGTATTCCCGGCGGGCGCGCGAGACGCATCGGTCGCAGACTGCCAGGTGGCGTTCGAGATCGGCGGCCTCGGCTTCGGCAGCTCGTCCCGTGAGGTACACGAAGATTTGCCTTGAGGTGTAGTGTTTGGCCGGCATGGTCAAGCGGCCGCCCCCTCTGCCCCCGTAGCGGCGGCCGGGAGGCGATGCCGCAATGCAAACAGCCGCAAGCCAGATTCGCGGGCAAACTTAGGCCTCACTATGGCAAGGACTTCTTCGCTCCAGTGCTGCAGTTCTCTTGTCAGATCCCTGTCTTCACTGGCGCATGCTTCCAGGTTTTTGGGAGTGCGCGGCTCGATTAACCTGCGGCCCAGCGCGCTAAGCGACGCGCGGACATAGTCGGGACTTGCCCCCCATTTCTCCGCAAAATCGGCGATCAACCCATCTTTCATCGCGGTAAGTGGTTGGAAGCCATACTTCTCCGCAATCAGATGCGGCGTCTTGCGGAGGCAGTGGCAGTCCAGGAAGGCCATGACCTTCCACGGCTCGATCCCGCCCGAGACGATCAGCCTGAGGCCGTCCTTCAATTGTTCGGACTCCGCGGCACGAGCCCGCCTCCTGACGTTGTACTGCCAGTCGAGTACCTTATCGTGCGGCTTATAGATGTAGCCTAGCGGCTTGGCTGCCGCGTTGGCGTGCGCCAGCAACGGCTGAAACTCGGCGCGAACGTCGTCCGCATCCCGGCGCACGCGTTTGGCGTACAGCGGCGCGAAATCCGCCGCCAGTTGGTCAAGGCGCCGGAGGCCGAGTTGAGCGGCGATGCGCTCCGTCGTGTATGCGAGCTTCTGTTGGTACAGATACGCAACGCGCATGTGGAGGGGCTTCTTGGAAGCGCTCCCCTGACGCACGATTTCCGCCTGCACACTCTCTACCCATCCGTCGATGGTCTTGAGCGGATCCCAGAATTCAAAAAGCCGCTCGCTAGTCGCCTTGTTTTTCAGCCCCTCGAAAAGGCTTTCCACCTCGGCGCGATCGCGCTGTTCAATTTCCGCGAAACATTGAACCCAGGCATCCGCAAGCTGACTCAGGGTAAGTGTGGCGAGGTCCTCCACCAACGCCCGCGGCGTGCGGCCTGGACCCCAGGCAAACGCGGCCATCTCGTGCGGCGCACTGGCCGCCCCCGGCCCGAAGACCAGCCGGAGCCGTTCGTCCCTTTCCGCGTCGGGAATTGGCGCCTCCTGGTTCCGCTTCTTCCTTTCCCACTCGCCCTGAGCGGCCTTCTCCGCGTCCGCGGCGCTACCTTGCCGTTTCTGCTCCCGCTTCATTTTTCTCCACAAGTCGCGAAAAACGTTCCAGGCCATTTGCGCCAGAAATCCGCCCTGGATGCGACGGTCGAGTTCTTGACGAGCCAGAGATGCAATTTCAACGGCGTCCTTTGGATCGCGCGCAATTACGCGGGCGAGACCCTTGATCCGGAGTTCGACGTCCTCCACGATGTCTTCGGCGACAACGTAGCGGTCCCGCTCGATCCCGTAGTACTGGGCGGCCGCCCGGATTACAAGCTCGAAGAGCCAGCCGCCGCGCACCCGCGTCAGAAATTTTTCTACTGTCTGGCCTTCGACATCGGGACGAAACTCCTCGGGAATACGCCTCGTGGGCCTAATATGCGACAGCAGGTCGTGAAGAGGATTCATCCGCGCCCCTCCGTATATGAGCGCGCATGACGATTCATTTCGGCGATAGCTCGAAACGTTCCGCGGCAAGTTGCCGGGTGTTCGCTTCTAAGGCGGAAATTGGGTTCCATGGTGGTCCGGCCTGCGACCGCCGATAATATCACGCGTGGGCGGCCCGCCGCTACCGGCTCCGCGAAGGAATCTTGAAATGTTTTTGGTGAAACGGACATGTTAGAGCGCGGCCGGCGGGGGGGCGCGCGAGATCTCCAAAATAGTCTTGCGTCAAATCGCCGGTGCGTTCGTTTGATGAGAGTGGTTGTAATTCCTAACACAAATGGAGACATGAATCGAATGACGACAACGCGCGTTTCACTGGCCGCCTCGCGGCGCGCCGTTCTCGGAGGGATACTCCGCAATCGGGGCTTGGTTTTCCGGAGCCTCGTCCTATTCGCGGGGGCATCCGTTTTCTCGGCGATCGCATGGGCAGCCGGCCTCGAGGTTTCCGGTTTCGGTGGCGGCATGACGCTCGATGGCGGCGTCGGCACTCACGGCGTCTTTGGGGGTGCGGCCGCGTATCGGATTGGAGATAACCTTCACTTGTTCGGCGAGTTCAACCATTCCACCATCCTTTCCGAATCGATCAGCGGCGTAACGGGGACCGCCGGCTTGTCGAATTTCGGCGGCGGGGCCGACTTCAGTTTCGGGTCGTCCACCTCCAAGCTACGCCCCTACATGACAGCCGCGATGGGCGCCGGGCACTTCTCCGCGAGCGCGGAGGGCGTAAGCCTCACTATCACGAACGCGCTCTACGCCGGCTTCGGGGGTGGCGTCCGGCTGTACGTCGGCGAGCATTGGGGTATCAAGCCGGAAGTTCGCTACCAGCGGTACTTGAGTTCGTTGTTCCAAGCGAACAGTGTGCTCTATACCGTCGGGCTCTTCTATCAGTTCGGCAACTGATCGTCCTTTGGAGGGCCGTCGAGCCTTTCTCGCGGCCCTCGGCCGGATCGCAGATGCGTCCAACGAGGCGCAAGCGAGTTGAGTTTGCGATTGTGCTGGCGCTCATCCCGAGGCGGTTTGCGGGAAGCGGCTGGGCTGACCGCTCGGCTTGCAAAATAAGTCTGAATGCGGGAGGGGCGGATTGTGATGCGGATGCGTTTACTTGTCGGTGCTGGCCTTTGAGCGTCTCCAGGACCAAACACCCCCCAACCCGGTCGCGTTTGGCGCCGACGTCTTGGCCAAGCAACTGTCTACGGCTGGTGAGCACGATCTCCGTCCAAAGAGATCCAAGGTGGCCCAGCCAGCGGACTACTCCCAGGAAGTCGCGGCGTTACTTGCAAGCCTCCAGCCGCCTGTCCTGCAAACTTGCGCGGAGCGCATTAAACGGGGAGGCGCGTGCCAAGTTGGCAAGGTTAGCCGCTCACACCGGTGCGGCAAGTGTATCCGCGCAGTTCCTCCTGGTGCGCGTAGGATCGAAAGGTAACTGGAACCTATGAGCGGGGCGATTACATCGAAACAGCGCGAGACACTGCTTGCCGCCGCATCGATCGATCTTCTCCCAAGGCGCGGTCATTTGGAGAAAAACGATGTTTCGCGAATCCGGGAAAAGGCGCCCCGGCAATCTATACCGGGGCGCCTTCCGTCTACACTCCGGAGTTCTGATCCACAATGATACTCAGGAGCCACGTTAGCCAATCCATACGGGTAACCTCCTCAGGTCACCCGGAAAACGCTTGCTCACACCGTTTCACGCAAGGGAATCTTTCCCCCAGAGTGCCGGAGCCAATCCCTGCTCCGCGCCGGCCGTGTATCGAGCCGGTCTGACTTTTCCGATCCACCCGATGTACAATCGTTTGATCTGTGGTGTGCATCCGTTCCGTTCGAAAGTTTGCTTCGGCCGCCAGTATCTCCCTGCTTTGCGCATGGGGCGGTCCCGTCGCGCCGCCGGCGGGCTCGCACTGCTACCCGGCCAAACTCTCCGCGGACGAATACGCGCAGCTATCGGTGACCCAGGATTCCGCCGATTTGGCAGTGGAAATTCGTTCGCCCGCGGGCGCTCCGATCGCCCGTGTCGACGCCTTTGAATACGGCCCAGAACGCGCCTCGCTCATCGCCCCGGCGGACGGCGTCTATCGCTTCTGTGTGGCCGCTTCCGAAAGCGCCAAACAACCGCTGCGCTACACCGCCGGGTTCACTGGACCACGCGCCCGCCAACCCGCCGACTTAGTGCGCGTCGAGGCGGAGCGCCTTTCCACCGAATCCCGCAAGCTGGGTCAGCGCCCCGATAAGGCGAATTTGCGGCGCGCCATCGAAGAAGAGCAAGAGGCGCTCCGGCTATGGGAGAGTCTCGGCGATACCCCTGCCAGAGTTGCAATTCTGGTCGAGCTTGGCGACGCCTTCCAGGCTCTGGGCGATTTCCGTGCCGCGGTTGACCAATATCGCCTGGCGCTCGATCTGAATCCTTCCAGCGAACTTAGGCCTGCGATCGAAGCCCTGGCAAACTCGGGCGTGGCTTCCATGCGCCTTGGCGATGTCGAGACGGCCGCCACTGCGTTCGATCGCGGACTGGCGCTCTCGCTTAAACTGAAGAATCCGTTCCTTACCGCCGCGGTTGAGAATAACCGCGCCAATCTGTTCCAACAAACCGGCGAATTCCAGCGCGCCCTCGATTCATATTTCGCCGCCCTTCCCGCCATGCGGGCAACCGACCGCCGGTCGGAAGCCGTGGTCCTTGGCAACATTGCGCTGATCTATGCCTCGCTCGGCGAATACCGCAAGGCCGAGTCGTGGCTGGAGCGTTCGCTGCCTCTTCTGTCCGCGCCAAAGGATCGAGTTTCCAGGGCCGTCGCGCTGATGAATCTGGGCCGCGTCCGGGCCCTCGGCGGCAACCTGTCCGGCGCTCTTGGGCCGCTCGAAAGAGCGCTGACCTTGGCGTCGGGCGCGGCCAACCCGCGAACTCGCGCCGATGTGCTCAACAACCTCGGCCAGTTGTTGTATAAGAAGGGCGATGCGCGCGGCGCACGGCCGTTGCTCGCCGAAGCCGTCGGCATCTACAGGTCGATTCACGACACGCGCGGTCTCGCCAGTGCCACCCATTATTCCGGCTTAACGCTGGCTCGCTCTGGCGAATTGGAAGGCGCGCTCGCGAGCCTCAGGGAATCGCTCCAACTGCGCCTGAGCGCGCATCTGGATGACGATGCGGTTGCCACGCTCATCGAAATCGCGCGTATCGATCGGCGCCGTTCGAATACCGCCGCGGCGCGCGAAGAACTCGAACGAGCCATGAAAACGATCGAGAAACTGCGCGTCAACGTAGATTCGCCGGATCTTCGCGCCACTTGGTTTGCATCGCGCCGGGCGGTCTACGAGGAGATGCTCGATCTGTTGTTCGACTCCCAGCCGGTGGACAACGCGCAGGCTCTATCCGCGCAGTCTCTCGAAGTCGCCGAGCGCGCGCGATCCCGATCCTGGATGGATGAACTCGGCGGAAAGCGGTACGAAGCTTTGCGCATGGCGAGCCCGGAGCTAGCCGCACGCGAGCGGCGGCTTACCCACAGTCTCACGTTCAAGTCCGGACAGTTAGCGCGATTGCCATCGACCGCCGAAGCAGCCCCCAAGCGTGCGGCGCTTTCCGGAGAAGTGGAAGACCTCGAACTGCAGTACGAGTCGCTGGCCGGCGAAATCGCCGCCAAGGGATCGCCTACGTTCGCGATTGCATCGTCGCCGCTATCCGCGCGGGCGATCGGCGAATTGCTCGACGGCCGGACGATCCTTCTGGAGTTTGCACTCGGAGAGGCCCACAGTTATCTTTGGGTGGTCACTCCACGGGAAGTGAAATGGTTTCGCCTTCCGCCGCGCGCCGCCCTCGAAAGGCTGGCCCGGCCGGTGGCGGCGCTGGCCGGCTTGCGCCGCGGCCGGCTTGCCACACCGGAACTGCAAGCGCGGTACGATGCCGCTATCGCCGGTCTGAGCCGCGCCCTCCTGAGTCCGGTTGCCGGGTTGATCGGGGATAAGCGAATCATGGTTTCTCCGGACGGCATTCTGCATTACGTCCCCTTCGCGGCACTGCCTTCGCCCGCGAGGCCCGGGATGCCCTTTGGGATCGCGAACGAAATCTCCGGAATCCCCTCCGCATCCGTTTTGGCCGCGTTGCGCAGTGCGCCGCTGGTCCGCTACGATGGCGGTTTCAAAATCGCCCTCTTCGCCGACCCGGTTTTCCCCGGGGATCCCCGGATCGCCCGCAGCATAAAGGAGCGCGAAAAGAAAGATTACGGTGCTATGCTTGCCCGGCTCCCATTTTCCCTTCGCGAAGCGGACTATATCGGGGGAGCCGCGCAGGGAGCCACCGTGCTATGGCGGGTTGGTTTCGCCGCTACCAAGAAGACTCTGGCGGACGACAGCGTGCGCCGGTCGACCGTAGTGCATTTCGCTACCCACACGCGAATCGACAACACTCGCCCGGAGCTTTCCGGTATCTTCCTATCGCAGGTAGACAGAAACGGATCGCCGCAGGATGGGCTGCTGAGCCTTTACGAGATCTACGATCTGAATTTGCCGGTAGAACTGGCCGTCCTGAGCGGTTGCGCCACCGGACTGGGACGAGCCGTTCCGGGCGATGGTTTCGTAGGCTTGACCAAGGCGTTCTTCTACGCGGGCGCCGCGCGCGTCCTGGTGAGTCTGTGGCCGGTCGACGACGAGGGCACGGCCTTATTCATGCGCGCCTTCTACAGCGACCTCCTGAAGCCGGGATTACCTTCCCCTGTACGTGCTCTCCGGGCCGCACGCGAAGCTCTGTGGCGCAATCCGAGATGGAAAGATCCGGCCTACTGGTCGGGATTCTCGCTGGAAGGCGAATGGAGACCAATTCCAGAGGGGAGGCCGGCTTCGTGAGCCCGGAAAGCGTGCGGGAGCGGACTGCCGGGTTTCTCCCTCTTCTCGATCCCGACCCGGAGAAGGCCGAACGTAAGTACCTGATGATGCGGGCCAAGCTTGTTTTCTATTTCTTGCAGCGCGGCTGCGCGGATCCGGAGGATCTGGCCGACGAAGTGGTGCTCCGCGCCCATCGGCGCTGCTTGGAGGGAGTTGAAATCACAAGCGAATTCACGCACTTTTGCTATGGGATTGCATCGCGCGTGTGTATGGAACAAAAGGCGCCCGCGGTCGAGTTCGACGAAAAACTGCACAGCCCCGCGACCGGAAACATCGCCGTTGGCAGGGACAAGCTGATCCTGGTAGAACAGTGTCTCAACCGGCTGGACACGTCGGATTGCGAATTCATACGAGACTACTTCGAGGACGATCGCCGGGAACTTGCGGAACGATTGGGGAAATCGCCGAATGCGTTACGAATACGCGCCTTTCGGATTGTCGGAACGCTTCGCGACTTGGTGCGCAAACCAATGCAAAAGGGCGATTACAGGCGCTCGGGATGAGAGTCGATATGGAAGTACAAATGTTGCCAGAACCGGGTGAGCGGTCGCGGTTGACCGCATACCTGTTGAACCGGTTGCCTGAATCCGAAGTGCGAGAAGTCGAGGAGCGCTACTTCGCCGACGACGCCTTTTTCGTCCTGGCCGGCGCCTGCGAACAGGAACTGATTCGCGACTATCTTCTGAAAAGGCTTTCGCCGGACGACGCCCGGAGCTTCGAGCGGAAGTACCTGAGTTTGCCCGGGCTAAGGGAAAAGGTCGAATTTTGTGCCGCGATCATGACTGTGACGGGATCGCTGCCGGCTCCCGTGCGTGCAAACGCCGGCCCGCGCGCGCGCAACTGGCGGCTGGCGGCCGCCGCGGCAATTCTAGCCGGCTTCGTTTTTATCGCGTGGCAGCAAACCCGGATTGCGCGGATTGACGCGCGCCTTCGACAAACGATCGCTCGCGATGCCATAACAGTCGCAAAGAGTGCACCATCGCCGGTTATTCCTTCATTTGCCTTGAGGCCGGCTCTGGATCGCGACGTCCGCTCCGATCCCGTGGCTCTCCGCATAGCGCCCGAAGCCGAGAACGTGCGGTTGACTCTGGAAATCGAGCCTGGAGGCGAGGCGCCGAGGTATCGCGCCGCCCTGACCCTTCCCGGAGGCGCTGAAATCTGGAGCGAGTTTGTTCCGGGCGGGAGCCAGACGGTTGCGGTCACACTGCCCGCCCGGAATATTCCGCGCGGCGACTACGTACTGACCTTGGACGCCCGTGCCGGCCCCGCGCATGAGGCATACTCGTTCCGTGTGGAACGCGAATGACCGGCCTGGTTAAGTCAGCGGGCGCGCGGCTCTTCGCCCCAAATAGCGTTATCCGAGCCCGAAAGCGCGCGGAAAATCCGGTAGTAGCGGGCCGCTTCCGCGCGATGACCTTCGCGATCCAACACCACGCCGCGCAAGAAGAACAAACGAGGAAAGTAGAGCGAGGAGAACATCGGCAGGCCGGAGGCTTGCGGCAGCGGGGTAAGACGCAGCAATGGCTCGGCGCGCTGCCAATCGCCGGTCTCCTCGTAGGCCCAGGCGAGCAAGACGGCCAAGCCATCGTCCGGTTCGCCGGCAGGAAGCCGGTAGAGTTCCTGGAGCGCTGGCGCCGCGGGCTGAAACTGCCTGGCGAATAGCAGCGCGTAGGCTCGCCCATAATCTCTTAAGGGAGATTGCGCGGGCAGCGGAGAGGCTTCCGGCTGCGCCAAAGATGCCACCAAGGCGGCGAGCGGAGAAGCTGCGGGCAGGGCCTCGGCCACCGCTTTGCGGGCGTGCTCCGCGGCTCCCGCGCGGTCTCCCAAATCGAGTAGCCAGATGGCCGCCAGCGCGTCGGCACGGCAAGCCACTTCACGCCCAACTGGGGCCGCATCTGCCCGGGCCATAGCTCGGGCCAGACGGTCCAGGGCAGCGATGGCCGCGCGCCGCGCGCCGGTATGCCACTGCCACGCCGCCGCGTGATACGGGGCAAACGGATCGTGCGCCGCCTGCCGCCCGGCCAGATACCGGTTGAACAGCGCCGTGGCGCCAGCGGTGTCGCCCGTCATCAGTCGCGCCTGCGCGGCCTTCAGTTCTTCGCCGCCGTTCAAGAAGCCCGGAGCCCTAGCCTGCGCCGCCAGATAAAATCGCTCCGCTTCGGCGAAGTGGCCCAGGATAAAATGCGCATCACCCAGCGAATCGAGCGGATTCGGCTGGTCCGGGCGCAACTGCTCATAACCGCGCAGTACCCTAATGGCGGTGGGCAAATCACCGGAATAGGCCGCTGCGTAGCCCATCGCATTCAGCGCCTCCACGTCGTCGGGCCGGATGGAGAGGGCGCGGCGGAATTCCACAATGGCGCCGTCGTAGTCGCGCACTTTGGCGAGCGCTTCGGCCAGCGCGCGATGGTGGTTGGGATCTGCCGGGTCGAGCCGGGCTAGTTCGCGCCGCGCGTCCAGTTGAGCGTTGAAGTCGCCGTGCAAAACGGCCGCACCGAGGTCCATTTCGGCCCGGTCCAGCGCGGAAATCCGGTGGAGACGCGCCTGTTCGACGATCCGGTCCGCTAAGGCGCGGTCGCGCTGGACGATCGCCACATCCAACCAGGAAACATATGCGCGTCCGAAGTTGGGGTCGTCCGCGACCGCCCGGGCGAAAAGCCGGGAATCCGCAATCGGTTCCTCTACGGCGGCCACATAGTCGCGCACCGCCTGCGGGTTTCGTGTGCCGAACGGGTGCGTTCCGCCCAACTGCCGGGCCAGCGCCTCGGCCACGGAGATGGCGCCATCGCTGGCAGACCCCTCGGCGGAAGTCACCGGCGCCATTTTGTGCGTGGCAAGATCTTCTTCGGTCGCGGTGGCGTGCAGTACGCCATCGACTATGGAGAAGTCGCCATACACGATCTGGTTGGATCCCGCCACCAGCGCCCCGGTACTCTCCGCGGAGATCCCCGGTGCTCCCGCCGGCCGCCTGCCGAGCGAGGCATCGAAGGCGTGCAGGGCGTGCCATTGCACCGCGTACCGCTGCGCGGAACCTTGCAGTTCGCACGATATAATCTCGGCGAAGGCGCGGCCCATCCAGTCGAAGGATGCGTCGGAGGAAAGGTTTTCAAAACGCAGGACGGCCACCTGGGGCACCGTCTGTGGGCTATCGCGGCGCGCGCACGACATCAGGCATGCCACGAGGAGCACGAGCAAACACCGCACTCTGACGGTTGCGGCTCGGCAACGCATGGAATCCGCTGAACCGCGCACGTCAGTACGGGGGGCTATAGTACACGCGGCTCCAGCAAGAGTAGCTCCTTGAATTCCGGCAAGTCGCGCATAGCGGCGAACTCCGGATCTTGCATGAACTTCTTACGGTCGGTGAAGCCCTCCTCCAGGGCCTTCCGGATATATTGCAGGGCGCGGTCCGGCTGGCCCTGCTTGGCGTATATCTTGGCCAGATAGTAGTGGAATTTGGCGCGTTCCTCGACGGTGCGCTCCTGCAGCAGCACGCCATAAGTGTTCCGGTGCTCGAAGACCTCGGGGTCGAGTTGGAAAGCCGTGTTGTATGCTTCCCAAGCCTCTTTGTATTTCTTCTCGGCAAAATACGCCGTGCCCAGGTTGCTGTAAATGGACGCGGACCCGGGCGCCAGCTTCAGTGCGTGCCTATAAGAGCCGGTCGCCTTGCCATAGCGTTTCTCCGCGTAGTAAATGGTTCCCAGGTTGTTAATCGCTTCGGCGTATTTCGCGTCCAGGCGAATGGCGCGCCGGTAGCGCTTCATGGCCGCATCCAACTGCATCATTTGGTGATAGGCGATGCCCAGCTTGTTCCACACCACGGCGGAATCCTGTGGGGCCTGTTCGTACGACTCAATGGCTTCGCGATACATCTTGCGGGCCATGTAGACGTCGCCCCGGTCCTCCGGTTTGAGCGGCGGGAGCGCTGCCGCGGTGGTCTCCGATAAGGTTGGCTTGGCGGGCTGAGAGTCGAGAGCAGGTTTGACATCCTGCGCAAAAGCCATCCCGAAAATGAGGCACGCGCCGAAAAGAACGACGAGGTTGCGAGCGGAAAGCATACGGGCCTCCCCCTTTGGCTCTATTTAAACACACCTAGCAGCCGGCGGAAAAGATTTTTCTTTTCCTTGGGCTTTTCGGCCTTCTGGGCAGTCTGCGCTGCAGGGGGTGGGGCGCTGCCTGCGCCGGGAGCCGGCTGGCGCACCGCGATTGCCGGCGGCGGCGCGCCCACGTGGGGCGCGGATTCTACACTAGGCGCATTGCCGGGGATTTCCCAGCCGGCCACGTGCGTTGCGCTCTGCCCTCCGCCATGCAGCGGGCACGAGACCACGGGTTGCGATCCCGAAATGTAAACTTCCGATATAGTGGTTGGACAGTAGGGCGTGGCCAGCATCCCCGACTCGGGATCGATCTGCACGGATACGATGCCATCGGGAGCCTGGAAGGGCTGCGCGTTGCGATACGCGCGATATTGCAGCGCGCGCTTCATGAACTCGGTCCAGATGGGCAGCGCCGAGTGGGCGCCTTCCAGGTCCAACTGCCGGTTGTCGTCGAAACCCACCCACACAATGCACAACAGGCCGGAAGTGTAGCCGGCAAACCAGCCATCGTGGGAAGTCCCGGTCTTACCCGCAGCGGGGACCCCGAAGCCGCGCGATCGCACGGCCGCGGCGGTACCGCTACGCATCACCTCTTCCATCAGATTGGTCATCAGATAGGCCACCCGCGGATCCAGCACCGTGCGCTCTTCCTTCTTGTTGTTGTAAATGGCGGCGCCATCCTGGGACCGCACCATGGAGACAAAACTGGGCTTCACGTAGACGCCTTGGTTTGCGAAGATAGTGTAAGCTCCAGCCATCTCCATGGGGGTCACTTCGTATGCGCCAAGCGCCACCGCGGGCGTGGGCTGGATGTTGTAATTCAAACCCGCCTTTTTCGCCAGGTCGACGATTGCGTCAAACCCCACCATTTCGCCCACCTTGACCGTGGCCACGTTCAAGGAATGGGCCAGCGCCCGGCGCAGGGTGACCGTGCCGTAAAACTCGTGCTTGAAATTGCTTGGCTCGTACGGTTTGTTATCGTACCAGAATGTGGTCGGCTCATCCAGTACGGTGGTGCTGGCGGTCAGGACGTGGGGCCCGCCTTCGATAGCCGTATTCAACGCGGCGGTGTAAACGAATGGCTTGAAGATCGAACCGGGCTGTCGCTTGGCCAGGATATGGTCGAGTTGGCTGACACCGTAGTTGCGCCCGCCGGCCAGCGCCTTGATTTCGCCGGTATGCGGGTCTAGCGCGATCAGCGCGCACTGCGCTTCGGGAATCGGCTGGCCCTTGAAGCGCTTCTGCTTGCGAATCAGATCGTCCACTCCCTGCATGCCTTCCCGGATGGCCTCTCCCGCGGCCCGCTGCAGGTCCAGGTCGAGCGTTGTGTAGACCCGGAACGAATTGGCCTGGAAATCGATATCCTGGAATTGACTCTGCAAGAATTCGTTCACTTCGTCGACGAAATAGGGAGCATCCTGCGACTGTGTGGCGCCTTTCGCCAGGCTTAAGGGCGACTCCACGGCCAGCCCATATTCGCGGTCGCCGATATCGTCGTTCTCGCGCATAAGGGAGAGCACCAGATTGCGGCGCTCGCGGACGCGATCCGGATTGCGGTACGGATTGTAATATCCCGGACGCTGGATTATGCCGGCCAGAGTGGCGGCCTCCGGCAGCGTGAGTTGCCGGATGTCCTTGCCGAAATATACTTCCGCCGCTTCCCCAAAACCGTTGATCCTGAAACTGCCACGGCTGCCAAGATAGATCTGGTTGGCGTAGTCTTCAAAGATCTGCTGCTTGGAAAGCGTCTGCTCCAGGCGCAGCGTAATCAGCAGCTCCGCCATCTTGCGGGTCCAGCGCTTCTCCGGATCGAGCCAGAGATTCTTCGCCAGTTGCTGGCTCAGCGTGGAAGCGCCTTGCTCCTTGCGCCCCTCCTTCACGTCTACGTAAACCGCTTTCATGATGCGCAGGGGATCGAAGCCCTGGTGCTGGAAAAAGCGCTTGTCTTCGGCCGAGGTGACCGCGTCGATAAGGACTTTTGGAATATCGGCGAACTTTACCAGGCGGCGCTTTTCGCGGTTGCGGTCCGAGAGATTGGTGATAAGCTGCGGCTCCAACTGGTATTGGCCGCGGGCCGTGTTGTCGCGCAGCGAGACGATCTGCGAGATGCGGCCGTTCGCGAACTTGACTACGCCGGCCTCCTCGTCGAAATACGAATCCGGGCCCGGGAAGATTTCGATGTTCCCATCCGGCCGGATCTGGAATGAGCCGATGGTGTTGCCGCGCGATTCGGTATAGCCGCAGCGGCGCAATTCGCCGGCGATCTCCCCGCTCGTGATGGGGTCTCCGACCGCGATCAGCCGCGGGGCCGCAAAGATCTTGGAAGTGTTGGCAAACGCGCCGCCGCGCAGCTTCTGGTCGATCAGCCGGGAGTATTTCACGTAGTAATGCGTGAGGACGCCGGCCAGCAGCAGGAAAACCAGCGTGAACGAAACGACTATAGCCTTACCGGCGGGATGCAGAAAGAACCGGACCAGGTAGGCCTTCTTGGGCACCCGGACTCTGACTTTCCTCTTCGGGTCAGAATTCTTCACTGGCACTATTAACGATTCTCTCATATGCCTGTGGGGCAGGATGGCATCCTGCGCGCCGATTGGGAATCGGCGCAAACTGGGCCGATTAACAATCGGCCCGCAGGTTGCCAACCTGCCCCACAATTACCGGCTGCCGGCGCCCGGATAAAAATGCAGATCGACAGTGTAAAGCGGCAGGTCCACGCGCACAGCGTATCGCACTTCAATATGCACATTATTCGCCAGGCGTTGTATATGCACGTTGTCCGCCACAACCGGAAGTTCCAAATCGGCGGCCTTCGATAAGACCCAGGAGCGCAAGACATCGTCGGAACTCGTGGGCGCCGCGGCGCGATGTGTCACTTCTTCCACGAACTGTTGCAACTCCTGGTTGTGAAGATAGATGGGGATCAGCCGGATACCCAGAAACACCAGCACCGCCAGCACCGCCACCCCGGCTGCCTGACGCAAACGGGACGCGGTCACGGCCGCTCGTCCGCATCCCGCGCGGATGCGCACAACTCGTCCCAAATCTCGCCGTTAGGGTTCCATTCCGGATTTTCCAGGCCTGAGATCTGCAGTTCGGCAAGCGTCAACGTGCCGTGGCCGTACGGGCAAATGTACTCGATGCGCGGCCTGCCAAGGAGCAACATGCCGCCCCACGACCCGGTTTCTATGGGCATCCGCAAGCGCCGCAGGCACACCCGGCAGCGATATCGCTGGTCCCAGATGCAGAGGTATAGCAGGCCGCAGCACGATAGGAGCCAAAGGCCCGCAAGTAGGGTATACGGCAGGTCGTAGCTTAAACGCGGCAGGGGGTAATTGTTGATCCTAGGCGGCATCGGCCAAGTGTTGAGCCAGCGCAAAAATCCGTACATGAAGGCCGCGCACAGAGCAATCTTTCCCGCCAAATAGGCCCAGTACCGCATATCAGCTTAGATGCCACCCCGGATTGCTAAGTTTCCGGCGCGCGCCGGCAATCAACTCCGTAACAGATTGCGCGCCAAAAAGAACACATTCGCCGGCCGCTCCGCCAGCCGCCGCATGAAATATGGATACCACGCCTGCCCGTACGGCACATATAACCGCAGCCTGTATCCTTCGTTAACCAGCCGCTTTTGAATATCCCGGCGAATGCCGTAAAGCATCTGGAATTCGAAGGAATCGCGCGGGATCTTGCGCGACTCCACGAACCGCTTTGTCTGTTCGACGATCTTTTCGTCATGCGTGGCTATAGCCGGATATACGCCCGTTTCAAGTAGAAGGTTCATCAGTTCGACGAAATTGCGGTCCACCTCCGCTTTGCTCTTGAACGCCACGGTAGGCGGCTCCAGATAAGCGCCCTTGCACAAGCGCACGCGAATGCCGCGCGCGCATAACATTTCCACATCCTTGCGGCTGCGATAGAGGTAAGCCTGGATCACCGTACCGGTCGTCTGGTAGCGGGCGTGCAAGGTTGTGACCAGATTCAGCGTGCGGTCGGTATACTCGCTCGATTCCATGTCCACCCGCACGAAGTTCCCCAGCGCGGCCGCCTGCCGGACCAGCGCCTCAACGTTGGTGGTACACTCGGCTGGCGAAAGGTCCATGCCGAACTGCGTCAGCTTCAGCGAAACATTGCCGTTGATTTTAAGGCTGTCGATCTCCAAGAGCGCCTGCAAATACGCGTCCCGCGACGCCGCCGCTTCTCCCAGCGACGTAACGTTCTCGCCCAAGTGGTCGAGGGTGACCGCGATGCCTTCGGCATTAATCCGCTGGCACGTGGCCAAAGCTTCGGGCAGGTTGTCGCCCGCCACGAAGCGCGCCGACAAGCGTCTGGCCCAACCGGAAGTCTCCATCCATTTCCGCAACTGTTTCTGGCGCGAGAGGAAGAGGAAGAACGTGCGCATCTGCTTCACCATAACGCGCGGCGCGCCCTGGCAAAAAGCTTGTATAATTTCCCGCAGGTGCCGAAGGCATCAAAGAGGAGGAGAAATATGTTCCATCTCAGCATTCGATTCGCTATGAGTGTTGCGGTTTTTGCGCTGCTGCTGTCGCTTACGGCTGCCGCCCAGACAACCATACCTGCAACCGGGCTTTGCAACACGGGATTAACGCCCGCCGCTCCGCTGCCCGCGGGCTGCACTACGAGCACCCTGGTGACCCCCGCAAATCCCGAGAGCGGTGGCTCCAGCGTGGACGGCAACTGGCAACTGGCTTCCCCTTATCCGTCCGCTCTCTACAATGAAGAGTCGCCAAATCCATGTACCCTGACCAACTTCGGCCCTGCCTGGATCGACGCCCCCTGGCCGGCTTGGTATAACCCCAACGATGGACTTTCACAGTGGATTACGCCGCTCGCCGAAGGGCCAGTGGCAGCCGGCGGATGGTACATTTACCGCACTGCCTTTCCGATTCCACCCATCGAAACCGGTGAGACTAACTATCTTCTGACCGTCGCCGGCCAGCTATTGGTGGATAATGATGAAGCCGCGATCTTCCTGGAAGACCCAGCCGGCACTAACACCGGTTGCAGGAATGTGTCGAAGGCCATTATCAGTGGATTCTCGTCGTGGCGGCCATTCGGCTTCACCACCACCGTGGCGCCCCACAGCCTCGCCTATCTGTATTTTGCCGCGTACAACCAGAAACAGGACGTCGGCAATCCAACGGGTCTTCGGGGTGGAGTTTAGTTCTGCTTATTTCACTCCCCAGTAAGCTGGGGTGAGCCTTGCACCTCCCGCAGCCGCCGCTCCAGGAACCGGCGCTCGCTGTCATTCGTCGCGAGCTCCAGCGCCCGCCTGTAGCTCTCCGCCGCTTCTGGCATCGACCCCAGACGCCGCAGCAGATCGGCGCGCGCCGCATGCAGCAGATGATAGCTGTCCAGATCGCCGGAGGCCGCGAGTCCGTCGACAATGGGCAGTGCCGCCGCGGGTCCGCTCGCCATGGCCACCGCCACCGCCCGGTTCAACGACACGATCGGAGAAGGTTGCTGCCGTTCCAGAACATCGTACAGGCGCACGATCCGCGGCCAGTCCGTGTCCTCGGGGCGCGCCGCCTGGCAATGGATCGCCGAAATCGCCGCCTGCACCGCGAATGGGCCCGGCCCGCCAGCCAGAGCCTCTTCCACCAGCGGCAAGGCTTCGGCAATCTGCCGCCGATCCCACAGCCCGCGATCCTGTTCCTCCAGAACCACCAGGTCCCCGGCCGGATTCAGACGCGCCGCGCGCCGGGCGTCGTGCAGCAGCATCAGCGCAACCAGGGCAGTCGCTTCCGCGGGCGGCTGCGTCGCCGTCAGTGTCCGCACCAAGCGCCCCAGCCGGATGGCCTCGGCGCACAGATCCGTCCTCACCAGCGGCCCACCCCGCGTGGCCACATAGCCTTCGTTGAACACCAGATAGATGACCGTCAACACGGCATCCAGCCGCTCAGCCATATCGTTCGTTTGGGGCACCACGTACGGAATGCCTGCATCCCGAATCTTGCGTTTCGCCCGCACCAGCCGCTGCGCCATTGTCGTGGCGGGCACCAGGAACGCCCGCGCAATCTCGTCCGTCTCCAGGCCGCACAGCGTGCGCAGCGTCAACGCCACCTGCCCATCCGTGGACAGCGCCGGATGGCAGCACGTGAAGATCAGGCGCAGCCGGTCGTCGGGAATTTCGCTGGTGTCGTAGTCCGGCTCTTCGACGCTCGGCGCGAAGCCATCGGCGGCGTAGGATTCCAGCTTTTCCCTCAATCGCGCCTGGCGCCGGATTCGGTCGATAGCCTTGTGCCGCGCCGTCTGTATGATCCACGCCCGCGGAGAGTCCGGCACGCCAGTCACTGGCCATTGGTCCACGGCGGCGGTAAAGGCTTCCTGCGCGGATTCTTCCGCCAGGTCGAAGTCGCGTGTGATCCCAATGAGAGTAGCGACAATCCGGCCCCAATCGGAGCGATAGACCGCTTCGACGGCCTTCGCTGCGTCAGCGGCCATAATCGATTATATTGATTTATCGGCCTCGCATGTCGATCCTGGCGCTTGCCGTTCGACGTAATGATGGAGCCAAGCGAATGAAATACATGTTGCTGATCTACACCGACGAACAGGCCTGGACCGAGGCCGAGCGGCAACGCTGCTTCGCGGAGTCCACGCAACTGGTGCATCGGCTTAAGGCGGACGGCCAGTTTCTGGCCACCGCCCCGCTGCAGCCGGTGTCGACGGCCACGAGCGTCCAAGTGCGCGACGGCAAACGCCTGATCACCGACGGTCCATTCGCGGAAACCCGCGAACAGCTCGGCGGCTACTTCCTGATCGAAGCCCAGGATCTCGACCAGGCAATCGGCATCGCCGCCGGCATTCCAGGCGCGCGCAAGGGCACCGTCGAAATCCGGCCCGTATTGGAAATCGCAGGCCTCCCGGTAGGACAGGCCTCCGGGCCTGTCCAGGAAAAAACCGTATGAGCGAAGTCCGATTGCTGGTAGGCACACGCAAGGGCGCATTCGTCCTCACAGCGGACGGCAAGCGCCAACAGTGGGACGTTAGCGGCCCCCATTTCGGGGGCTGGGAAATCTACCATGTGAAAGGTTCGCCCGCCGACCCGAATCGCCTCTATGCTTCGCAATCCACCGGCTGGTTTGGCCAGTTGATCCAGCGCTCCGACGATGGCGGCAAAACATGGGCGCCAGTCGGCAACAAATTCGTCTACGATGGCGTCGCCGGCAAGCACCAGTGGTACGACGGCACGCCGCACCCTTGGGAATTCAAGCGCGTCTGGCATCTCGAACCGTCCCTGACCGATCCCGATACCGTCTACGCCGGCGTAGAAGATGCCGCCCTGTTCCGCTCCACCGACGCCGGTCAGACCTGGCAGGAACTCTCCGGATTGCGCAGCCACGGCTCCGGCCCGCACTGGCAGCCCGGCGGGGGCGGCATGTGCCTGCACACCATCATCCTCGATCCCGCCGACCCGCTACGCATTTACATCGCCATCTCCGCCGCGGGCGCCTTCCGCAGTGACGACGGCGGCCAGACTTGGCAGGCGATCAACCGTGGCTTGTATTCCAAGTATATCCACAACCCAACCGCGGAAGTCGGCCACTGCGTGCACCACGTGGCCATGCACCCGTCGCGCCCCGGCGTGCTTTACATGCAGAAGCATTGGGACGTGATGCGCAGCGGCGACGCCGGCGAGTCGTGGCAGAAGATCAGCGGCAATCTGCCGGTCGATTTCGGGTTCCCCATCGACATTCATGCGCACGAGCCGGATACCATCTACGTCGTCCCCATCAAGAGCGATTCCGAGCACTATCCGCCCGAAGGCAGGTTGCGCGTCTACCGCAGCCGTACAGGTGGAAACGAGTGGGAGCCGCTCACCCACGGCCTGCCGCAAAGCGACTGCTACGTGAACGTGTTGCGCGACGCCATGTCCGTGGACTCGCTGGACGCGTGCGGCGTGTATTTCGGCACCACCGGCGGACAGGTGTACTGCTCTCCCGATTCCGGAGACCACTGGGCCCCCATCGTGCGGGATCTTCCGGCCGTGCTTTCGGTTGAGATCCAGACGCTGCCATGATCCGGGTGGCCCTCCCGGCGCACCTGCGCATATTGGCGAGCGTCGCGGGCGAAGTGCAGCTCGACGTCGCGGGCGAGGTCACGCAGCGCACGGTCCTCGATGCGCTGGAGGAGCGCTATCCGCCGCTACGCGGAACCATCCGCGATCAAGTCACCGGGCACCGCCGGCCGTTCGTCAGGTTCTTCGCCTGCGAACGGGATCTGTCCCATGAGCCGCCGGACGCCCCACTGCCGGCGGCGGTTGCGTCGGGCGCGGAGCCGTTTCTCATCATCGGAGCCATTGCCGGCGGCGGTTGTCGCCGATAGACGGTCCAGCCGGGCAATTCGTTGTCGGGAACAAGCGCAAAACGCTGTAACATATCTCGTAGCGCGCGCGACACGGGCCGCTCTCCTGGTGGAATCGCGATGACCGTGAATCCGGAGGGAAGGCCCGCCTCGAATTGAGGCGAGGTCAGAGGGTATCCGGCAATCTCGCGATCGTAGACCGAATAGTCCACATGATATGCCTTTCCTTCCGATAGCAGGCTTGCCATCGGATTGCAAGGGAAATATGCGCGCCCGGGGTGACGCAACTCATAATGCAGCGCTGCCTCCGCCGCATTCTTGTGAACATCGCGCAGACGCGACGGAAGGCTGAGCGCCGCTCCCGGAGCGATTCCGATTAATATTCCCAGGGCGGCGCAGATCCAGGCACTGACGCGCAGGAAGGAGTTATCGGGATCGGCGAAGCACTGCTCAATTGACAGGGCCGCCGCGACAAACAAGAGATAGAGTAGTATTCCCAGATGATTAACGTCCGTGCCCACGGTGACGATCGCCTTGACTGTTACCGGAATCAGCGCCGCCGCCGCGAGTGCGAACGCAAGCCACCGATTCGACCGAACGAAGTCACGCAAATGGGGCCTGCGGCCCACTTGCATCCACTGACAGCCTGCCAGGAGCAGCATGGGAAAAACCGCCGGCAGCGCATCTTGTTTTGCCGCCCGGTAAGACTCTCCGAGTAGACCGAAATATCCATACTTAAGGGGCCGGTGCGCCGCGAGTGTCACGGTGTTGAATAAGAAGTCATGCGCCGGTACAACGGCCAAGATCGCCGCCAGCAGTACCGCCCCGCCAACTAGTAACGCAGCTCCGAAATGAGCCAGCAGCCGGGCGCCGGCGGCGACTGCCAAGAAAAGCGCAACGGCGAGCACTATGGGAGCCATGGTCTGCTTGCTTCCCACGGCTAGGACACAACCCGCGCCCGCAAGCCATGCCTGCGGCACTGTGATGGGTTTTCGCGGATTACAGAATATGCCGCAAGCTAGAGTGGCGAAAGCAAGCGCGGCCGCATCTGTGTGAATCATGGTAGCCGTATGGTAAGTGCCGGGTGCTTGCATGATCGGGAATCCGCAGAACAGAAACGCGGCGGCAGACACTAACAGACGGTCGCGGGCGCCCTCCGTGGCGCGAAGCACTACCCAACCTAGCGGTATAAACACGAGAAGCAGGGTCAGAAGCGATCCCGAGAGCAACGCAGCGGTAGGACTATGAAATCCGGCCGCCGCTAAGTATAGACAATGACTCACCGGAGTATGCAGCGTACCGATTACCGGGCCGGTTGCGTTCCGATCCGGATAGAGGCTGTACCCGTGCAATAGAGCCAGGGAGCGCGCCAACCTGATTTCGTTCCAAACGAAAGCGGGGGCATTGAGTATCCCGGCGGCCGCTTGCACCGCCAATAAGCAAACGAGTAGAGCCGTGGCGGCCGGGCCCCAGCGCCTTGCCGGAACGGGCATCAAGTTCGCCGCCGTTGCAGTTCACCGCGGATACGGCGCAGTTGTTCGAGATACGCGAACCAATGCCGTACCCGCACGTTGCTTCGTCCGCTCCGCCGCTTTTGCATGGTGTACCCGCACTCCGCTATATTTTCCACACGCCCTCGCGCGAGGATCTCTATCAGCGTTTTGAATCCGGTGGGACGCAGCTCGATATCCTCGATCGCTTGCCTGCGAAACATGTAACATCCGCTGAGCGGGTCGCTGACCCTGCGGAACACCTTGGGCACAAGGAACGCCCCCACGCGTCTCGCGGACGCGGACAAGAATTGGCGGTGTAGTGGAAATCGTCCCACCGAACCCTCCGCCGCGTACCGAGTGGCGACGATCAGGTCCGCGTTTTCGATCTTCAGGAACATTTCCGGAAGAATCGAGGGCGGGTGTTGAAAATCCGCGTTGATGGTAGCCAGCACATCGCCGCGGGCAATCTGCCAACCCCGCACGACGGCGCTGGCCAAGCCCCGCTCTCCCGTTCGGCGCACAACACGCAGGTCGGGCCAACTGGCCGAAATCCGGGTAGCAACCTCGCCCGTACCGTCGGGACTCTCGTCGTCGACAACGATCACTTCGTAGCCGCCGGCGGTTACCGGATCCAGACCGGCCTTTAGCGCTTCGAGAAACGGTCCGATATTCGCCGCCTCATTGTAGGTAGGAACCACGACGGAAAGAAGCGGGGGTCTGGCCTGCTGCCGGACCGGCGGGCGCCGGGCTACAGTAAGGGGACCGGCCGGGGCGTCGGCAAACGATTCAACAGCCATCAGACAAGGATACGCGATTGGAAGAGCTTCGTGTAATACCGCCCCCAAGGCAAGAAGAGAGCGTATCCAACCAAATGCGGCGTGAAATACACGCCCAGCATCAATGCGATGCACGTCTGCAAGCCTAGGAGTCCAACCAGAGTGAGCATACGAAGGCGCCGGACGAATAAGGCGGGCAGTGCGGACAACTCGAGGATCACGGTGGCTACCGCAGCAAACTGGGTCAGCCAGGTCGACTGGGCCAGAAAGCTGCCGAGCCGGGTGGGCGGGATGTGGGTGAAAAGCTCTCCCAACCAGATGGAGCGCATATTTGAGGCGGTCATCCAGGCCAGTCCGCCATTCCGGACCTTTGCCCAGCCAGCCGCGAAAAACACAAGGAGGAAAAGCGTCTGCGCGAGCCGTACGGGCCACCTATATTTCCAAGAAGGGCCGGCCCGCGTTGCCCGGCTGCCGCGTAGCGCCCGGTCGACCGATAGCGCATCGGCGCACCGCGACACCGCCAGGATGCAGAGGAGTAACACTGGAAATCCATCGAGATGATGAACTTTTCCGAAGCAGTTAGGCAATCCTAAGAGAAAGAAACCGAGCGCCGCCGCAGTCGCCATACTCAGGCGCGAGAGAAATCCCGTCGCCGAACTAAGCAGCGAGGCTTTCCATAGAATTTGCACAACGCGAATCAGCGTGGGATCGCGCGGAGCGCCGGAGAGGATGTGGAACAATGAGATGGGCATCCAGAATACTGGGGAAACTTGTGTCCAGCCACGGTCGTCGAGCGGCAGATAGATCGCAAGCAGCAGAACGTAACTGACTACGCGCACCAACGCAAGTTCTTCGGCGGTTTCCGGAGCGAACCAATAGCGACGCCATATTCGGAAGAGCTTCGCCGCTGTCCGGCTCATCGCCCGGCCTCGGGTTGGTCCGCGGTTACCTGGGCGATCAGGGTTCGCTCCTGGGGCGGTTCGGAGCCTTGCAAGCCCGCCCGCAGCGCCCATCTCACTGAGTACAAGCGCAAGGCGCGCAGAGCTTTTCGGCGATCGTACAACCGCATGAGATTGCGAAGCGCCAGGTCAAGCTTCTGATTTCTTCCGCGCGCGCTTTGTAAGCGTTGCAGCGCCACAATCAAACGCGCCTCATCGAATGGCGCAAAGTCGCGGTCGGCGTGTAAGGGAAACTCGCCTTGGCCGGTCACCCCATAGAGCCTCAGCCACGAGAGATGTTCGGAGTACAGCGTGGAATACATGGGGTAACTGCCGAAGGGCCAGTGTTCCAAGCCGGTAGCTAAATCGAAACCAGTTACTGCCAGGAAGCCTGCGATCGTAAGACTAGCGAATCGAACCTGATGCGGTGGCATCGTCAGTTAGGTTATCAGGTATTGCATCCGAGCCGCCGCGAATGGGCGCCTAACCGTTTTGGGAAACCGCTCCCTGACGGTTGCGGCTCGGTACCAGTCGCTTTGATTTCGCACGATTTGCTGAGCCGCGACCGTCAGGGAGCGGTTACCTTGAATCGGCGTTGCCAGCCCGCCGGATGACGCACCCATCGGTCGGTTGACAACCAACGCAAATCATAATAATGTCGATAGAAATAAGTGAAATTTAGGTGCACTCATGAACAAGACCACACGAAGGGATCTATTCAAGACTGGCGCGGCTTTCGCGGGCGCGGCCAATCTGGGAATTCCAACCGCCCGCGCGGCGGCGCCCCCCGCATCCGAACGCTGCGGCTCACATTGGCAGCGGCCGCCCAAGCAGCAAGGCAACAATCTGAACGTGATCCTCATCGTCGCGGACACGTTTCGCGCCGACAATCTGGCGGCCTATGGCAGCCAATGGGTAGAGACGCCGCACCTGAACCGGCTGGCCGAAGAGTCGATTATCTTCGAGGATCTGTATCCCGAGGGGATGCCCACTATTCCCACGCGCCGGGTCCTTCACACAGGCCGGCGCATCGTTCCCACGCACGCCTACTTTCAGCACGAAACCGGGCCGGGCGCGTCCCCGGGCTGGCACCATCTCTACAATGAGGACGTCACGCTCGCCGAAACGCTTGTGGAGGCCGGCTACGTCACCGCGTTGATTGCGGATCTTCCGCACCTACAGCGGCCGGGGCGGAATTTCCATCGCGGCTATACATATTGGGAGTGGATTCGCGGACAGGAAACCGACTATTACGCGCAGCCGCCGCGCGAGACGCCGGATTTCAGCCGGCTCTATCCGGCGGATTATCTGGAGCAGGCGCATCAGGCGAATCCGGGCCTTCTCACTTTCCTGAACCGCTATACAGCCAACCGCAAGCGCTGGCTGCAGTATGGCGATTCCATCGTCGAGCAGACCGCCAAAGACGCGGTGCGATGGCTGAAGGAGAATCACGATCAGGGACCGTTCCTGCTGCACATCGAATCCTTCGATCCGCACGAGCCTTGGGATCCGCCCGACTACTTCCTTGAAAAGTACTCGAAAAACCCAGGCCCGCATAGCTGGCCGGAGCCGCCGTACCAGCGCCTGAATCTGCCGCCGGAAGGCTTTCAGCGCTTACGCGCGAATTACGCGGGCGAAGCATCCAACGTGGACTATTGGATCGGACAGGTGTTGAATACCGCCGAGGAGTTGGGTCTGAAGGAGAACACCATCTTTGTTTTCACTTCCGACCATGGCGCGATGCTCGGCGAGCAAGGGCAGTTCGTGAAAGGCGAAGACCGCATCCGTAAGCAGGTCACTCACGTGCCCTTGCTGGTGCGCCTTCCCAACAAGCAGTATGCCGGCAAGCGGGTATCCGGCTTCATTCAGCACTTCGATATTGTGCCCACGGTGCTTGGCCGGCTGAATCTGAAACCCTCGCCGCGGGTGACGGGCGAAGACCTGTGGCCTTACGTCACCGGGGAACGTACCAATGGCCGCGACCACGTGGTCAGCGCATTTGGTTATGTGGGCGCGGTACGCACACAGGAGTGGAATTACTCCGCCGTTTGGAATCGGGAGAAATACAAGGGGCACTATCAGGCGCAGCTTTACGACCGCAAGAAAGATCCCGACGAACTGGTGGATGTGGCGGCGCAGAATCCGGCCGCGATCGAGAGGTTACAGGCAAAACTGGAGCAGTACATCTCGTCGGGTTGGGACATCACCAAGGGAACCTTCAACGAAATAGAACTGTGACGTCATGACTCATTCGGTTCGTTATGCAGTTGCTTGTTTGACCCTTGCCTGGGGCGCTTCCGGCGCATCGGCGCAGGACCGTGTTGGCGTACGCATTCTGCTGGGTGTGACAGACAAGGATTCCGTACGCTGGGATGGCTCACTCGCGGCGCGCGGCGCACAGATCGCGGCCATTGAGCCATGGCGATTCGACGCCGGCGACAGCATCTCCGGAAATGGATGGAAGCTCTCCACGCACCCGGCGCAACTGTTCCTGGGCGGCATCTTCTACGGGCCGGGCAAAACCATCGTGCCCAACGGCGTGGTGGTGCAATTGAGCGATGCACGCCAGGACGCCACCGTGGACGTGACCACCACGCAAGGCAGCTTTTCGCTCCAGCTTTCCCAGATTCCGTACGGGAAATCGATCGCGCTGCTGGATGGGCGCGTGCAGGTGGACCGCGTGCCGCCGGTAGCGCGGCTGACCGATACGCCGGAGGAGCAAGACTACCCTTCGGTGGCGCTGGATAAAAGCGGCAACGCGTGGGTTGCATACGTTGAATTCAAGCACTCGAAGGATCACAACAAAATCCGCGCGGACCGCGAGAAGCCCATCACGGACTTCGAGCCGCTGCGTCAGCCTACGGGCGGCGACCAGATTTTGGTAAAGCATTTCGACGGGCAGAAGTGGGGTCCGCCGATAGCCATTACCGAAGCCGGGCTGGACCTTTACCGCACGGCCATCGCGGTGGATGGCAAGGGGCGGCCGTGGGTATTTTGGTCGCAGAACGACAACGGAAATTTCGACATTCGGGCGCGCGCGATCGAGAACGGCAAACCGGGCACGCGCGTGCGGATTTCCCGCGAGCCGGGCGCGGACGTGGATCCCGTGGCGGTGGCAGCCTCGGACGGGCGGGTATGGGTGGCATGGCAGGGCTGGCGCGATGGCAAAGCGTCGATTTTCGCGTCGAGGCAGGGGGGCAGCGGCTTCACCGCGCCGGCTACCGTTTCCAACTCAAGCGGCAACGAGTGGGATCCGGCGATCGCGGCGGATGGGACCGGGCGCATCACAGTGGCTTGGGATTCCTACCGCAACGGCAACTACGACATTTTCATGCGGACCGCGACGCCAACCGGCCAATGGGGTGCGGAAGCTCCGGTTGCCGCGACCGCGCGCTTTGAAGCGTATCCTTCGCTGGCTTACGATCCATCCGGCCGTCTGTGGGTGGCTTACGAGGAAGCCGGAGAAGGCTGGGGCAAGGATTTCGGGGCTTATGAAACGCCTGGCGTGGCGCTCTACCAAGGGATTGTCATACGGCTACGCGGCTTCGAGCCGAGCGGCCGCGTAGTGGAGACCTCGGACGATCTGGGGGCGGTGCTGCCCGGAGTGGCTCCCTCGCCTTACGATCCTTGGAACACGCAGAAAGACGCGCAGGATCTGGACAAGCACCTCGATTTCGCGAAGAACCGCCGGCCGAATGTGTCGGCGGCCAATGTTACAGCGGCGCACAACAACTATCCGCGGCTGTTAGTGGATGCCTCCGGCCGCATCTGGCTGGCTTACAGGACGCTCTACCCCATCTGGTGGTCGCCCATCGGCACGGTGTGGTTCGAGTATGTAGTGTCGTATGACGGCAAGTCGTGGTCGAAGCCGGTGTTCCTGACTCACTCGGACAACCTGTTGGATAACCGGCCGGCATTGTTTTCGCGCGCTGGCGGCACGCTGGGACTGGTGGGATCGTCCGACTGGCGCAGCCAATATCAGTTGGCCGGCAACTACATCATTGGGTTGGACCCGCAGATGGCGGCCAGCTTGCTGGGCCCGCGGTCTGTGCAGCGGAGCTTTCCACTCTATCTGAATCCCAGCATCCCCAACGATCCGTATAACAACGACCTGTTTGTGAACGAAGTCTCTCTGGGTCCGGCGGCCGGCGCGGGGGGCGTAAAGGAGATTGCTCCAGTGACCGTGGCCGGCGACACTGTGCATACGCGCGAAAGCGAGGCGGTGAAGGCGTTGCGCGAATACCGCAGTCCGGCGGGCTTGCGCATCCTGCGCGGCGAATTCCACAGGCACAGCGAGATCTCCATGGATGGCGCGTGGGACGGTTCCATCATCGACCAGTACCGCTACATGATCGACCCGGCGAAGATGGACTGGGTGGGCTGCTGCGACCATGACAACGGCGACGCGCGTGAATATTCCTGGTGGATTTCGCAGAAACTGACGGACGTTTTCCACTCGCCGGGAAAATTCACGCCAATGTTCAGCTACGAGCGCAGCGTGATGTATCCGGAGGGCCATCGCAATATGATCTTCGCCCAGCGTGGCATCCGGCCTCTGCCGCGCCTGCCGACCACCGAAGAAAACTACACGGGCCACGCTCCCGACACCCAGATGCTTTACGCCTATCTGAAATATTTCAATGGCATCACGGCGTCGCACACCAGCGCCACGGCGATGGGCACGGACTGGCGCGACAACGATCCGCTGGTCGAGCCGGTGGTGGAAATCTATCAAGGCGACCGGCAGAATTACGAGATGCCGGAAGCTCCGCGATCGAACGACGCCAAGGACTCGATCGGCGGATGGCGGCCCAAGGGCTTCGTCAACCTGGCGCTCGAGAAGGGGTATAAGCTGGGATTCCAGGCCAGTTCGGACCATGTCTCGACGCACATGAGCTATTGCAACCTGTACGCCAAGGACGCCTCGCGCGAATCGGTGTTGGAGGCTTTCAAGAAGCGGCATGTCTACGGGGCGACGGACGATATCCTGGCCGACGTGCGCAGCGGAGATCATATGATGGGCGACGCCTTCACCACGTCGCAGGCTCCGGGGATGGATATCTATCTGAAGGGTACCGCGGCGTTTTCCAAGATCTCGATTATCAAAGACAACAAGTATGTGTATACTTCGTCGCCTGGAACCGCCACCGTCAGATTTTCGTGGCGCGACAATTCGCCCGAGAGCGGGAAGACCAGCTATTATTATGTGCGGGGCGAGCAGGAGAACGGCGAGATTGTGTGGGCGTCGCCGCTGTGGATTACATATGAGGCGGTGAAGTAAGCAGGAATTAATGCCAACCCAACGAAAGCTCTCACTAGACTGGTGGTCCGTAATCGCGGCTTTAGCCGCTGCGGCGCTGGTCCGATTTAATATCCTGCCGCGCATTCCATGGTAGGACGCGCGGAAAAAACATGAGCCAGTCCATAACCCGGACCCTGAGACTGCTTCCCGGCGTCGCGCTTTTGGCCGCCATAGGACTTCTGGGCAAGTTGACCGAACAATCCATCGCCCGGTACGGCAAGGCGCACCACCTCGCGTTGCCGAACATCGAGTACGTTTTGTGGGCCATCGTGTTCGGGCTGATCCTCTCGAACACCATCGGCGTGCCCGTTGTTTTCCGGGCGGGCGTGGCGACTTACGAGTTCTGGCTGAAGACCGGCATCGTGCTGCTGGGCGTCCGCTTTCTGTTGGGCGACATCTTGAAGCTGGGCGGCGTCAGCCTGGCGTGCGTAGCGGTGGAACTGGCCGTATCCATCGCGCTGATGACGGCCCTCGGCAGATGGATGCGGCTATCGCCGAAACTGACTTCCCTGCTGGCCATCGGATCTTCCATCTGCGGCGTTTCCGCGATTATCGCGGCCAAGGGCGCTATCGAAGCCGACGACGAGGACGCCTCCTACGCCATTGCCGCGATCCTGGCGCTGGGCGCGTTCAGCCTCTTCGCGTTCCCGGCCATCGGCCATGCGCTGGGACTTTCGGATCATGCCTTCGGATTGTGGGCGGGCCTGGCCGTGGACAATACGGCCGAAGCGACGGCAGCCGGCGCACTCTATTCCGATGCGGCCGCGAAATTCGCGGTGCTGGCCAAAACGGCGCGCAATGCGACTATCGGTTTCGTGGTGCTGGGCTACGCCATCTACTGGGCACGCAAGAGTCACCACAAGGGCGTGGAAAACAAGGCCGCGTTCCTGTGGCAGAAGTTCCCGAAGTTCGTCCTGGGATTCCTGCTGATTTCGCTTCTTGCCACCGTCGGCGCATTCACCAAGCCGCAGATTGCCGATCTGGCCAATCTGTCGCGCTGGGCGTTTCTGCTTACTTTTGCAGGCGTGGGTTTGCAGACAAATATCCGTGAAATGCGCAAACAGGGTCTGCGCCCGCTGGCAGTCGGTGCAATCGGGGAGTTCGCCATTGCCGGTCTCACGCTGGCTATGATCTTCGCGGCCTCGCGATGGATTTGAGGTTATGATGCTACGACGAATCCTGCTATCCGTTCTATTCCTGGCCGGAGCCTGCGCCTGGCTTCTCATCCGCGGCGATGCCGCTCCACAAGCTTCCGCTTCCGACACCGCGGCGGCGACCGTCCTGATCACGTTCGGCGAACACGCCAAATCCGTCGAGCACTGGGACGGGTCCATCGCGGTTTCCGGCGGCGAACTGATCGGAATTGAAGGCAGGCAATTCTCGCAAGCCGATACCGTCACCGCGCCGGACTCCTGGAAGTGTACAACGCGGCAAGACGGCGTGCCGCCTTACGCCGACGTGCATTACATGGAGCTGGCGCCGGGTTCCACTCCCGAGGTCCGCTATCATCCGGTCGGCGTTTACGCCACGATCCGCGGGGCGGGCGATCCGCGAATCGCCGTCAAGACCGCCCAAGGGAATTTCGATTTTGCGCTGTCCGAAGCCGCCGCCGAACCGAAGGCGTTCCTGGGCGGTCGCGCTACGGTCGTCCGCGCGCCCACGGTCGAGAAGCTGAACGGGCCGCAATTCGAAGACGACGAGCCCGCCATAACAGCCTTGCAGGGCGGCAGGTTGGCGGTAGCCTGGGTGGCTTACCGCGACCGTGCGGACCGCGTGCTGCTGCGCACACTCGACAACGGCGCATGGTCGGAAGCGGAAGAAGTGACGCCCAAGCCTGCCACGATTTTCCGCACCGCGGCGGCAGCGGACGCATCCGGAAGCTTATGGGTGTTCTGGAGCCAGCTCGATGGCGACAACTGGCAAATCTGGGCGCGTCGCAAGACAGGCGCAGGATGGCAGACCGCCACGCCGATAACGAGCGAAGGCTCCAACACATTCCTGCGCGCGGCCGCCGCGCCCGATGGCAGCATATTTGTCGCCTGGCAGAGCTATCGCGGCCGCCAAAGCGACATCTACCTGAAAGCCTTACAGAACGGCGCATGGTCCGATGAAGTGAAGATCAGCGAATCGCCCGCCAACGACTGGGAGCCGGCCGTCGCGGCAGGCCCGGACGGCACCGCCTACATCGCCTGGGATACCTACGACCAGGGTAATTACGATATCTGTTTCCGCACCTGGCGGCAAGGCTCACTCTCGGTATTGCGGCGGGTTACGGCCGGGCCCCAGTTTCAGGCGCACGCATCCGTGGCGGTGGACAATCAAGGCCGCGCGTGGGTGGCGTGGGACGAATCCGGAGTGAACTGGGGCAAGGACCAAGGTTTCCTGATCCCCACACCGCTGGCGTCGCCGCTCCACTTTCGACGCAACATTCACGTGGCGCTGTGGGGTGGAAACGGATGGCTGGAACCGCGCGCGCAGCCAGCCGTCGCATCGCTGGACTTCCTGCAGGAGAATGCCGAGCATCCGCAGATTGCTTTCGACGGCAAGGGCACGCTGGTAATGATTTTGCGGCACTGGACCCGGCGCAACGACCGCCTGATCGGCAGCCCCATCACGTGGGAAAATTACGTGACGCGCTTGAGCGCGGACACCTGGTCCACTCCTCTGCCGCTGGCGCACAGCATGGGATCGATCGAAAAGCAGGCGGCGCTGGCGGCCGGGGCCGATGGCGGAATACGCGCCGCCTGGATGACGGACAATCGCCCGTTCGCCACGCAGGTGCCTGGGAACGCGGATATTTACTTTGCCAATCTCGGGCCGGCGCAGCCTGCCAACTTGACCGCCGCGGCGCTGCAACCGTATGTGGAAGCGCTGCCGGAAGCCATCCCCATTCACCCGCACGAGCGGGAAGCTGTGGCAGCCGCACGGTCGTATGCGATCCAGGAAGGCGGCCGTGAGTTCCATCTGTACCGCGGCGACATGCATCGCCACAGCGATGTCTCGCCGGATTTCAAGTACGATGGCTCGATCATCGAGCTTTACCGCTACGCCATGGACGTAGCCGCCTTCGATTACCTGGCCGTCACGGACCACCAGGCCGGATACGACCAGGAGTTCACCTGGTGGCAGAATCAAAAGCTGGCGGATATCTTCTGGGCGCCGGATGCTTTCACGCCGCTGTATGCCTACGAGCGCAGCGTGGTGTACCCGAACGGGCATCGCAACGTGATTTTCGATCATCGCGGCGTGCGCACGCTGCCCATCCCAGCCGACGAGATGTCCGGCAAAATCGGCTCCGCGGCGCTCTACGAATACCTGCACAAGAACGACGGCATCACCATGCCGCATTCCACGGCCACGCTGCAAGGCACGGATTTTCGCGACCACGATCCGGAGGTTGAGCCGCTGGTGGAAATCTATCAGGGCTATCGCAACAGTTACGAATATGAAGGCGCGCCGCGCTCCGCCACGCGCCTGAATCCGCCGGCGCAGAAGAGCGGATTTGAGCCCGCCGGGTTCTGGTGGAACGCGCTGGCGAAGGGCTATAAGCTGGGGGTGCAGTCCAGTTCGGACCACTGGTCCACGCATATTTCCTACGCGTTTCTGGTAGCTGAGAACGCCACGCGCAAGGGCCTGGTGGACGCCATTCGCAAGCGGCATGCCTATGGCGCGACCGACAATATCATCCTGGATTTCCGCGCCTCGGCCGAAGGGGCCGGCTACCTGATGGGCGATGAGATCCACACGCGCACCCCGCCGCGCTTTTCCGTGCGGGTGTCGGGCACAGGGCCGATCCAGCAGATCGACTTCATCAAGAGCGGGAAGTTCATCTATGCGACGCGCCCTGAGTCGAACCATGCCAGCTTCGAATTCACCGACCGCAGTTTTGCTCCGGAGAAGGCTTGGTATTACGTGCGGGTGCTGCAACAGGATGGCCAGCTTGCGTGGAGCTCACCCATCTGGATCGAGCCATAACGACGCCAGCCCGCGGGTGGTTTCCGGTACGGTGTGGGCCAGTATCGGGATTGACAGCAGGCGCAAAGCGTTCTAACCTCCGGGAGTGGACGATAAAGCAGAAACGGATGCGTCAACGGCTGCGCCAAAGGATGCGGCGAAATTCGATTGGGTCACGCAGCGGTCCCGATGTTCTCTTCCGAACATATTCAGGGCGATTAGATTAGATGCTGAAGAGGACGTGAAAATTCGCAATGGCCTGCGGCCAAGTAATTCCCTGTATGAGTTTTCGGTGGCGGAGAATGGCGACGACTTTACCGTTATTCTGCAAGCCAAGGATGTGCAGAGGTCGGTAATATTCAGCCTGGCCGAGCATGCGATTTCGGTGCGGGATGGCGATGGCGGAAAGATGTTTGAGGTGACTCTGACTTTTAACGACGCGGGCGAGTGTAAGCTGAATGTCGATGACAAGGAGCGCGAATTGTGGCAGGTGCGGCGGATGGCTCTCGAAGATCTGATGTTTCGAGCCAACTAGCTGAGGAGGTATTTGTGGAATCGGATTCCTCGCAGGCAGCCCGCCGCGATTTCTTCAAAACCGCGGCCGCGGGAGTGCTCCTGCTCGAACCACAAACGGTCTTCGGGACCCAAGCCA
Organism: Bryobacteraceae bacterium; assembly: GCA_035602155.1. GTDB lineage: Bacteria > Acidobacteriota > Terriglobia > Bryobacterales > Bryobacteraceae > Bog-159. The sequence continues at coordinate 6,024 of DATNMW010000046.1, read as the reverse complement.
ATTCCGCCGTGGAAGTAGGGTTGATCGGTTGCGGCGGCCGCGGCAACTGGATCGGCACATTCTTCCCGGAGTTCGCGGGCGCGCGTATCGTGGCCCTGGCCGATGTCATTCGCGAACGCCTGGATGCCACGCAATCCAGCTTCAAAGTGGATCCCTCGCGTACCTATTACGGACCGGACGCCTATCGCGAGCTGATCGAATCGAAAGTGGACGCGGTGGTCATCGAGACGCCGCCCTATTTCCATCCCGAGCAGGCGCGCGCCGCGGTGGACGCCGGCAAGCATGTTTATCTGGCCAAGCCTGTGGCGGTGGATGTGCCTGGCTGCCGCAGCATCCTCGAAAGCGGCAAGCGCGCCCAAGGCAAGCGCAACTTCCTGGTGGACTTTCAGACGCGATCGCGGCCCGTGTTCCAGGAAGCCGCGGCGCGGCTGCACCGCGGAGATATCGGCAGGCCCGTCTTCGCCCAGGTCTTCTATTACGCCGGCAGGCCCGCAGCCGATAAGTCTAAGCCCGGCATGGACCCCGGCCAAGCGCGCATCCTGAATTTCTACATGGATCGCGTCTTGGGCGGCGATATCATCGTCGAGCAGAATATCCACGTCATCGACTTGGCCAATTGGTTCCTCGCGGGGCATCCCATCGCGGCACACGGTACGGGCGGCCGCACGGATTGGAGCGGCACACGCTTCGACACCGGCGACGCCTACGACCATTTCCTGGTCAACTTCCAATACCCCAACGGCGTGCAGGCGGATTTCAGCTCGAACCAGTTAACCAACAGTTTCAGCGATCTGTGCGTGCGCTGCTTCGGCATCAAAGGCGCCGTCGATTCGCATTACGGCGGCCTGGTGCGCATCACCGGCGAAAATGCCTGGCTGGGCGCGGAAAAGGACGATACCTTCCGGCAGGGCGCCATCAACAACGTCAAGGCGTTTGTCGATAGCGTCCAAACCGGCAGGTTGCTGAACAACGCGGAACAGGCGGTGGAGAGCAACCTGACCGCGATTCTGGGCCGCAACGCCGCCTATCGGAACGGCACGATCACCTGGGAAGAACTGCTGCGGTCGGAAGAGAGGTTCGAGGCGCACTTGAAGTTGCGCTGGTGAAGTAGCACCCCTATGAATAGTGGCGCGGTCCCCCTGGACCGCGGCCGACGCCCTCGTCAGCCTGGTGCGATTAGGAAAAGCCCTGGTTTTTCGAACGAAGAAGGGTCCGTAGCGGCGGGCTTATGGACGAGTAATACGGACTGGTCGCAGGCGCCGCCGCCCCCTGGTCCGCGCGGACCCCTTTACTTTACCCGCTCTTTCGTTCGACGGCCGGGCCTTTCAACGAGGATCGCCCCACAACTAACGCCTGCCCCCTGGCTACTCTGGGGACGGTTTTCAGGCGGATCGTGCCGGCCGGCTACTTGCGGGTTTGGCTGGCGATGAACTCGCCCATGGCGGAAACCAATGTAGAGATACGGGCGTCCGTTTCACGGAATCTGCGGTCGGTTCCCGGTCGCGCTCTTCAATGCGCTGGAGGAGGCGCTGGTCCGCCGCGCGGGATTCTTCTGCGAGTTGCCATTGGGTGTCGCGCCACAGTCCGCGGAATTCCTCGCGATCCTTGCGGCGCTCTTCCGCCAAGCCCGCAGTGACGTGCTCGATGCGTTCGAACCGCTCATCGAAGCTAAGAGGACGCCGTCAGGCGCGGCATAGATAATCTTGAGGAACTGATCTGCCGTTGTACCCCACACCCACGTTACGGTTTGCGCTTGGCCGGCGCTTTCGGCTTGGGATTCCAAAACTCAGGATCCGCCGCCGCAAACTCCTTGGAGACATAGCTCATCCGCGGATTGAAAGCGAACAGCAGGCTCTCGGTCGATTGCACTACCTCCGGCGCCAGCATATCGAAATGTTTCTGGCCGCGGTCCCCCATAGCTTGGCGCGCGGCCGCCATGCGCGCCGGAGCGGTGTCCATGCGCGCCAGCGAATCCATCGGCGAAAAGAGCAAATAAGTTCCCGACGGCTCACCCGAAACCACCTGGTAAGCCAGCACCGGCTGATCGGAGTTAGACCTCTCATCCCCGTCGATCAGCAGTTTGGCAAGCTGCGCCAAGTCCGCTTCGTGGCCATATTTGATCCGCAGCACCGTGACTCCCATATGGCGGCACTTCGGCAAGGACGACATCGCCTCCGCCGCATGGTAGCTCAGGTCGTTGCGGAACACCGCCAGCAAGCTTCGCGAGCCGGTGCGCAGTTCGCCGTCCGCCGCATTCGCCGCTTCCAATTCGGCCGCGAGTGGCGATTCGTCGATCGCAGCGCGCGCCTTTTCCATACCGCCAAACGAGTCGTAATGTTCCAGAAACCAGGCCTCCGAGGGGCCGGATTCCGCGGTCATCCCCAGGTAATACATCGTCGTTACGTTACCCTTTTGAAAGATACGCGGCCAGGCTTCTTCGGACTTGGCGTGCGCGGCTTTACGGCCTTCCTTGATTTGCTCCCGCACCACCATCAGGATCTTGGGTACCGGAGGGGGCGTTTCCTCTTGAATCTGCGCGGCCAGCCGTGGGGAAAACTGCGCCATACCCGCAAGGCACAACCCGATCGCGGCGGCCTGAAAAACCCTCTGCTGCATACATCACCTCTGGGGTTATGTTACAAGACGGTGGTACATGGCGGCAAATATTGGAATGCCAATTTGTTCGGCGCGCAAGTTAACTTCCGGCCAACCGTCCACCGCTGAGCCATATTGGGCGGACAGGTTATTGCGCAAGGTCTTGCGTTTCTGATGGAAGCAAAGCGCCACGAAACGGAGGAAAGCCGCCCGGTCCTCGATACCCAATTCGGCGGCGCAGTCATGCGGCACGAATCGGAGCACGGCCGAATCTACCTTGGGTGGTGGATGGAAAGCTGCCGGCGGCACTTCGAACAAAAATTCGATGTCAGCGGACAATTGCATAGCCACGCTCAGGTATCCGTAGTCGCGGCTGCCCGGCGAAGCGGTGATGCGCTGGGCTACCTCCTTCTGGGTCAGGAACACGCCACGACGGACAATCGGGCCGAGCGCCATGACTCGCTCCAGAATGGCCGTGGCCGCGTAGTACGGAAGGTTGCCGGTGATGGTTGCCGGTCCCCATTGGGCGAGATCGATCTGCAGCGCATTGGCCTCGACCACTTCCAGGTTCACGTCAGGCGAAGACGCCTGCCTCACTTTTTGCCCCAGATTTTGCACCAGGTAAGGATCGATTTCGACGGCGACGACGCGATCGGCGCGGGCCAGCAGATGCGTTGTAAGGGCACCCCGTCCGGGACCGATCTCGACGACTAGCGGCTCCCGCGCGGGGCATGCGGCGCGGGCGATGCGTTCGAGAACCGCGGCCCGCACCAGAAAATGTTGGCCGAGTTTTTGTCGCGCCACTCTTCAAAAACCTATCATGAGCAGACAGGGGCGCCGGCCCCGGGGGACCGCCCCACAATTTATGCAGGCGCTAGCTTAACCGCGAACCACATAGTGGATGCGGCGGAAGGAGACCAGCACTTTGCCGTTGGTGGGCTGCCCGAACCAGGTAGCTGGAGTGAATCTGGCGAAGAACATCATCTTGGTAAGGTCCGCCTGCATCGCCGGACTGACTTCACCTCGCTCCACGGAATAGTTCGTCGCTTGGCCCTTGGCGTCGACATACAACTCCACCACGGTTTCATCGTTACTGATGCCGGGCGGAGGCACTTCCACCAGCGTAGCCGCCGTATAGAAACCGGTGGGGACATCGTTCCGTACGCTAGGCCGGAAACCCAGCGTGGGCACGACCAAGCCGAACAACAACAACGCGGAAGTCAATCCGCCAGCCAAGGGCACCGCGAGCGGCCGCATCAGATTATCGACGGCCAGCTTTAGATTGTCGGCCCAGGTGTGCATCGCCAACGACAGCGTTTTCGTTGCGTTCCAACGGGCGCGCTCATGCGAAGCGAGCACTTGCAATTGGGTACGCAAGCGCTCGGGAACCGCCGTCTGCGGCAGGCTCTTCAGACCATCGCGCAACCCGCAAAGATCGCGCAGACGCGCCGCGCACTCCCGGCATTCAGCAACGTGCATGGAAACGCGCGTCCTGTCATCCCCGGACATTCTGTGGTCCAGGAATTCCGAGAGCGAATTTTGCACCGTTTGGCAACTCATAGCAGCTACTCGGCCGTTTTAGGCAACCAATGCATCACTGGTTGCGCTTGCAACTTCTTTCCCAACTCATGGCGCAAGGCCTCGCGGCCTCGCAGAATTCGCGACTTCACCGTGCCCAGGGAGACCTGCAACACCTCCGCGATCTCCTCATAGCTCAAATCCGTGATATCCCGCAAGACCACGGCAGCCCGGAACGTAGGATTGATACGTCCCAGCGCGGCCTCGATCATAGCCAGGTTTTCGCGGTCAAGCACGTAATCGTAGGGCGATTGGGCGGCGTCGGCCAGGGTATCGGCCCGGCTTCTAGCCTCTTCCTGCTCGTCTTCGATTCCGACTTCCCGGTGGCGGTGACGGAAAAACCAACGCCGCTGGTTGTGGGCCTCGTTGATGGCGATGCGGAAAATCCAAGTCTTCAGGCTGCTTTGCCCGCGAAAATGACCCACGTTCCGAAACACCTTGAGGAACACTTCCTGAACGACGTCGGAGGCATCCGATGGGTCGTTCAACAGTCGCAGAGCCAAGTTGTACACAGGCTGTTGAAATCGCAACAGCAGGGCTTCGTAGGCGCTCTCCGACCCTTCCCGCAGTCCGCGAACCAGCGCCAGATCGTCGGAATCCGTCACTGCCGTGTGCTGCGCGTTCAGGTCCAAGATTAAGGTGGCCACGGAGAGCTTCCCTAGAACTATTATAGACACCGGCGGCCGATGGAAAGTTCCCGCCTCAACGTTTTGGTGGCGCGGCCGGTTTCGCCCGCGTGAATTTCTGCAGTGCGAGTTGGTCCTTACCCTCTTCGACGACATAGAAAGCATCGGCCGCAATGTCCCGGAAGGTCTGACGCAGACCGCTGGGCCAACGAATCTCCAGGGTGTCGGCTTTAGTGGCGCGCCCCAAGCCGAAATTCGCGCGCAAGTCGCTTTGGGAAAGATAGCTGCCGCCTGCCGCGATTTCACGGATTTGCGAGATACCGCCCGCGTGAAGCCGCAGCCGCGCCCCCAGGGCGTCGCGATTGCTCTTCTTCCCGATCGGCTTGAAGTTCACGAAGTGATTGCCCCCAGCGCCGCTGTTGTGCAGCAGCAGCGGCGGGTCGTCGTTATTCCCCACCACGATATCCACATTGCCGTCATTATCGAAATCCGCAAAGGCGGCGCCGCGCCCGGCGTGCGGGACCGCGAAGCCGCTGCCGGCTTCCCGCGTCACCTCGATGAATTTGCCGGCGCCATCGTTATGGAACAGCGAATTGATCTGCTTGTAAGTGGTATCCGGAAAGACCTTCTCCACGCCTTCATACACGTGCCCGTTGGCGATGAACAGGTCCAGCCAGCCGTCGTTATCCATGTCGAAGAAGCCGCCGCCGAAGCTCAAGACATGCTTCGTGGGGGCCGTGATTCCCACTGAGCCGCTGACTTCTTCGAAGAAGCCCTTACCGTCGTTGCGCCAGATATGATCCGAGGCCAACTGGAAATCCGAGATATACAGATCCAGTGTGCCGTTGTTATCGTAGTCGCCCAATGAGATACACATGGCGGCCATGGTGCCGCCATCCCCAGTCAAGGCCATGCCGCTAGGCACGGCGATCTCCTTGAACGTGCCGTTGTGCTCGTTGTGATAGAGAAATGCTTCCAGGCCGTCGTTCGCCACGAACAAATCCGGCCACCCGTCGTTGTCGTAGTCGGCGGCGCCGACCGATAGATTCAGTCCCTTGGGCTGATAGATGCCTGCCTTCTTAGTGACATTCGTAAATGTACCGTCGCCATTGTTGCGATAAAGTACGGCGGCCGTGCCGCCATAGACCATGGGACGGCAACTGGATGGCATGCCGGCTCCGATGTTACAGTAGCGCAGGCTGGTGGGCCCGAAGTTCGCGTAGCC
>DATNMW010000045.1:0-6136 GCA_035602155.1 Bryobacteraceae bacterium | reverse complement strand
AAGGGAACGCCCACGTTTTTCCCGGCCACCGACGAGATACTCCCGCCCGCAACCTTCCGGATCGTGAAGTTGCCGGTATCCGCGATGTAGAAATTGCCAGCGCTGTCGAAGGTCATTCCCGATGGGCTGTTGAGGCTGGCTTTAGTGGCCGCTCCTCCGTCGCCCGCAAAGGCGCCGGCGCATGGCGTCGTGGGACAATCGCCCGCAAAGGTGCTGATCTTACCGCTGGCGTTAATCTCGCGAATCAGATCGTTGACGGAATCCGAAATGTAGAGATTGCCCGTCGAATCGAATATGACGTCCGCCGGTCCCCAGAGCAGCGCGCCAGTCGCCGCGTTTCCGTCGCCGGAATATCCGCCGGGCTCGCCAAGCTGTCCGGCAATAGTCGTGATCGTGTATAGCGGCGAAGTTTGGGCGTGGCAAATTGTCGGCGCCAGTATAACCAGAAATGCGAGAGCGAATCGAATCACCTTTATGAAACCCCCTTGGTTCGTCGCCCGGCGCTTTGCGGGACGATCCAAATGCTGTCTAGAACTTCATCATAAGTCTTGCCGGGTCCCCACCGCTGCCGGCCTTGCTTTACTGCGCCGCGACCGCGACAGTGACGGCGTTTGAGATCGCACCGCCTATGGAGATCGTAACGGGCACGGCACTGTCCGCGGTTACGCCCGCCGGCACCAGGGCGTTGACTTGGTAAAGGCCCACAAAGCCCGGCGCAAGGCCGGAGAACGACGCAGCTTCCGTCACTCCGCCGATGATAACCGTCACTGGCGTTGTTGTGGGAGCCAGGTCGGTGAGGGAAGCGGCTGCGCCAGTGGCGGGCTGATTGGCGCTCACAGCTCCCAGGCCCGTACAGTAGATCAGGATCGTGGTCGTGCCTGCGATTGCCGGATTGGAGACATCCACCAGGCGAAAGGAGGAGTCCAAAATGGCGCCCGGACCGCTACCCTGGGCGTTTGTGGTGAAAATTGCGGGAGCGAAGGCCGCCACGTTGACGGTCTGGGCGGCGCCCGCCACGCCGTTCAATGTGGGTGTGAGAGTAGCCGTCGTTTGTCCGGCCACCTCCCACGGCACCTGAATATTGGCCTGCCCGCTCGATACATAATACAAAGGAGCCGCAGTACCGCCGCTAAACTGAAACGACAGATTCTGCAGACTGGTATCCAGCGGCAGGTCCGTGTCAGACGATCCGGCGGACAAGAAAAAAGTCCCGAAAACGGCGGCGATGCTCCCGGGCGCAACCGGTGCCGTATAATAAGCGTCGTTCACCACGCCACCCGCACCGATCTGCGGAACCTGCGCCGGGGGAATCAGCATCCGGATCGCGTTGTTTCCATCGTCCGCAATGTAGATCTTTCCGCCGTACGCCGCCACGCCGGAAGGAAAGTTCAGTTGCGCGCTGAGGGCCGGACCCCCATCCCCGAAGTCGCCGGGACCGGCGGCTTGGTGGCCGGCAATGGTGTAAATGAAGCCGTTCGCGCCACTCACCATGCGGATCACGGAATTGTCGTGGTCCGCGATATAGAGATTGCCGGAGGAATCCAGGGCGAGGCCCTTCGGGCTGTTGAGTTCCGCCTTGGCCGCCGGTCCGCCGTCGCCCAGGTAACCGGCATTGCCAGTGCCGTCGCCGACTACTGTTGTGATGATGCCGCTACTCAGGCTCACTTTGCGGATAGCGTTGTTGCCCGAGTCGGAAATGTAAAGGTTAGCGCCCGCCGAATCCAACAGCACAGCTACGGGATCGTTGAGCAGCGCCTTGGCCGCCGGTCCGCCATCGCCGGTATAGTTGGCGCCTTGCACGTAGCTTCCGGCGAAAGTATTGATGTCACCGGCGGCCAAACCGCCGCAGGCAGGTGGCGTCTGAGTTAGGCACACCACGCGTACTACATTATTGGGCGGATCCGCGATGTAGATGTTGCCTGCGGGATCCACGGCGACACCGGAAGGATTGTAAAGCTGCGCGCCGGTGGCCGGGCCCAAGTCGCCGCTGAACCCTTGGCCTAAGCTTTGGTCCCCAGCCACCGTCGAGATATTCCCGCTTGTGGCGTTCACTTCGCGGATCACCCAATTGGCGGTGTCCGCGACAAAAAGATTGCCGCTGCTGTCGAACACGATTCCCGTTGGGCTGTAAAGCTCGGTCCCGGCGGCCGTGGCCGGCGTTCCATCCCCGGCGTATCCCGGGGTGCCGTCGCCCGCCACCGTATTGATGAGCCATGTATCGATGGCGCCGCTGTTGGGAGTGACTTCGCGAATCCGATTGTTCACGGTATCGGAAAAGTAGACATTGCCGGAGGAGTCGATTATTACATCGGACGGGCCGAATAGGAACGCGTTCGTAGCCGGCCCTCCGTCACCGGAATAATTGCCTTGCTGGCCAAGTTGTCCGGCTATGGTCGCGATGGTGTAGGCCGGCGGCGCCTGCGCCTCACACAGGACCGGCATTAAAACAAGAAGTAAGAGTGCGCGAGCGAATAAGCGTTTTCCATGTACTCTACCCGAATGAATCGGTTGTTGAATCACCTTCTGAGGACCCCCCTTGTTGGTTGCCCGGCGATCAACGGAGCCTGTACTTTCGTAGCAGCTCCGCTACCGGCGTCAGTCGATCGCGCACGCGCTGCTGTTCCTGCAGGGAAAGCGGGACGAGCCGAGTATTCTCCAGAACTCTATCATAAGCCTTGACGAGATCCACTGCTGCGCGCGCGGCGATCAAGCGATCGCCCGTAGCGACCAGGGCTTGCGTCGAACGGGCGAGTTCCAGGCAACTGTCCACTTCATCGGGGACATTGAAGTCCGCGATTGCCGACTTGGAAGGGAAATGCAACATTGACGGACCGCGGAAACCTATGGAACTGAAAACGCGGACCGACGCCGACGCGTTACTCCTTTGCTGTTAAGGCTTTGTAAAATCTTATGGCACAGTGCTTTAGCCTGCGAACCTCCCTATAGCGCAAGTTCATTACGATACATCATTTCTTTCAGGTTGAACTTGCTCTTGACCTCGATCCCGCCCAGCTTTGTGGTGAAGGTCACCTCTTTGTCGTCCGCGGTCAACGGCACCACTTCGCGCGGAAAACCAAATAGCAGCGTCGGTCTCCCGGAACTGGCGATCGCCCCTTTTTGCACCACGCTGGGTTGCGCCGGCGACTTTCCCTTGGGCTCCAGGTAGGTCAGGTTCTTGATGCGATCCAGAACCTCATCGCTCAAGCCCTTCGATACAGTGGTATCGCTGTCTCCATCGTCGGAGTGCTGGCGGCCCGATTGCAAAACAGGAACGCCGCTCACACTGATTACATAAGCGCCCGTGAGTCCCTCCGGCAGAGGTGTCTTCAAGGCCTCCTGAACGGGTTTGGCGCTTTCCCAACGGACCGTGGCTGTGTACGATATGGGCATTTGCCCGCCCCCGCGCCTGCCACCACCCATGCCCCGGCCACCGCCGCCCATGCCGCCACCAGGGTAACCTCCACCGCCGGGGTACCCCCCCCCGCCGCCGCCAATACCGGGGTCGCCCAAGCCGCCTCCGCCGCCCCCACTGTCTCCATACCCGCGGCTCATCGCCGTGGAGGAGGCGTTGACCTGTTTGGCCCAGGGCGATTTGGTCACCAGCTTATCGATTTCTTCGGAAGACCATTCCGCCGGCTCCTTCTTGTTCCAGAAGTCCGAACTGGCGGCATACAACCCCAACCGCGACTGAACGCCGGCGCCGGCCGCCAGCATCAGGAGTCGGCGGCGTGTAAATCCGGGATTTCGAGGCATGGTTTTGTCCTAACAGGTTCAGACGTGTGAAGCGCCGTCGGAGGTTGCAGTGGAAATTTCGCCATTTTCTGCGAAAATGGTTGCATGCGGCGCGTTGCAACCCTTACAGTGCTTCTGGTTGTCTTGGCGCCGGCGCGGTTGCCCGCGCAGTACTCCCGGCGGCGCCTGGGCTCGGCCACGGCGACCTCGGGTCCCTATAACGGTCCCGCGGTTACTTTCAATGGGACCGTGAAGACGATCGGCAAGAAGGAACTCACGCTGGACCTGGACCCTGCCGACCCCGGCGCGGAGCGCCAGAGCCTCACCTTCCGCGTATCCAAGAAAACCAAATTTTCAAAAGACGATCAACCGATTAAACTAACCGATATCGAGGTGGGCATGCACATCTCGCTGGACGCAACCAGAGACGGCGATCAGAAGCTCTCGGCGCTGAACGTCATGGTCGCTTCGACGGGCAAACCTGGCGACAAACCCACCGGGAAGGCCGGGCAGTAAGGAGACCGCCGCGATGCATATTGCGTACCTGGTGGTTACCTTGGCGTTCGCGCTGATGGTGTCGTTTTCCGGCGTCGGCAAAATCCGGCGCGATCCGCTTCCGGTTAAAGTGGTCCACGAAACCGTCGGCCTTCCATTGAAGTACTTTCCGCTGCTGGCTGCCTGCGAATTTGCCGGAGCAATGGGAATCGTAGGTGGAATCTGGTGGCCGCCAATTGGAATCGCCGCGGGGATCGGCCTCGTACTTTACTTCGTGGGAGCCATCGTGTCCCATCTGCTTGTCGGGGATTTCAAAGGCATTGGGGCTGCCGCGTTCATGTTGGCGCTGGCCGCGGCAGAGCTAGCCCTACGCGTCCGGCTTCCGTCTCCTGTCTCCTGACTCTTGTTTTCTGTCTTCCGATTTGAGCTTCTCCATCTCGCCGTAGACCTCGCGCTTCGACAAGCCGCGGCGATGCGCCACCGTCTTGATCGCCTCCATGCGGCTCATTCCCTGGCCCACGCACGCCTCCACAGCCTCGCTAAGCGGCGTGTCGTCATGCGGCGCAACGCTGCCCTTGCCGATCAACAACGTGATCTCGCCTTTTACCGATTCGCGCGCCGCAAGCGCCGCCCGGATCTCCGCTGCCGTGCCGCGAAGGAACTCTTCGTGCATCTTCGTGAGTTCGCGCGCCACCACCACGGGCCGGTTCCCCATGGCCTGCTCCACCGCAGCCAGAGCCTCGACAATACGATGCGGAGCTTCGTAGAAAATCAACGTGGCCGTCTCGTCTCTCAGGGCTTCAAGCGCACGCAGACGCTGGCCGGATTTGGCCGGCAGGAAGCCGCCGAAATGGAAGCTGTCGGTGGGCAGGCCGGACGCCGCCAGCGCGGTCAACACCGCGGACGCGCCGGGCACCGCCTCCACGCGAATGCCGCTATCGATCGCCGCGCGCACCAACCGGTAGCCGGGATCGGAGATCAACGGCATTCCCGCGTCGGACACCAACGCCACCGTGGTCCCCTCGACCAGTTTGGCGATCAACTCCGGGCTGCGCTCCGCCTCGTTGTGCTCGTGATAACTGACCGTCGGCTTGCCGATTCCGTATCGATCCAGGAGCTTGCGCGTCTGCCGCGTATCCTCGCAAGCGATCAGGTCCGCTTCTTTCAGAACGCGCACAGCTCGAAAGGTAATGTCTTCCAGGTTGCCGATGGGCGTTCCCACCAGGTAGAGCGTACCGCTCAGCGCTTGTTCTCCTCGCAAGGCGGGGTGGGCGGCTTCACTAATGACATGCGATCGATGTTATCGGCGCGCTGGCGAAGAACCGGCATCTGTTCTACATCTTTCGCCACGTGCACTTCCAGCAGCGGAATGGAGCAGACGGCCGTCCCTCGCTGGCCATCACTGTTCAGGAGTTGGCGCAGGGCGACTTCGGCTTCCGGACCAACGGCAGCCACCGGCGGTGCCGCGGTGAACTGCGGTACCCCGGGGAACTTCTGTGTCGGCGCGGCCTGGGCGGAAAGAGCCAGGGCCCAGATGCCCGCCGCTACCATGCTGGTTGCCAGACGATACATAGACCTCCTTTCAGACTATATTACCCAAAGGCGCGTCTCCTTTCACTGGGAGCGCTTCGGATTACGCCACTCGGAAAATGGGCTGGAATTCCTTGTGGCCGGGTAGTCCGATTGGGAAGACGCGGGAGCCGCGGTCGTAGGTAGCGGCAAGCGTGACGTGGGCGCCCGCGCGGACCAGGGGATCCGCCCAATGGGGCCCGCCCCACCAAGGCTAATCTCCGCTGCTTCCCACCAGCTCCAGGCCGGTTTCGATCTGTACCAGCTTCGGACCGGGTTGCTCCTTCAAGACCACCTCCCGGTAGAGCTTGGCCATGCGGAAGTACTCTTCGTCCATCTT
>DATNMW010000044.1:0-14896 GCA_035602155.1 Bryobacteraceae bacterium | reverse complement strand
CTGGCTGACGACGAAGGCAGCCTCTATCTGGGCTGTCAAGCCTAGCCCGGAATGAGCGTCCAGATATCTAAACAGAATCCGTCCGATCCAATTCTTGGTTGTGTTGTGCCGTTTGGAGGCGCGGGACATTTGAATGATTTCTCCGGCGACGAGTTCTTCCTTGATCGGGTTGCCACTTTGGTCGAACTCGTCCGGCCGAGCCAGGAACTCCGCGGACGTCATCATCGTCGCAGTTGCCATACGGTCATTCTAGCGCGCTCGGCATGCCCCTGCTAAAAATGGGTTTGATCCAGGCTTGATCCAATCCCCAGGAGGACAATCGAGTTGCCATCCGCCACCCTCGCCCTGGAAGACGGCAGTGTCTTCGAGGGCCGGAGTTTTGGTGCGTCCGCCGAGCGGTCCGGCGAGGTCGTCTTCAATACCGCCATCACCGGCTACCAGGAAATCTTTACCGATCCTTCTTATGCCGGGCAGATCGTTATCCTGACCAATCCGCAAATCGGGAACTACGGGACCAACACCACCGACATTGGATCCGCCCCTTTTATTGAGGGTTTAGTGGTGCGCGAGTTTTCCGGCATCACCAGCAACTGGCGGTCGGACGAGGAAGCCCGCGAGTTTCTGAGCCAGCACGGCATCCCGGTGGTCTCCGAGCTGGATACACGCGCGTTGGTGCGGCATTCGCGTACGCGCGGCGTACTTTCACTAGGGCTTCCTCCAGAGCCGTGCCTGTCACGGTCGGCGACCTCCTATCTCCATTTACGAAGTAGGGCATGACTGGGGATCGAATGCCTCAGGGCACGAGGGAGAATACCGTGCCTTTTCCGGCGGTTCCGCCCGCGGAGGTGGTGCCGTAAAGCACTCCGCTCGAACTCAGGGTCAGGCCAACCGGGATCGCGCCATCGCCATCCTGTCCTGAGAAGCTGTGCAGCACCGTTTCCGTCCAGGCGCCGCCCGGCGTGGAGGGCGGCGTCAATTCAAACACGATCCCACAGCCCGGGAAGACCACGTCGTATGACGCCGGGCAAGCCGATGCAGAGGCGGCGCTTCCGCCAGCCGATGTGGTGCCGTAAAGCGTTCCGCTCTTGCCTACAACCACGCCTGCGGTGGGGAGGGCCCCGTCGCCGTCCGCTCCCGTGAAACTGTAGATAACGGACGCTCATTGCCGAATTTCAGGTTGGCGGAATTGTAATCTGTCGACCACGATTTATGGCCGGAAGTAGAAGGCGGAGACGGGCACGGAAAAGCCGGGCAGCAGCGGATCTTCCAACGGCTGGTCACCCTTCAACTCCCGAACGCTGGTAGCGGCATGGACGGCTACCGTACCATCGCGGTAGAAGATCCAGACCGAACTGGCGCCGTTCTCCAGATAAGCTGCGATCTTTTCTCTGATCTTGTCCACGGTGTCCGTCGGCGAGATTACTTCGACGGCGATCTCCGGTGCGCCTTTGACGATGCGGCCTTCTTCGGCGAGACGCTCCGTTCGGACGACCGACACGTCGGGTCTGAACGTATCGTGCCCGGTGACCTTGAATGCGATTTCAATGAGGATCTCAGGCCCAGTTCACGGTGAGCCCGCAGGTGGAAAGCCAGCGCATCTCCTATGTCGTTCTTCGTTAAATCGTGCCGCTTGGAGGGTTCAGCCTTTCTTACAGTCTCTCCACCGATAAGTTCTTCCTTGATCCGGTTGCCGCTCTGGTCGAACTCGTCCGGCTGTGCCAGGAACTCCGCCGACGTCATCATCGTCGCAGTCGCCATTCGATCATTCTAGCGCGCCCGGCATGCCCCTGCTAAACTAGAGTTGATCCAATTCCTGGGAGGAAAATCGAGTTGCCATCCGCCACCCTCGCCCTGGAAGACGGCAGCGTCTTCGAGGGCCGGAGTTTTGGTGCGTCCGCCGAGCGATCCGGCGAGGTCGTCTTCAATACCGCCATCACCGGCTACCAGGAAATCTTCACCGATCCGTCCTATGCCGGGCAGATCGTTATCCTGACCAATCCGCAAATCGGGAACTACGGGACCAACACCGCCGACAATGAATCCGCACACCCTTTTATTGAGGGTTTGGTGGTGCGCGAATTTTCCGGCATCACCAGCAACTGGCGGTCGGACGAGGAAGCCCGCGAGTTTCTGAGCCAGCACGGCATCCCAGTAGTCTCCGAACTGGACACACGCGCGTTGGTGCGGCATCTGCGCACGCGCGGGGTGATGCGCGGCGTGCTTTCCGCCCTTGAAACCAACGCGGAAACGGATAGCGCCAAGCTGGTCGAAAAAGCCCGGCGGATTCCGACGATGGCCGGCCTCGATCTCGCAAGCCGTGTATCCACCGCGAAGCCTTACGGCTGGGATAAGCCGGTAGAGCCGTGCTCGCCTTCCGAACTGGTGCCGCCCCGGGCCGAGCCACGTTTCCATGTCGTCGCGTACGATTTCGGCATCAAACAAAATATCCTGCGGCGGCTGGTGCAGGTAGGCTGCCGCGTCACGGTGGTGCCGGCGTTGACATCCGCCGAAGACGTGCTGGCGCGGCAGCCCGACGGTGTGTTTCTCTCGAACGGTCCAGGCGATCCCGAGCCGCTCCAAACGCAGGTGGACAATGTGCGCAAGCTGATCGGCATGGTCCCCATCTTCGGCATCTGCCTGGGCCATCAGATCCTGGGCCTGGCAGTGGGCGGCCGCACCTACAAATTGAAATTCGGACATCGCGGCGCCAATCATCCGGTGATCAACAAGGTGACGAACAAGGTGGAGATCACGTCGCACAATCACGGTTTCGCCGTGGACCCGGATTCGCTGAACGCGAGCGAAGTCGAGATCACGCACATGAACCTGAACGATCAAACGCTGGAAGGCTTCCGCCATCGCAGCCATCCGGTGTTCTGCGTACAATACCATCCGGAGGCCGCGCCGGGGCCGCACGACTCGCACTACCTGTTCGACGACTTTGTGAAACTGATGGCGGGTGAGCGTTAACCGATGCCGCGGCGAAATGATTTGCACCGCATCCTGATCATCGGCTCCGGCCCCATCGTCATCGGCCAAGCCTGTGAGTTCGATTATTCGGGGACCCAGGCGGCCAAGGCGTTGCGCGGCGACGGGTTCGAAGTAGTGCTGGTGAATTCGAATCCCGCCACCATCATGACCGATCCGGATTTGGCTCACCGCACTTATATCGAACCTCTCACGCGGCCCTACGTGGAAGAGATCATCCGCCGGGAGCGACCAGACGCGCTGCTTTCCACCGTGGGCGGACAGACCGGCCTGAATCTTTCCATGGAACTGGCCGAAGCGGGCGTATTGGACCACTACGGCGTGGAGCTGATCGGGGCCAAGGTCGAGGCCATCCAGAAGGCCGAAGATCGCCTGCTGTTCAAAGACGCCATGCGTAAGATCGGCCTGGAAACGCCGCACTCGAAGCTGGTGAGAAGCGAGGCGGAAGCGCTGGCGTTCGCGGAACGTATCGGGTACCCGTGCATCCTGCGACCCAGCTTCACCATGGGCGGCAGCGGCGGCGGCATCGCTTACAACCGCGAGGACCTGACCGAAATCATCGAGCGCGGTCTGATGCTTTCGCCGGTGCATGAGGTGCTGATCGAAGAGAGCGTGCTGGGCTGGAAGGAATTCGAGCTGGAGGTGATGCGCGACCTGGCCGACAACGTGATCATCGTGTGTTCCATCGAGAATTTCGACCCCATGGGCGTGCACACCGGCGATTCCATCACGGTGGCGCCGGCGCAGACGCTCACCGACCGCGAATACCAGATGATGCGCGATGGCGCGATCCGCTGCCTGCGCGAAATCGGGGTGGATACCGGCGGATCGAACGTGCAATTCGCCATCGATCCGAAGACCGGGCGCATGGTCATCATCGAGATGAATCCGCGTGTTTCGCGCAGCTCTGCGCTGGCGTCGAAAGCTACGGGATTTCCGATTGCGAAGATTGCAGCCAAGCTGGCCGTGGGATACAGGCTGGACGAAATCCGCAACGACATCACGCGCAAAACGCCCGCCTGTTTCGAACCGACCATCGATTATGTAGTGGTCAAGATTCCCAAGTGGCAGTTCGAAAAATTTCCCGGCGCCGATACCACGCTGGGTACGCAGATGAAATCGGTGGGCGAAGTAATGGCCATTGGGCGCACGTTCAAACAGGCTATGTGGAAGGGGCTGCGCAGTCTGGAGACCGGCAAGGCGTTCGGCTCGGAAAAGCTGGACAAGAACCTGATCCCGCAGAAGCTGATTACGCCTACGCCGGATCGCTTCAGCTACATCCGGTTCGCTTTCGAGAGCGGCTACACGGCCGAAGAAATTCACGAGATGACCGCCATCGACCCCTGGTTTCTGCGGCAGGTGGAAGACGTAATCCGCCTGCAGACCGAATTGGAGGGCGAGAGCCTGGACGCGGTATCCAAAGAAACGCTGCTGCGCGCCAAACGCTACGGCATCTCCGACGCGCAGCTTTCGAAGACCTGGGGCGCGGCGGAACTGGCGGTGCGCGAGAAGCGCAAGGCAATGGGCGTGCGGGCGGTTTTCAATCGCGTGGACACCTGCGCGGCGGAATTTGAGAGCTTCACGCCATACCTCTATTCGAGCTACGAAAGCGCCTGCGAAGCAGACCCCACGGATCGGCGGAAGGTCATGATTCTGGGCAGCGGCCCGAACCGCATCGGGCAGGGCATCGAGTTCGATTACTGCTGCTGCCACGCGTCGTTCGCTTTGCAGGAATTGGGTTGGGAATCCATCATGGTGAACTGCAATCCGGAAACGGTCTCGACGGATTACGACACCAGCGACCGGCTGTACTTCGAACCGCTGACGCTGGAGCACGTGCTGAACATCTTCGATACCGAGCGGCCGGATGGCGTGATTGTGCAGTTTGGCGGGCAGACGCCGCTCACCCTGGCGCTGCGGCTGAAGCGGCAAGGGGTGCCGATTATCGGGACCGATCCCGAAAACATCGACCTGGCCGAGGATCGCAAGTTGTTCGGCAAGCTGCTTGAGGATCTGGGTATTCCCGCGCCGGAGAACGGCTCGGCCACCAGCGCGGAAGAAGCCTGCGCGATCGCGCGGCGCATCGGTTATCCGGTGCTGGTGCGGCCCAGCTATGTGCTGGGCGGGCGCGCCATGGTGATCGCCTATGACGAAGAAATGGTGCGCGAGTACATGCGCGAGGCGGTGAGCTTTTCGCAGGACCGTCCGGTGCTGATCGACCGGTTCCTGGAAGACGCCACGGAAGTGGACGTGGACGCGCTTTCGGATGGCGAAGACGTGTTGATCGCCGGCATCATGGAACACATCGAAGAGGCTGGCGTGCATTCAGGCGACAGCTCGTGCGTGCTGCCCGCGCAGTCCATACCGCGGGCGCAACTGGACACCATCGAAGATTACACGGTGCGCCTAGCGAAGTCGCTGCACGTGATCGGACTCATGAACGTGCAGTACGCCATTCAAAACGGCAAGGTCTATGTGCTGGAAGTGAACCCACGCGCGTCGCGCACCGTGCCGTATGTGAGCAAAGCCACCGGCGTACCGCTGCCCAAGATCGCGGTGGGCCTGATGCTGGGCAAGAAGATTCGCGACTTCACGGATGCGACCGGCGTGCTGCCGGTGCCGCAGCATTTCGTCAAGTCGCCGGTGTTTCCGTTCAATAAATTTCCGGGCGTGGACCCCGCGCTGGGGCCGGAGATGCGATCCACCGGCGAGGTGATGGGGGTGGGCGCCAACTTCGGCGAAGCGTTCGCCAAGGCGCAGATCGGAGCGGGCACTCCGCTGCCGGAGAGCGGCACCGTGTTCATCAGCGTGAACGACCACCACAAGCCGGAAGCCGTAGCTGTGGCGCGCAAGTTCGCGGCGCTGGGATTCCATCTTGTGGCCACGCGCGGAACGGCTGCGGCGATTCGGGCGGCGGGACTGGCGTGCAAGATCGTATTCAAGGTGAATGAAGGCCGCCCCAATGCGGTGGACTTGTTGAAGGCGGGATCCATTCAACTGGCGGTCTACACTACGGCGGGCGCGCCGGCCTTCTTCGACGAGAAGGCCATCCGGCGCAGCGCGGTGATGCATCGGGTGCCTTGCATCACCACCATGAGCGGGGCGCGCGCGGCGGCCGAGGCGATGGCTGCACGGAAGCGCGATCCGATAAGGGTGTGGAGCTTGCAGGAGATTCACGCGCGGGAAAAGACGATGGCGTGACGCCCGTGCTCCAATCCGTGAGCCGTTTTACAATAATCCACGGCATATGAAGCGCACCTTAATTCTGCTCGCCGCCGCGGTGTCCGTCGTGTTGCAAGCTGCGGCGCCGCCCACGGTTCGCGAAGCGCAGCAGTTCATTGAAGACGCCGAGGCCCGACTGCTGGTCGCGTCGGTGGAGGCCAGCCGTGCCGACTGGGTCAAATCCACTTACATCACCGACGACACCGAGGCTTTGGCCGCCAGGGCCGATGAACGTCTCATCAACCTAACCGTCGATCTAGCGAAGCAATCCACGCGCTTCGATTCGCTGAAGCTGCCGCCGGATGTAGCCCGCAAAATCAAGCTGCTGAAGCTCTCGCTGACGCTGGCCACGCCTGCCGACGCCAAGGAGAGCGAAGAGCTTACGCGCATCGCCGCGTCCATGGAAGGCGCCTACGGCAAAGGCAAATACTGCCCCGCTGGAAAGTCCGAGTGCCTCGACCTGGAGGATCTCACGCGCCTCATGGCCGCCAGCCGCAATCCGGCTGAATTGCTGGACGCGTGGCGGGGATGGCACGCCATTGCGCGCCCCATCCGGCCGGAGTTCGTGCGCTATGTGGCGCTGGCCAACAAGGGCGCGCGCGAGTTGGGTCTCGCCGACGACGGCGCCATGTGGCGCGCCAAATACGACATGCCGCCCGACGATTTCGCCAAAGAGCTGGACCGGCTGTGGGAGCAGGTCCGGCCGTTGTACCTCTCGCTGCACGCTTACATCCGCACCAAGCTGCGTGAACGGTACGGCGACGATGTGGTGCCGGCGGACGGTCCGATACCGGCGCACTTGCTGGGCAACATGTGGGCGCAGACCTGGGACAACGTCTACCCGCTGGCCGCGCCGCGCGATGCCGATCCGGACTTCGATCTCACCGAAATCCTGAAAAGCCGCAAGACCGATTACAAGCAGATGGTGCACTACGGCGAGCATTTCTTCACCTCGCTGGGATTCGCGCCGCTGCCGGCGACGTTCTGGGAGCGCTCGCAGTTCGTGAAGCCGCGCGACCGGGAAGTGGTCTGCCATGCCAGCGCTTGGGATATCGATTTTGTGGAGGACGTGCGGCTGAAAATGTGCATCGATATCACAGCGGAAGATTTCCTGACCATCCACCATGAGTTGGGCCATAACTTCTATCAGCGCGCTTACGACAAGCAGCCGTTCCTGTTCCGCGACAGCGCCAACGACGGCTTTCACGAGGCGGTGGGCGATACTATGGCGCTCTCGGTGACGCCGGATTATTTGGTCAAAATCGGACTGCTCGATAAGGCGCCGGATGCATCGAAAGACATCGGGCTACTGCTGCGCAAGGCGCTGGAGAAGGTGGCGTTCCTGCCGTTTGGCCTGGTAATCGATCAGTGGCGCTGGAAGGTGTTCTCGGGCGAGATCCCGCCGGAGCGATACAACCAGGCTTGGTGGGAGTTGCGCCGCAAGTATCAGGGCGTGGCGCCGCCGGTTGCGCGAGGTGAGGACGATTTCGATCCCGGCGCGAAGTATCACGTGGCCTCGAACACGCCTTATATGCGCTATTTCCTGGCGGACATTCTGCAATTCCAGTTTCACCGCGCGCTGGCGCGCATCGCCGGCTGCCGCGAGCCGCTGCATCGTTGTTCCATCTACGACAACAAAGAGGCCGGGCGGCGATTTAACGAGATGTTGGAAATGGGTCTTAGCCGGCCGTGGCCGGAAGCATTGGCGAAACTGACTGGCGAGTCGCAGATGGATGCCACTGCGATTCGCGATTACTTCGCGCCGCTGCAGGCCTGGCTGGACCAGCAGAACAAGGGGAAGCCGGTGGGGTGGTAGGAAGAGGCGCGCACTGCGCCGTCTTCCGACGAGCGTAAGGCAATCCCGTGCATCGGCGTTAGTTTGAACGCCGAATTAGAAACTCGTAAGTGAATACGCCCGGTATCATCCCGATGCCCGCCAATCCGTCACCGCCCTCGCTCTATGTTCTAGGCTCCAGGGCGGCCAGTTCGTCTTCGTAATACCGCTTCACGCGGCGCGCCGCCGCCCGCCCGACTACGCCGGTAAGCTGCTCTTCATTAGCCGTCCGCACCAGCTCGGAGCTTCCGAAATGCTTCAACAGCTTCTGCACCGTCCGCGCCCCCACGCCTTCGATCCGTACCAACTCCGAAGTCAGGGTTTGCGCGTTGCGGCGTGTACGGTGGAACGTCACCGCGAAACGATGCGCCTCATCGCGGATGGATTGCACCAGATGCAGGATGGGCGAAAAGCGGTCGAGCACGATAGGCTCGTCCTCCTGGCCCAACACGTAGATGATCTCCTCGCGCTTGGCGATGGACGCCAGCGGCTGGTTGATGATTCCGATAGCCTCCAACGCGTCCGCCGCGGCGTGCAGTTGGCCGATGCCGCCGTCGATCAGCACCAGGCCCGGCATGGGCTGGCCCTCCTGCTGCAAGCGGGAGTAGCGGCGCGTGACCACCTCGCGCATGCTGGCGAAATCGTCGTTGCCCACCACCGTGCGGATAATGAATTTGCGGTAATCGGACTTCTTCATGCGCCCGTCTTCCCAAACCACGATGCTCGCCACCTTGTCGGTGCCCTGGATGTGCGAGATATCGAAGCACTCGATGCGCTTGGGCGGCTCGGGCAGGTTCAGCGCATCCTGCACGGCTTCCTGAATGGCGCGCGAGGAGGGCTTCAGCACCCGAAAGCGGGCATCGAAACTGTGCTTCGCGTTGGTTTCCACCAAGTCGAGCATGGCCTTCTTCTGGCCGCGCTGCGGCGTGTGAATCTCGACTTTACGGTTGCGCTTTTCCGAGAGCAGCTCTTCCAGCGCCTCGCGATCCTCGAAATCCACGGGCACGTGGATGATCGCGGGAACGTAGCGCTGGTCGAGATAGATTTGCTTCATCAGCGCGGAAAAGAATTGCGGCTCGTCGTATTCCTCCTGGTCCTCCCAGAAGTATTCGCGGCGGTCCACGATCTGGCCATTGCGCAGGTGGAAGACGTTCAGCGCCACCATCGGCGGCTCGGCGTAGCTGGCGAAGATATCGATATCGTCGCCCTTGGCCGCGGCCATCTTCTGGCGCTCTTCCATTTCCTCCACGGTGGCCAGCAGATCGCGCAGGGAGCCGGCCTCCTCGAAGCGCATGGCTTCGGATGCGGTTTCCATGCGCGTGCGCAATTGGGCGGCCAGATCGCCGTGGCGGCCCTCCAAGAACAGGCGTACATCGCGCACCGCGCGGGCGTATGCGTCATCGGTGGTCAGCCCTTGCACGCACGGTCCCAGGCAGCGATGGATGTGATATTGCAAACAGGGCTTGGGGTGGTAGCGGGTCAGATCCACCTTGCACGACGGCACCAGAAAATGGCGATGAATGAAATGGACCAGGCGATGCGCCAGGTTGCCCGGAAAGTACGGGCCGTAGTAGGTAGCGCCGTCCTTGCGCAGCCGGCGCGTGACGTAAACGCGCGGATACTTTTCGGCGGTCAGCTTGATGTACGGATAGGTCTTGTCGTCGCGCAGCAGGATGTTGAAGCGCGGCTGCCATTGCTTGATGAGGTTATTTTCGAGCGCCAGCGCTTCTTTTTCGTTGTCGACCAGGATGTAGTCGACGGCGGCGGCTTCGGAGATGAGCGTGCCGGTTTTCGTATCGGCCAGGCGGTCGTCGTTGAAGTAGCTGCGGACGCGGAGGCGCAGGCTCTTGGCCTTGCCCACGTAGATAACCCGTCCACCCGCATCCTTGTATAGGTACACGCCGGGCGACAGAGGCAACTGGGCGGCTTTGTCACGCAGGTCCATCGCGGTGGAGGGCTGTAATCTAATTATGTCACGGGCAGCGGATTCCATCTGGGTTACTGGAGAACGGAATGGGAATGTATGGTGGGCAGCCGTTGACGCGACTCGGTCCCTCCGGCAGCCGAACGCACGGTCGCCTAGGGAGGCTTGGCTCGGCGCAATCGCCAAACTCACCGCGAACGTTGGACGGCCGGAAGAAGGCATGTCCGAGAAACGCGTATCCGGCGCTCTGCGAGGCCGGAGCCATTCGTGGCACGCAGCCTGGCCAGTATGGTGCACCGATCCCGAGCAAGAATGGCGCGTATGCGCTAGCCGCATACCGCGTGCTTCAAGGCTCGCCCGCCCTCTCTACGGACAAGAGGACCCTCCGCGAGGTTGCCATGCCCGGCGTCCATGACAACCAGCAGATCGATATCGTGGTCTCGCTTTGGAATGAAGGTTTACTCCTTAAGGGCGACATGCACCGCGCGGGAATAAATCTTGGCCTCAGTTGTGTTTGCAGCCGTTTCGGGCAGGGCTACAACCCGGAATCGTCTCGGCAGGCATTCATGAAAAGTACGGACCTCCCGACATCATGGACGCTGACTGGGCGGAAGCGGAAGGGCTGCTCCGGGGATTGATTTTCCGCTTAAGGGGAGAATGCAGGAAATGGAAGCACTAACGGATGCAGGAACTGCAAAGTGGGTCGAGGAAGAGGTTTACAAAACAGCCCACGCGCTCGGCTTTTCGCTTGACTGCCAACCAGAGTGGGACCCGGAGGATCGCGACGAACTGAACCGGAAGCTCGCGGTCACATGCGGGGGGCGGCGTCTAATCCTTAGGATCTGGAAGGCACACATTGAGGATATCCAGGGCCGAAACAAACAAGCGGTGCGCGAGACGAAAGAGAAGCTTGCAGAACAGATCCGGAAGGCGTTGCTAGATCTCTTACCTCTCAAGGGTAAAATTGGGTTCCGCTAATGGTTGACGAGATTCCCCGATCCCGCTATCCTTATAGAAGAGCCCGGCGCTGGCGGGCGAATTAACCACCATGGCTGTCACTGTCAAGAATAGGCCGCCCATCGGTCCCCCAAACGGCGTTCGCCGAAAAGCCAGCTTTCGAACTCGCACGGCGCCCGACTCGGTGATGCGGATCATCGAGCAGGCGAAAGAGAATCCGATGAGCGCCGGTGAACTCGCCGCGGAGAATGCGCGGCTTATGGCGTATGGCGCGGGGCAAGCGAAGAAGGCCGGTATTAAGGAACGCGACATCCTGCGCGTAATCCATGAAGCCCGCTCCCGGCCACGAACGTCCTAAAGTCGTCCTCGATACGAATATCTACATCTCCGCGTTCGCACACCCGAAGGGCCGCAATGCTGCCATTTGGAATGCGGTCGTGGATGGGCGATATGAACTGGTGGTTTCACCTGCAATTGTCCGGGACATGGCAAGGGTTCTGCGGCGGGATTTCGCATGGCGGGAAGATCGCGTGCCGATGGCCATCCGCGTGGTAGCCCAGACCGCTCGGATCGTCGTTCCGCGCACCGCCCTAAACGTAGTTACGGTCGATTCGGACGACAACCGCATTCTCGAGTGTGCTGTAGATGGCAAGGTGGACCTTGTGGTCTCCAACGACCACCACCTCCTTAATCTCAGAACGTACGCCTGCATTCCGATCATGGCGGGGGTTGACTGCCGCCGCACGCCTGGCTTGAGGTAGATCCATCGCGGTGGACGACTATAATTTAATTATGTCACGCTGGGTCTCCGCTCTCCTTTTTTCCAGCCTGTTGGCGCTTCCTGCGCGCGCGCAGGACCAGCCCAAACAGGCGCCCAAGCCGCCCGCGCAGCAGCCGGTGGAGCAGGAGCCACCCGAGGAAGACGCGAACCTCAAACCCAAGGTGTACGCCTTCAATCCGCTGCAGGCGAACAAGGAACTGCAAGTCGGCCTCGAATACTACAGGAGGCACAGCTACAAGGCGGCGGCTGGGCGTTTTCGCGAGGCCGCCAACTGGAATCCCAACCTTGCGGAAGCCTGGCTGCGCCTGGGCGAGGCGGAAGAAAAGCGCAGGAATCATAAGGACGCCAAGGACGCTTACGCCAAGTATCTGGAGCTGCAGCCAGAGGCCAAGGACGCCGCCGAGATCCGCAAGAAGATCGCCAGCCTGCATTAGCAGACGGCTCGTACCGCGCCAGCGTCATCCTTAAAGTTGGCCAGCGATTACTGCGCGCGAAAGAACGCCTGGAGTGCCGTCCCAGGAAGTCCTGGTCCTCACTTTGCGCGCACGAGGTCGATGTGCGCTTGGCCGGGCTTATCCGCCGGCGACACATAAGTCCAGTCCTCGGTGTGATGATCGGCGTCGACGATGGTGAATACTGCATGGTGCATATATCCATTGCTTGTGCCGCCGGAGACGTCGAGAAAGTCGAATTCCACTCTTTTGCCGCCCGGCGACAACTTGCCTACCATCCGCGGCCGGTTCTTCCCGGAATCGCAGTAATGCGTCAGGACCAGGCGACCGCCATCGACGTAGAGCATCGTGATCGGATCGTCATCGCCATTGCTCGGGTCGTTGGATCTTCCTTCCGGCACCATCTCGTGCATGAGCGCGGCGCCGCCGGAAGTGACGCGCAACGACACCCGCACCGGGGCGTTCATTCCGGGCTGCGGCCCCATCGCTGCCTGGCCTTTCCAGTTTCCCGCGAGAGTTTTCAGTCGAGCGAACGCCAGTTGAGCCGCCGCGCCTTGCGCGTCGGGCTGTTGACCATCCGGCTTGTGCATCTCCGATTGCGCCAAAGCGATCGTTGAGACGCATAGCACCACGGTGCACGTTACAAATGAAATGGCCTTCATGCGCTCTCCCACCTTCCTTCATATGCTCTCCTAATAGCGGCAACAGCGCAAGTGTGTCTGCTCGCCGTGGATTGCATACGGTTAGTCGGGTGCGTCAGAGGCACGCCGCCAAGATCGAGTTCTTCTGGTAGTTGGCGGCGCCTCCCGTGCCGCGCACACGGTTGGAAGAAGCGCGCCGGCCGGAGCCCGCGCTACCAGCTAGAATAGATCCAGTGACGGGGAAAGCTTTCTACATCGAAACCTTCGGCTGCCAGATGAACGCCCACGACTCCGAAAAAGTCGTCGGCACGCTGCTGGCCAAGGGCTACAGCCAGGTGGATACGCCGGAAGCGGCCGACTTGGTGCTGTACAACACCTGCAGCATTCGCGACAAGGCCGAACAAAAGGTCTTCAGCCGCCTGCAGAATTTCAAGCGCGCGGCGGGCAAAGGCAAGGTCTTCGGCGTACTCGGATGCGTGGCGCAGCAGGAGGGCGAAAAGATCTTCGAGCGCGCGCCGCACGTCAGCCTGGTGGCCGGCTCGGCCAGCTACACGCGGCTGCCCGAAATGCTGGTGCAGCTTGAAGCGGGCAATCGCCGGGTCACCGGGCTGAGCCTGGATACCGACGAAACTTTCGATACGCCGTTCACCCGCCGCGACAATCCGCATCGCGCCTACATCACCATCATCGAAGGCTGCGACAAGTCGTGCGCGTATTGCGTGGTGCCCTTCACCCGCGGGCCGGAGCGCAGCCGCACCAGCGAAAGCGTGATGGCGGAAGCCCGCCGCCTGGCCGATTCCGGATATACCGAAATCCAGCTTTTGGGGCAAAACGTGAACAGCTACCGCGACCCCTCACCCGCAAGCTGGGACTTCGCCACGCTGCTGGCGCGCACTGGCGAGATCCCCGGCATTCGCCGCGTGCGCTATACCACTTCGCATCCGCGCGATTTCGTGAAAGCCATCGTGGACGCCATGGACGCCAATCCGGTGCTGTGCAACCACGTACACTTGCCCGTGCAGTCCGGCTCCAGCCGCGTGCTGGCTTCCATGCAGCGCCTCTACACGCGGGATCAATACATGCAGCGCATCGCCTGGATCAAGAGCGCCCGGCGCAACATGGCGCTGACCACCGACATCATCGTGGGCTTTCCCGGCGAAACGGAAGCCGATTTCGAAGAGACCCTCAAATTGCTGGACGACGTGCAGTACGATTCGCTGTTTAGCTTCAAGTACTCGCCGCGTCCCAACACCGCCGCGCTGGCAATGGAAGACAAGATCCCAGAAGAAGAGAAGACCCGCCGCATCATGATCCTCAATGAGAAGCAGCGCGCCATCCAAATTCGGCGCAATACCGAATTGATCGGCGGCGTGGAAGAGGTGCTGGTGGAAGGCCGCCACGAGGCCCTGGGCCAATGGATCGGGCGCACCTCGCAGAATCGCACGTTGAATTTCACGCATCCGGATGCCGGCGGCGCATCGCTGGTGGGGCAATATATGCACGTGCGCGTGACACGATCCGGGCCCAATTCGCTGGCCGGTGAAAGCGTGGCGAATGTGGTTTAATGTAGCTGGGAGGGTCTTATGGAAGTCGAAATGAAAATTCGCGGCTTGATGATGGACCCCGTCACGAACATGCCCATCGTGATCCTGAAGGACATCAGCGGCAATTCGGTCCTTCCGATCTGGGTGGGCATCTATGAGGCCAATGCCATAGCCCTTGAGATCGAGAAAGTCGCCACTCCGCGGCCCATGACCCACGACCTGATCAAGAGCCTGCTGCTGGGACTCAACACCGGCGTGCGCAAAGTAGTGGTCAACGAACTGAAAGAGGAAACCTTCTACGCGCTGATCTGGCTGGAGCGGGAAGGCGAACTCATCAGCGTGGATTCCCGTCCGAGCGACGCCCTGGCGCTGGCGCTGCGCCTGGACTGCCCGATTTTCGTCGACGACACGGTGCTGAAATCCTCCAAGCTGGCCGCCTCGGTTTCCGACAAGGAAAACGAGAAGGAACTCCGCCGTTGGCTTGAGAATCTGAACGACGAGGATATGGGCCGCTACAAGATGTAGCCGCGACGTAATCGTGGACCTGGCCTCG
>DATNMW010000043.1:0-2705 GCA_035602155.1 Bryobacteraceae bacterium | reverse complement strand
CGCCAAAATGGGCCCCGCATCCCTTCCCACGCAATGCGCCCCAGCCAGCGGGTCCTGGAGGACCCGCGCCGCCATGGAAGTCCGCCCCACTCTGTTATAGTCTTTTCAATGAAGACCCTGCTCATACTACCAATCGTTCTCGCGCTTCCCCTCCTGGCGCAGCCCCGCCCCGCCCGCGACGCCAGCCAGCCCGTCGACGAGGAGTACACCAAGAAGATCCGCGAGTACACCACCGAGCCGTTCTTCAATTCGCCACTGACCGATTACCTGCCGGCGTCCAAGACCGTGCCCACCCCCAAGGCCGTCCTCGGCGACATCGCCGGCGCGCCCGGCATCCTGCCTTACTCGCAGGAGGTCTATCGCTACATGCGCATGCTGGAGGCCGCCAGCCCGCGCGTGAAAGTCTTCAGCATCGGCAAGACCGAAGAAGGCCGCGAGATGATCGCGGTGGCCGTGGCGGACCAACGCCTACTGGCGAAGCTCGACGAAAATCGCGCGCGCCTGGCGAAGCTGGCGGACCCGCGCACCATCCACTTGGACGACGCCGAAGCCGAAAAACTGGTGGCCGCATCCACGCCCATCTACTACATCACGGGCACCATCCATTCGCCCGAGACCGGCGCCCCCACCGCGCTCATGGAACTGGCCTACCGGCTGGCGGTGGACGAAAGCGCCTACATCAAATTCATCCGCGAAAACACCATCACCCTGATCACCCCCATCGTCGAAGTGGACGGCCGCGACCGCATGGTGGATATCTATAAGTGGCACCTCGCGAACCCCGGCAAACAGTGGCCGCCCCTGATCTATTGGGGCCACTACGTAGGTCACGATAACAATCGCGACGCCATGGGACTCACCCTGGCGCTGACCCGCAACGTGCTGCATACTTTCGTGGGATGGAAGGCGCAGGTGCTGCACGACCTGCACGAATCCGTGCCCTATCTTTACGACAACACGGTGGGCGACGGTCCCTACAACGCCTGGATCGATCCCATCCTGGCCGGCGAATGGCAAATGATGGGCTGGGACAACGTCTCGGAAATGACCGCGTTCGGCATGCCCGGCGTGTTCACGCATGGCACCTTCGACACCTGGTCTCCCAGCTACCTGATGTTCATCGCCGCCATGCACAACGGCATCAGCCGGCTCTACGAAACCTTCGGCAACGGCGGCGCCGATACCGAAGTGCGCACCCTGGAGCCGAGCGAATTCGCGCGCACGTGGTACAAGCAGAATCCGCCGCTGCCGAAAGCCAAGTGGTCGCAGCGCGATAACAACAACTACGAAGAGACCGGCCTGTTGACCGGCCTCGCCTACTTCAGCGCCAACCAGCAGCTTTTCCTGCGCAACTTCTATTTGAAGTCCAAACGCTCCATCGAGAAGGCGCGCAAGGAGGGACCGGCCGCATATGTGTTTACGGCGGACGATCCGCGCCCCGGTGCGCAGGCCGATCTGTTGCGTATGCTGCAGGAACAAGGCTGCGAGATCTCGCGCGCCAACGCGCCGTTCACCGTAATGATGCTGCCCAAGAAAACGCCGCCCAAGCGCGGGCAGGATGCTGCCGGCGATGCCGCGAAAGAGGGAGACGAGGCCAAGCATAAAGAAAAACCCAAGCCGGAACCGCGCACCTTCCCGGCGGGCAGCTACATTCTGCGCATGGATCAGCCGTATAGCCGGATCGCGGACACGCTACTCGATTACCAATACTGGGCGCCCAACGATCCGCAGAAAGACATCTACGACGATACCGGCTGGACCTTCGGCGAATTGGGCAACGTGCAGGTGGCGCGCGTGACGGACGCCAAAGTGCTTGACGCCGCCATGAACCTGGTCGAGCGGCCGGTTGCGGCGCCGGGCGGAGTGGCGGGAGCGGGCGATGTTTTCCTGATCAATCACAATGCGGACAACGCTCTCGCCACGCTGCGTTATCGCTTCCCGGGCGCTTCATTCGAAACCGCGGAAGAGCCTTTTGAATCGGACGGACACAAATTCAACCGCGGATCGTTCATCGTGCGCGGTGTGGCATCGGGCGAACTGGCCAATGCCGCCGCCGAACTGGGCGTGCAGGCATATGCGGTAACCGCCGCGCCCGCGGTGAAAACCCATCCTTTGCGTGCGGCGCGCGTCGCCGTCATGCACACCTGGCTCAGCGCGCAAAGCGACGGCTGGTGGCGCTTGGAATTCGACCGGCTGAAGATTCCGTTCGATTACATCAGCACCCAGACCGTCGCCGCGACATCCGCCGGTGGCCTGCGTTCCAAATACGACGTGATCGTTTTTCCGCCGGGCATTCGCAATGCGCAGGCGGTGGTCAACGGGCTGCCGATGTACGGAAATCCCTTGCCCTGGAAAGTGACGCCGCTCACCCCGAACCTGGGAAAAACGGATGAGACCGACGACATGCGTCCGGGCCTCGGCTGGACGGGCCTCGAACGTCTGCAGGGGTTCGTGCGCCAGGGCGGGTTGCTCATCACCGCCAGCGACAGCACCAGTTTCGCCGTGACGTTCGGATTCACCCCGGGCGTGGGCATCGCGCCGGCGCAGAAGCTCAAGGTGACTGGGTCGGCGCTGCGCTCCAAAACGGTGGATGCGGCCAGCCCCATCCTGTACGGCTACGCGGACAACCTGGCGATCTTCGCATCGAATCCGCCGGTCTTCAGCTTGTCGAATATGGCGGGTGGGGGAGGTGGCCGACGCAACCC
>DATNMW010000042.1:0-9357 GCA_035602155.1 Bryobacteraceae bacterium | reverse complement strand
ACCTTTCGTGTGCGCCCAACAAGACTTGGCAGGTTTGTCCGGCACCGAGACGCCGGCGATGAAACTCTGCCGCCGCGACTTTGGTCGCCGCCACGCGGCACCGCCGGTGCACTGGCGCTTAGGCGGGAGGGACCGGCAGGGGATTTGCCTCCAGATAGGCGGCGACGATCGCGCTATACGGCTGCTCAGACCTCGCGGCTTCCTCGACAAGTCTCCGCCACTCCAACGAGCATTCGCGGGCTTTGGGATCGATGCTGTTCATTAGCTTTTTTTGCGTATTTCCGGGCCATGTGAATAAGCGTTCCGGGAAATTAGTGAATACGGATTCCGGGGCGATGTGAATCAGGATTCCGGCGGGATGTGGAACGTAAATCGTCTTCGCCCGGAATCGCTATTCAGATCACCGGAATGATTTTCTGAACGGGTTTTAATCCAAGCAGGCAGCGCTGGACACAACGGGGGGAAAGGGATCTCCACTGAGAGGTGGAGGGAACTGCGTGCCCCAGGAGAAAGTGTCTATGCGAAAAGTGAAGGAAGTGCTGCGCCTGCGGTTCGGTCTGGGGTTGCAGCAAAATCAGATCGCCCGCAGTTATTCCATCGGTCAAGCGACCGTTCACCTTACCTGCAGAAAGCCGCGGCAGCAGGCTTGAGTTGGCCGTTGCCTGACGATCTGGATGATCGCCGGCTGGACGAGTTATTATTTCCGGCGGCAGTAGGCCGACCCAGCCAAGTGACCCGGCCGCTACCGGATTTTGCCGACATTCGACGCCAGTTGCAAACCCACTTAGTCCTGCCGGGCGATACAACAGGCACCCGCGTTCTCACTGGTTGATCGGACTAAACCGACCCACTACCGCTCGATGGACTCGTTAAGGAAAAGAGGAAAGGCTGGCCGTCCGAATGCTGGGGCGAAGGCGGTCCGCCGGGCGGGCAGGGGGTCAGAAGTCCTCCGGCCATCGCCAGCCGGTCGCGGGCGGCGTGAACGGCGCATCTGTGTCCCGAGGGGCGGCGGCATGGCGCGCCGGCTGGAGCGTGGCAGTCGGGAGACTCGACCTCAAGCGCGGGGTCGCGCGGCCATTCCCGGCGCACGCATTGCAGCGGGCGGTCCTGGCTGATTTCCCGCTTCCACGAGCCACTTCACGGCTGCCGCGTGATATTTGCCGTCGAGTTCCACGGCAAGCCAGTTGCGGCCCAGCATCTTCGCCCCGAGCAGCGTTGAGCCGGAGCCGGCGAACGGATCGAGCACGGTCGCCTCGGGAGAGGAATACGTCTCGATGAGCGGCAACAGAGGAATGGGCCGAGGATGCCGAGCGGCGGGAACAAACGCAGGTGCCGGAAGAGGTTGAATTTCAGACCACGCCGGACATCGCGTTGGACCAGATCCGGGGAGCGGCGGCGGCGGAGGTGGCCCGTGGGGTTGTGCTGGCAGACGCCGCATACGGCGCCAACACCGAGTTTCGCGACGGACTCACCAAGTTGGGGCTGTGCTATGCCGTTGGGCGTGCAAAGTTCGATGACGGTTTGGGATTCCGGCAAACTGCCTTTACCAGCCAAGCCCCGCGGAAAGATAGGACGACCTCCGCGGCTATTGCAGCGGAGCACAGACCATCCACCCGTCTCCGTGAAGCAGGTGGCGACGAGCCTGCCCTCCACGGCTTTCAAAGAAATCACGCGGCGTGAAGGCAGAGACCGGAAGTTGCGATCCCGTTTTGCCGCCGTTCGCGTACGCCCGGCGCATCGGGATTACGCGAAAGCGGAACCGCATGCGGAGGAATGGTTGCTGATCGAGTGGCCGCGCGGGAGACCGAACCCACGAGGTACTGGATATCGAGTGAAACAAGAGTTAGGGCCTCGGCGCTCTCCGGTCGCGGCTGGTAGTAGTAGTAGATCGAGCGCGTCACTTCCGCGCCAGAATCTCCTTCACCCTGACCCAAGCTCCCGTGCGCGCCTTGGCATTCCCTTCGGTGGCATCCGGCTGTTCGCCCGCGCGCATGAAACCGTGGCCGGCGCCGTCATACGTCACCGGCTCGTACGTTTTGCCCAACTGCTTCATATTGGCGATGGTATCCGGTACGGTCGCGCCGATGCGCGCATCGTTCCCCGCATAGAAGCCGTATATGGGCGCTTTGATGCGGCTCATGGCGTCTTTATCCGGCGGCGGTCCGTAGAATACGAGGGCGGCGGCGATATCCGCGCGATTCGTCGCGAAGCGGAAGGTTTGGCCGCCTCCCCAGCAGAAGCCCGCCACGAACAGCTTCTTCGCCGCGGCCGGCAGTTTCAGGCCGTAATCGGCCACCGCGTTGAGGTCGGCGGTAATCTGGTCCGGATTCAGATGGCCGATCGCCGCCATGACCTCATTCGACTTGAAGCCGGCCGTGCCTTTGCCATCCGGCGCCATGCCCGAAAGCAGGTCGGGCGCCACCGCGATGTATCCGGCGGCGGCGAACTGATCCGCCACATCCTGGACCCAATCGGTCATGCCGAAAATCTCGTGGATCACCAGGATGACGGGCGCCGTGTCCTTCGATTCCGGATACGACACGAACGTCTCCACGGAGCGTCCGTCATGCTTGACGGTAACCCATTCGCGGTGACGCGGCGATTTCTCCAGACGGGCCACAGCCCAATCCTGAGCGCAAAGAGACGATGCCGCCAAAGCGGCCAGCAAGGTAATACGGACCATCTTTCTGTTATAGCGCGTGGGAGCGGGTCCTGGAGGACCCGCGCAGGCCTGGAGGCCCGCCCCACAAACAATCCTTTCGTTTTTTGCTTCGGCAAGCGTACAATAGGTACAGGGAGTAGCATATCCAGGCCTTATGGATCCGGAAGCGCCGCTAAACGCCAGAGTGCAGGACATCCTGCATGCCATCGTGCGGACCTATATCGAGACCGGTGAGCCGGTCGGCTCGCACACCGTTGCGCAAGGCCGCAACCAGAGGCTGAGTGCGGCTTCCATCCGTAACGTAATGGCCAGTCTGGCGGATGCCGGATACCTCTCGCAGCCGCACACCTCCGCCGGCCGGGTACCCACGGAAAAGGCTTTTCGCGATTATGTGCAGTCCTTGAATGCCGGCCGCATGCCGTCCGCCGACGCGGCGCGTTTGCGCATCGAGCTGATGGAGGCCCCCACGGCCGCGGCGCGCGTGGAACGTTGCTGCCATATCCTGACCCAGCTCACGCGCAACGTAGGAATCGCCGCCGCCCTGCCCCCGGCCGTGCGCGAGTTGGACCAGATCGAACTGGTGCCGCTGGGCGACCGCCGCGTCCTGGTGATCCTGGTGACGCGCGACCGCGCCGTCCACAACCGCGTAGTCGCGTTGGACGAATTCGTCTCCTCCGAAGAGTTGGTCAACATTCGCAATTACGTGAACCGGAACTTCAGCGGTTGGCGCCTGGAGGATGCCCGGCGCGAGTTGCTGCAGCGGATCGCCGAAGAGCGCGCCATCTACGACGCCGTGCTGCGCAAGCTGACGCTGCTATACCGCAAGGGTTTGCTGGACGTGGATGTGGCGCCGGTGGTCCACATGGAGGGAGCTTCCAACCTGCTGGGGCTGGACCTGCATCTGACGCGCGAAAAATTGCGCGACCTGTTGCGCGCGCTGGAAGAGAAGGAGCGGCTGGTGGAGCTTCTGAGCCGCGTCCTGGAGCAGCCTACGGGGTCGTTGGCTGTACGGGTGGGCCTGGAGGACGCGCATCCCGCCATGAAGGAGATGGCCATCATAGGCATTTCATTCCAGATGCCCAGCGGGATCTGGGCCAAGATCGCCGTGCTGGGCCCCATGCGCATGCGGTATGAAAGGGTGATGGGCGCCGTGCTCCAGACGCGGCGGGCACTCGAGAGCATGCAGTTCTAAGAGCGCGGCGTGATCCAGATGGGGGGGCGCGCGGACAAGGGCGCCAGCCCACCTGAAGCGCCCAGCTCGGTTTGTTAATCTAATAGATAGTGGCAGACGATAACCCGGAACAGAATGTGTCCAGTGTGGAGGATAGCTTGCCGGTCGTGACCCCCGAGGCTCAAATCGCGGCTCTGACCGCGGAGCGCGACCAGCTTGCGGCAGAGAAGGCGGATCTGAAGGACCGCCTGCTTCGTGCGCTCGCGGATTTCGACAACTTCCGCCGCCGGGCGGAGCGCGACCGCTCCGATTACGTACAGTTCGCGGCCATGGAGATCCTCCGCGGCCTGATCCCCATCCTCGACGATTTCCGGCGCGCCTTGAAGGTCGAGACGGCCGATAAAGAGTATGCCAAAGGCATCGAATTGATCGCGCAAAGGCTCTTTGAAACCCTCAAGAAAGCCGGGTTGGAGCCCATCGAAGCGGCCGGCAAACCGTTCGACCCGAATCTGCATCAGGCGGTCGACCGCGTCCAGTCCGAGGAATTGCCGGATCAGACGGTGCTTGAAGAATATCAAAGTGGATATAATTTCAAAGGAAAGCTCTTGCGGCCGGCCATGGTGAAGGTCGCCGTGAAGCCCTGACGGTTTCGCAATTCCCCGTGGCGAAAAGAGATTATTACGAAATCCTCGGTATTGGCCGGGACTCGGACGACGGTCAGGTGAAGTCCGCCTATCGGAAGCTGGCGCTTCAGCACCACCCGGACCGCAACCCCGACAATCCGGAGGCCGAAGAGAGATTCAAGGAAGCCGCCGAAGCCTACAGCGTGCTGAGCGATGCGCAAAAGCGCGCGGCCTACGATCGCTACGGCCATGCGGGTTTGCAGGGCGCCACGCAGGGCTTCGACCCCAACGCATTTTCCGATTTTAGCGATATTCTCGGCGATTTTTTCGGTTTCGGCGATCTCTTCGGCGGCGGCAGAAGCCGGCGCAATCGGGCGCAGCGCGGCGAGGATCTGCGCTACGATCTTGAAATCGGTTTTGAAGACGCGATTTTCGGCATGACCGCGGAGATTCAGGCGCCGCGCATGGAGGCTTGCGACCGCTGCCGCGCGACGGGTTCCGAACCGGGCA
Organism: Bryobacteraceae bacterium; assembly: GCA_035602155.1. GTDB lineage: Bacteria > Acidobacteriota > Terriglobia > Bryobacterales > Bryobacteraceae > Bog-159. The sequence goes on along the minus strand of DATNMW010000042.1, from coordinate 4,391 downwards.
GCGGGTCCACCACCTGCCCCACTTGCAATGGCAAGGGTCAAATCCTGTATCAGCAGAGTTTTCTATCGGTGCGTCGCACCTGCCACACCTGCAACGGCAATGGTCAAATCGTACGCAATCCTTGCCGCCAATGCCATGGCCAGGGTTATCGCCAAGTGGTTCGTAAACTCAAGGTCAACATCCCGGCGGGCGTCGACGATGGCAACCGCCTGCGCCTCTCCCAGGAAGGCCAGCCCGGCGCGAATGGCGGCCCTCCCGGCGATCTGTACGTAGTCCTGAAGGTCAAGGAGCATGCCTTCTTCGAGCGCCAGGGCAACGATCTGCACTGCACTATCCCGGTCAACGTCGGACAAGCCGCGCTGGGCGCGGAAATCGAAATCCCCACGCTGGAGGAGCCGTATCGTCTAAAGATCCCGGAAAGCACGCAGAACGGCGCGCAGTTCCGCTTGCGGCACCAGGGCGTGCCGTCGGTGAATGGCGGCGGGCGCGGCGACATCCATGTTCACATTCAAGTGCAGGTACCGTCCAAGCTTACACGCGAGCAACGTAGGCTTTTCGAACAGTTGCGCGACACGCTTCCGGCGGAAAATCAACCATCCGAGAAGAGCCTGCTAGGCAAGGTCAAAGACTACTTCATGTGAGCCAGTGGGCTTATACTCTCGTCGGCGCGACCTTGGTCGCGCTGCCTATGTGGGTGTGTCTTCTTCGGCGGTGATCGCCCTCTTGTGTTTCGGCTTCTTCCGTTGCGGCTTGGGCAGGATCGCTTTCGACGACGGTACAGTGCCGACACGTTCGCGCGCCAGTTTGCGCACTTCTTTCTTCATGTCGAAGGTCTGCTTCTTACGGGCCATGGGGGCGCTGCTCCATGTTCGAGTTTAGCGCAAAAGTACTAGACTTCTCACTCGGTTCTTCGGCCTTGAAAGTCAACACGTTCGGCTGGGACTTAGCCGGTCGATATAGCCCAAGTACGGTGCGGTGCTGTTCGGTACGGTTGTTAGTGCCTTTATTGTGATGTACCATTGTCTTACTGCGACGTTGAGAACATTTACCCTATGCCAAAGATAAAAGCGAATGGAATAGACCTGCATTACATCACTGTGGGCATGGGCCCCGATGTTGTCATGCTGCACGGCTTCCTCGGCAATCTGGCGGTGTGGCACCTTTACATGGCGCCCATCCTGCGCCGGGAACATCGTGTCACGACCTATGACCTCCGGGGCCACGGCTACAGCGATGTACCGCCTACGGGCTACACCGCGGCCGATATGGCCGAGGACCTGCGTTGCTTCCTGGATGAAATGGGGATCGAGCGCCCCATCCTGGTGGGCCACAGCTTTGGCGCAGATATCGCCATGTATTTCAGCCTGCTGTATCCCGAACGCGTCGCCAAATTGGTGGCACTCGAACCAGGCCTGGCGGCTCTGGTGCACTTGCGCAACGACAAGGATTGGATCGGTTGGGCGGCCTGGGTGGCCAAGCTGGAAGAAGTGGGCATTCACGTTCCCGAGGACAAGCGCACCGACGCCGAATACCTGTTGCAGCTTAGCCTGGAAACACCCAAGTTTTACGGCCCGGCGCGCGGGCTGCCGCGCAATCGCGAGCCGCTGTTGCACCTGATTCGCAATACCACGCTGCTGAAGGACTACGAAGTGGTCGGCGACATGACCTTGGATGCGGTGCGCACCATCCAAACGCCCACGCTGCTGGTCTACGGCCGCGATTCGCACTTCATCAGCTCGTACGACTTCCTGCACGAAGCGCTGCCCAACTGCAAGCCGGTGCTGTTGCCGGGCGGCGAGCATTTCGGCCCGCTGGAGCAGCCCGAGCTGCTGACCGGGCACATCCAGCAATTCCTGAAATCGCCGGCGCCCATCGACCGTATCCACCAAGTCTCCGTGAACGAGGAGCGCGCGTTGGGAGCCACGCTATAGCGCGTTTATCCGCACGGCGCGGACAACCAGATCTTCAACCAGGGCGGCGGCGCGCGGTGGACCTCCGCAACGCGCCAATGCGGCGCCTATCTTAGCGGCGTTCTGGCGAAAGGATGGTTCGTACAGGACGCGGAGCACGGCCCGCCGCAACCCTCCGGGCGTCGTCTGCAATGGAGAGATGCGCAGGCCGGCGCCAGTCTCCGCTATACGCCAAGCCATCTCGGCTTGGTCCCAAATCGAAGGCAACACGACTACGGGAAGGCCAGCCTGGAGAGCTGCCAGCACGGACTCGGAGTTCCCGTTGGTGATCAACACATCTGCCAAGGGAAGAACATCGCTTAACGGCGTGTGTTGCTGTAGCGTCACGTTAGGCGCCAGCGGCCCCAGATCGAGGGCGGCCGGATCCCGGCCCTCCCCAGCTATCAGCACAACTGTCAGCGGAAGGCCGGCCAATGCGCGGGAGGCCATCTGCAGCGCCCGCGGCTCGTGGGTGAACAGCGCACCTTCATCCACCAGCACGACTGGCCAGCCCCTTTTTGGCATCTGCTCTATCCACGCAAGCGGTGCCTCGTCGCAGTGCTTGTCCCACAGGCACGCCCCCACGTAGCGTACCCCAGGCGGAAGATCGCTCCGCATGTTGTCGAACTCAGGCGCGCCGGGCACCAGGTAAAGCGGCAAGGCGCCCGTGAGAGCATTGACGCCGATGGTCAGGGGCGCCAGACCGAATTGACGGCGCAGTGCGTTCGCTCTCCTTCGCGTACGCGCGGTGACCAGATTCGCTGCGCGCGCAGCCACGCCGGCGTAGAGCGCGGTCCAGCCGCTGCGGTGGCGCGGCAACGCAATCCCTTGAATAGGGCCGTCCGGTCCCGGCAAAATGCAGTGGGCTACGTGCGAGAAGGCGATGACCGGGATGTTGAGGCGTTCCCGCAGAATCAAGATGGGGGCCCACATGGCGATGTCGCAGACCAGCGCATCGGCCGGCCATCCCGCCAGAACCGCCTCCAGGTCGCGAAGCTGCGCGGGCACGGTTTCCACCAGGAACCTGGGCCACAGGCGGCGTATCTGAGACGGCCGTTTGCGTCCGGCGATGAGATCGTCGACCGTGCGTGCCACCAGGCCCCAGTCCACGTCGCGAAATGGAAAACACCGGAAGCCTTCGCGCGACAGAGTCTCCAACGCCCCGCCGCCGGTGTAGAAAGCGACGTCGTGACCCAGCGCCCGGACTTCCCGCGCCAGCGCGAGGAACGGATGCAGGTGCGTGGGGTAGGGCCAGACCGTAAAAAGCAGCCGGGGCATGCTATTTTCCGAATCGCGCTATTTCAGGATGTAAATCGCGGCCTTCGCGAAATCCAACTGGCGCTCCTCGATGGATTGGAAGCCCGCCTTCCGAAACAAGCACTTCCAGGTATCCGCGTCGACCGGCTTTTGTTGCGTCAGATCGTGGTAAAGGAAGTAGTATACGGAGATTCCCGGATGCTTGCGCAGTTCCTCGGCAGGAGGGCGTACGGCTTCGAAGGCGATCAACGGCGCGCCCGGAAATAGGCGGCGGAAGTCTTTCAGGAAATTCAACAGCACGTCTTCGCCGAAATAGAGCAACTCGTGGAGCACGAAGAACACGGTGGCCGCATCGATGGCCGGCAGGCCTGCCTGGTCGATCTTGGAGATGTCGCAAGCGGACAAAGCGACCCGATCCTGCAGGCCCGCCTCACGGAGTTGGCGGTTACCCTCCTCGACGGCCGCCGGCGCCAGGTCGATGCCAAAACACCTGACCTCCGAATTCAATCCGCAGAGCATCCGCAGGAACGTCCCATCGCCGCATCCCAAATCGAGAATGCGCTTGTAGCCGTTGGCGATAATGATGTCGTTCACCATCGGAAAGAACAGCAGATTCTCCATTTCGCCGCTGCCGCGCGCCACGAAATCCGACCGGCGGTAGAAGTCCCGGCCATAGACCTTTTCTTTACGCAGCAGAGGTTCCAGCGAATGGAAAACCTCGCTGTATCCGTAGCAGACTTCCAGCCACCCGCGCATTACCTCGACGATGCTGCGCCCTTTTTCGGACAGCGAGTAGCCCGCGCCGTTCCGCTCGAACATGCCCAGGCAATAGAAGGCTTCGCAGAGCGGGTGGAGCACGGCCGGCTCCAGGTTCGCCTGGGCCGCGAATTCGTCGATATTCACGCTGGGACTCCGCTGCATTTCGTCGATAAGCCCGACGTTGAGCAGCGCGTGCATGGTGGTGGTTTCGAGGTAGCCGCGAATCATCTCGTCCCATCCCGTGCGGTAAGTCTTCTGTAGCCGCATCATGTAGGGCAAGCCGAAGCGGTGAACGGTTTTGGCTAGTTCTAGCAAGTGGAACCTCCTCCGGTTCTAGATAGCAGTATAGCAGATATGGATACCTGAAATACTGTAATATGGGTCTTCCGCGGTGAGCCAGGCGGTTTCGCCCGCCATGGCGGGCGG
>DATNMW010000041.1:0-25840 GCA_035602155.1 Bryobacteraceae bacterium | reverse complement strand
GCACGGCGGCCGCCGAGGTGAAGAAAGAGAAAGGCGTCTTTTCGGCCAGTTGCAATCTGTCGTTCCGCTCCGAGGATAAGTACTTCGCGTCGTCCGTGGGATCTTCCATCCAGCAGCTCAATCTGCAGACTTACGGCGGAGTGAATGCGACGGCGACGGATTTCAAACGCCGGCTTTCGAAGTCGCGCCGCTATCAGCCGCAGCAAGTCACCGCAGGATACGAGTATGTGCCGCTGATGAACCTGGTCGAAAACGCGCAGCGCATCCGCACGGAGGTGCTCGAACATCTCAACGCGCCGCCGGTCACACCCGGCAAGAAGGATCTGGTGCTGATGCCCAGCCATCTCTGGCTGACCATTCACGAGAGCATCGGGCACTCCACGGAACTGGATCGCGCGCTGGGTTACGAGGCCAACTTCGCCGGCACCAGCTTCCTGACCACGGACAAGATGGGCACGCTGCGCGTGGGCAGCGACCTGATGAACATATGGGGCGACCGCACCACCGACCGCGGCCTGGCCACGACCGGATTCGACGACGATGGCGTGAAAGCCACCAAGTTTCCGATCATCGAGAAGGGCATTTTCAAGCACTACCAGACCATTCGCGACCAGGCGCATTTGATCGGCGAGCGGGAATCGCGCGGCTGCTGCTATGCCGACAACTGGTCCAGCGTGCCATTCCAGCGCATGCCCAACGTCTGGCTGGAGCCGGGGCAGTCGGGGACCAGCATCGACGATTTGATTTCGGGCGTGGAGGACGGCATCCTGATCGATGGCGATGGCAGCTTCTCAATCGACCAGCAGCGCTACAATTTCCAGTTCGGCGGTGACGCTTTCTGGGAGATCAAGCACGGCAAGAAGCAGGGCATGGTTTCGCGGGTCGCGTACCAATCGCGCACCACGGACTTCTGGCAGTCGCTCGATCTGATCGCCGGACCCAGCTATTGGCAGCAGTGGGGCGCGCCGAACGACGGCAAGGGCGAGCCGGAGCAGATCAACTCGGTCAGCCACGGGTGTTCGCCGGCGCGCTTCCGCCAGGTGAACGTCATTCAGACGGACTAGCAACGAAATCGCGGCAAGCGTGCCGACCGGGGCTACCACGGGCTAGCACCGGAGGTGTTGAGGTGACAACTCCGGGCGGCACGCTCCTCAGCGGCGGTCCCGATATGATTCTTATAAGAGGGGGCGCTCTTCCAATTGCGTGCGGCGATATCGGAAATCAATCGGCGAACGTGGGTGCGCAAAATCCCTGAAATGGATTGTCGCCAACTGACATAGATATATGCGTGCGGTCTCCTTCGAACGGGATATAATCGACCGCTGTGAGCGAGGGACCGGCGCCAGTACCGTCCACAAGAAAGGAAAGCACCGGTGAGGCGAATCGTCAACGCATTGGACAAGCTAAGCTGGGAGCGCACCCGTGAAACGAGTCGTGAACTTGTTGGGCAAACTTAGCTGGTGGAAGAGAGCGTACGCCGTTTCCGTGCTATGCGCAACGACGGCGATTGCGCTACATGCGCAGACGTTCACCACGTTGCACAGCTTTGACGGCACGGACGGCGATGAACTCGTCAATGCTCTGGAGGCCGGCGCGGGGCTGGTCCAGGCCACCGACGGAACCCTGTACGGGACAACGTCGGGCGGCGGGGCCAACGGCTTTGGGACCGTATTCAGAATCACCCCGAGTGGCACGCTGACGACGCTATACAGCTTTTGCGCCCAAAGCGACTGCACGGACGGCCAACAGCCATCCACGCTGGTCCAGGGCGCCGACGGAAACCTGTACGGGACGACGTGGGGCGTTCCAAACGGGAACGTCGGCACGATCTTCAAAATCACTCCGGGCGGCGCCCTGACGACCTTACACACCTTCTGCTCCCAAATTGGGTCATCCGGCGGATGCACGGACGGCGCATACCCGGAGGCAGGCCTAGTCCAGGCCACCGATGGGGACTTTTACGGTACAACGTCCTCTGGCGGCTCTAGCCCCTGCCCAGCCGCACCCGCCACAGGGTGCGGGACGGTGTTCAAAATCACTCCGAGCGGGACCCTGACGACGCTTTATGACTTCTGCTCTCAAAGCGCGTCCTGTAATGATGGGTTCGGTCCCGAGGCGGCGCTGGTGCAGGCCACCGACGGGAACTTCTACGGGACAACATTTGTCGGAGGGGCCGGATTTGGCGGTGGCACGCTCTTCAAAATCACCCCGGGTGGCACGCTGACGACGCTATATACTTTCTGCTCCGAGTTCCTTTGCGCGGACGGCGAAGAACCGCAAGCGGCGCTGGTCCAGGCCACCGACGGAAGCCTGTACGGGACGACGTCGGGCGGCGGGGCCAACCGCCTCTTCGGGACAGTATTCAAAATCAGCACGGGTGGCACGCTCACGACGCTATACAGCTTTTGCTCCCAGACCGGGTGCGCCGACGGCGCAGTACCCTACGCGGCGCTGGTGCAGGCCACCGACGGGGACTTCTACGGGACAACCAACATTGGCGGGGTTTCTGTCGTTGGCGTCTGCCCTGAAGGCTGTGGGACGATCTTCAAAATCACTCCGGCCGGCACGCTGACGACCCTATACGATCTCTGCTCCCAGACCGGGTGCACAGACGGCGTATTCCCGACAGCGGGGCTAATACAGAGCACCGACGGGAGCTTCTATGGGACAACGTCGGGTGGCGGGGCCTACGACGCCTGCCCTGGCGACGGGTTTATCGCCGGTTGCGGGACGGTGTTCAGCCTGTCTGTAGGACTCGTCCCGTCCGTGCCCGCGGTTAACGCCGGAGGCGTCCTGAATTCCGCCAGCTACACCACGCAAGGCGTCGCACCCGGTTCCATCGTGTCCATCTTTGGCACGAACCTGGCTGCTTCAACCGCCGCCGCAGGTGCCATTCCGCTGCCGACCGCGTTGAGCGATGTCACATCCGTGACATTCAACAGTATTCCCGCGGGGCTGTACTTTGTAAGCGAGAACCAGATTAATGCGCAGCTCCCGTTTAACGTGCTGCCGCCGGGCCAAGATAGCGGCACGATGAACGTGATGGTTACGCGCAGCAACGGCACTTCGGCCCCGCAGAATATTACGGTGGCGCCGGCGTCGCCCGGCATTTTCACGACGACTGCGAACGGGCTGGGCCAAGCGTTTGCGTACGACAACACCACCGGGGATCTAGCCGCGGCGGGCGGCGCGCCTATTGGAATTTTCAAGACGGCCCCCATCTCGGTCAGTTCGGGGCACGCATTGATCATTGCATGCACCGGACTCGGCCCAGTGACTCCGTCTATCGGCAACTACGTGGCCGCATCGGACGGCATCCTCCGGAACACCTTGCTACAGCCAAGCGCACTGATCGGCGGTGTCCAGGCGCAGTTCGTTTATTCCGTGCTCTCGCCGCAATTCGTCAGCGAGTATCAGATCGGCGTGGTGCCGGCCCCGGGCACCCCCACAGGGGACGCGGTGCCCATACAGATCCAGATCGGCGGCGTGACCACGACGGCCCAGGTCACCATCGCGGTCGCCCCGTGAGTCCGCTCCTCTGTAACGGCGACGATTCGTAAATGGGCGGCCAGCGGGACCGCTGCCCCACAGGGCCGTCCCGTCGCTGGCCAGCACCCTCGAGATTCGCTGTTGCTGTGCTCGTTCGCGATGAGGTTGGCGGGAGGTCCGCCTTGGGACTCGGGTTGGGGGACTTGCCCTGCCCCACAGTGAAGAAATGGAAGCGTGCGGGAATGCATAGATGGGCGTATATCTGCTAAGGTTGCTTTCGGCCAAAAGAAACCACGCGCAAGAACAAGGAGCGCATCCATGAACCGAGTCGTAAGCGCGTCGGGCAAGTTTAACTGCGGGAAGAGGGCGTACGCTGTTTTCGCGCTGTGTGCAACGATGGCGATTGCCCTGCCGGGGCAGACCTTCACCACGCTACACGTCTTCGATGGTGCGGACGGCGAACTCCCCGTTGGCGCTTTGGTCCAAGCCAGCGACGGCAACTTTTATGGGGCAACCGAGTCTGGGGGAGCTAATGGCGCTGGAACGGTCTTCAAAATCACACCGGTTGGCAAGTTGACGACGCTACACAGCTTCTGCGCCCAATTTGTTAGCGAAGACGTCTGCTCAGACGGCAAAGTCCCAGAGGCGGGGCTGGTCCAAGCTGCCAATGGGGACCTCTACGGGACTACGTCCTTTGGGGGGGCTGCCAACACCGGCTGTCCCGCCACGGGCTGTGGCACGATCTTCGAGATTACCCCGACAGGTACTCTGATGACGCTGTATAGCTTCTGCGCCCAAACTTTCAACGCCGGCGGGCCGTGCCCGGACGGCGCATACCCAGAGGCGGCGCTCGTCCAGGCCGCCGACGGCGACTTGTACGGGACAACCAGTGGAGGCGGGGCCTTCGATTATGGCACGGTCTTCAAGATCACCCCGAACGGCACCCTCACAACGCTATACAGTTTCTGCGCCCAATTTGTTGGCGGCGGGTGCCCGGACGCAAACCCAGATGGGGGGCTGGTCCAGGGCGCCGACGGCAACTTCTATGGGACAGTTGGGGGCGCCGAGGGCGGCACGGTCTTCAAAATCACCCCTACGGGTACGCTGACGACGCTATATACCTTCTGCTTCTACTGTACACATGGCATCCAACCGGCGCTCATCCAAGGCGCCGACGGGGACTTGTACGGGACAACGTACGGGGCGGGGGCCAACCTTTCCCCCCCCTTTGGCACGGTCTTCAAAATCACCACGAGCGGCACCCTGACCACGCTGTACAGCTTCTGCGCCCAATTCGATATTAACCTCTTCTGCCCGGACGGCATGAGCCCAGAGGGGGCACTGGTCCAGGGCACCGACGGCAATTTTTATGGGACAACAACGTTGGGCGGGGCCACCGGCGGCGGCACGATCTTCAAAATCACCCCAGGTGGCACGCTGACGACGCTATACGGCTTTTGCTCCCAACCAGCGTGCGCTGACGGCGCATTGCCGCAGGCTGGACTAGCGCAGGCCACCAATGGGGACTTCTACGGAACGACGAATGGGGGCGGGGCCGCCGCCGGCTATGGGACGGTCTTCAGCCTGTCTGTAGGCTTAGGCCCGGCCGTGCCTGCGGTTAACGCAGGAGGCGTCTTGAATTCCGCGAGTTACACCACGCAAGGCGTCGCGCCCGGTTCCATCGTGTCCATCTTTGGCACGAACCTGGCGGCCTCGACGGCCTCCGCGAATGCCATCCCGCTGCCGACCACGTTGAGCGATGTCACATCCGTGACCTTCAACAGTATTCCCGCGGGGCTGTACTTTGTAAGCCAGAACCAGATCAATGCACAGCTCCCGTTTAACGTGCTGCCGCCGGGCCAGGACAGCGGCACGATGAATGTGATGGTTACGCGCAGCAACGGCACTTCGACCCCGCAGAGTGTTACGGTGGCGCCCGCGTCGCCCGGCATTTTCACTACGACTGCTAACGGGCTGGGCCAGGCGTTTGCGTACGATAACACCACCGGGGATCTCGCCGCGCCGGCCGGCGCGGCTATTGGAATTTTCAACACGGCCCCCATCTCTGTCGGTTCGGGGCACGCATTGATCATTGCATGCACCGGGCTCGGCCCAGTGACCCCATCTATCGGCAACTACGTGGCCGCATCGGACGGCATCCTCCGGAACACCTTGCTACAGCCAATTGTATTGATCGGCGGGGTCCAGGCGCAGTTTGTTTATTCCGTGCTCTCGCCGCAATTCGTAAGCGAGTATCAGATCGGTGTGATACCGGGCCCCGCCACGCCGACGGGGGATGCGGTGCCCATACAGATCCAGATCGGCGGCGTGACGACGACGGCCCAGGTCACCATCGCGGTCGCCCCTTAAGCAATGGCCCTAAGGTCCATATCGGATATAATTCTTAGAAAGCCATGCTTACCAGAGAACAGGCGCAGAAAATTACGGAAAAGGCGCTTTCGTTTTCCACCTTTCCGGAGTGCGACATCAGCGTGAACAGCTCGGAAAGCGCGTTCATCCGTTTCGCGCTGAACGATGTGACTACTTCGGGCTTCACGGTGGAGCAGTCCATGTCGATTTCGTCGGTGCGGGACGGCCAGACCGGCAGCACGCGCCTCGATGAATTCGACGACGATTCGTTGCGCGAGGCGGTGAAGCGCACCGAGCGTCTGGCAATGATCGCGCCGCCCAACCCGGAGCGCGTCCCGCCGCTTGAAAAGCAGAAGTATTCCGGGCTGGAGAACTACGCGGCCTCCACCGCCGGAGCGCGCAATCAGGCGATGATTCCGCACATCCGCGCAATCATTGACGGCGCCAAGGCAAACAACTTGGCGGCTGCGGGGTTCTTCGAGCGCTCGGCCGAAACGGCGGCCATCGCCAATAAGCAGGGCAATTTCGGCTATGGGCGGGTGACCGATGCCAGCCTGTCGGCGACCCTGCGCAATGCGGCCGGATCGAGTTCCGGATGGGCCTGCCAGCCGTCTGTGCTGATCCAGAGCATCGACGGCGGGGCGGTAGCGAAGACGGCTATCGACAAGTGCCTGCGCTGGAAGGAACCCAAGCGGCTCGATCCTGGAAAGTACACCGTGGTTCTGGAACCCACGGCCACCGGCGATCTCGTGCAGATGATGGGTTTCGGCATGCAGGCGCGCGCCGCCGAAGAAGGCCGCAGCTTCCTGAGCAAGCCGGGCGGCGGCACATTGGCGGGCGAGAAACTGTTCCCGGAATTCATCACGCTGCGTTCGGACCCGTTCAACCCGCTCTACTCCTCGCTGCCGTGGAGTGGAGGGGGCGGCTTCGGTTTTGGCGGCGGTGGCGGTGGCGCTGGGGGAGGGTTGCCCGCCGAGCCCATGACCTGGATCGAAAACGGCGTGGTGAAGAACCTGGTCTACGATCGCTATTGGGCCGCCAAAGCCGGCAAGCAGCCTACGCCTTTCCCCAGCCGACTGGTGCTGGAAGGCGGCGGCAAGAGTCTTGCCGATCTGATCGCTTCCGTGGATCGCGGGCTGTTGGTCACGCGCTTCTGGTACATCCGCGTGGTCAATCCGCAGACCATGCAGGTGACTGGACTGACGCGCGATGGCGTCTTCCTGATCGAGCAGGGGAAAGTCACTTCGCCGGTAATGAACTTCCGTTTCAACCAGAGTCCCGTGGAGATGCTGAAGAGCACTGTGGCGATGGGCGTACCGGTGCGCGTGCGCGGTGGGGAAGGGCAGGGCATGATCGCGCCGGCCATTGTGGTGAAGGATTTTTCGTTCACCAGCATCTCCGACGCGGTGTAGGTTTTTTCGGTAGAGGGTCAATTTGCTTTGTGGGGCAGGTTGGCAACCTGCAGGCCGATTGTCAATCGGCGCGCAGGATATCATCCCGGATATCATCCTGCCCCACAAGCTGCAAACTGATCCACTACCGTTTTTCCCAACCTTGCAAAGCGCGCGTTCCTGTTCGATACTGGTTATGGAGTCGTACGAATTGTACGAACGGTACAAGCCAGCATGACACGCCTAAACGTCTCGAAAGCACGGGAAGAATTTCCCGAGATCGTAAACCGCGCCGCCTACGGGAAGGAGCGCACCATCCTCTCCCGCCGCGGGAAAGACCTGGCCGCCGTCATTCCCATTGACGATCTCCGCCTTCTGGAGCGGCTGGCGAAGAAGGAGATGGACCGCCAGGACATCGCGGACGCCCGCGCCGCTCTGAAAGAGGCCGCGGAAAAAGGGACCATTCCGCTCCGTGAAGTCATGCGCAGGCTGGGAGATTGAGTCCTGGCATACCGGGTTGAAGCAACACCCGCCGCTGAGCGAGACATCCGCAAGCTCGACCCTCACGTTCGAAAGCAAGTGAACCTGGACCTTCTCAGCCTGGAAGAGAACCCCCGCCCTCATGGAGTTGAGAAAATGGAGACGAAGGAGAAGCTCTATCGCGTCGCCGTAGGACCGGGGAAGAACTACCGGGCCATCTATCAGATTCGGGATGAAATGCTCCTGGTCCTGGTGGTCAAAGTCGGAAACCGGACGGATGTCTACCGCCGGGTGAGGTGAGGCCGCCGAGGCGGATTTTGGCCCTCCCTCATTCGTCCCAAGCGGCTGGATGCGGACCCGAAGACACGAAATGGTATTTTGAAACAAGCGGGGCTGAGACGATGAGATACGCTGTCCTGTTCGAGAAGACCGCGACTGGCTACAGCGCGTACGTTCCGGACCTTCCGGGATGCATCGCCGCTGGCGCCACGATGGAAGAAACGGCCGAACTCATGCGCAAAGCCAGCCGGATTCACTTGGCCGGCATGCGGGAAGACGGAGACCCCGTCCCCGAGGCAAGCACCATTGCCGAATACATTACGGCAGCCTGAAGAGAGTGCCTGACGGGTAGGGAAGGAGAGTCCCGCGCGCAGATCCTGTACGGGTGTTCGGTTGCGGAGGTTCGATTAGACTAGAGGGGATGCGCGCACCCAAGGCATGGCAGGCGATTCTCCTTGCGGCCATTGCCTTGCCGTTGTGTCTCGAAGGCGAGTTGCTGCCGATCCGCGCCTACACAACGGCGGACGGCCTGGCAGCGGACCACATCGACTGCATCGTCCCCGATTCCCGCGGGTTCGTCTGGTTCTGCACGCCTGAAGGGCTGACCAGGTTCGATGGTTATCGCATGGTCGGCTTCGGCACGCGCGAGGGGCTCCCGGACCGCGCGGTAGAAACCTTTCTGGAGACGCGTTCCGGCGCATACCTCGCCGGCACGGAACACGGCCTCAGCCAATTTCATTCACGGGCGAGCGGCGACCGGTTCCTCACTTACCGGCAGGGAGCCGGCCGCTTCGACAAGCCGATCTACGCGCTCCTGGAATCTCCGTCCGGCAGGATCTGGTGCGGGACCAGCGGAGGACTCTTCGAAGTGCTCAGTGCGTCCGGGTTCCGGCCCCAACCGTTGCCTGGGTTGGACCGGCTTGCGATCACGGACATCAAGGAGGATGCAGGCGGCGATCTGTGGGTGGCTACCAACGGAGGAATCTATGTTCTCGGGAAGGACGGCGCCGTGCAATTCATCGCGAAAGAGGATGGTTTGCCGAACGAGTGGGTAAACGCGTTGCTGCTGGACCGAGCCGGCAGAATATGGGCCGGAACCCGCGGTGGGTTGGCGGTCATGCGCCATGCAGATGCTGCCGGCAAGCATGGCGTCCAGCGGGTCTTTAGGAGCGACGGACTCGCGGAACTGAATGTGATGGCGCTGGCGCAAGCACCGGACGGGGCCATCTGGATGGGGACCTTGGCTGGGATCAGCGTGCTTCCCGGAGGCGGCGATCCGGTGTTCCGAAGTCTGACTCGCATCCATGGACTCAGCGATCGCGCGATTGTCGCCCTCGCCGCGGACAAAGCCGGGAACATGTGGGCCGGAACGGAAGGCGCCGGGGTAATGCGGATTGCGTCCGCTGGATTCATCACATTTCGCGAACAAGACGGGCTCCCGAGCGATCGGGTGTTTTCGGTTTTTGGGGATCGCGCCGGAACCCTCCTGGCGGTGACCCAATCGGCGGCTCCTTCACGGCGCTCGCTGAACGTTTTCGACCCCGTCAACCTTAACTTTCACGCCGTGACTCCCAAGGTTTTTGGCGACAAAGCAAGTTGGGGACAGCACCAGATCCTGCTGCAAGCCCGCACGGGCGAGTGGTGGGCGGCTACCAGCGTAGGGCTTTGCCGGTTCGGGCCGATGAGCGCAGCGGATTTGGCGGGAAGGCAGCCGGTGGCGTGTTACGCACAAGACGTTCGCGTGTTCCTTGCCTTCGAGGACTCCGCGGGCGGTATCTGGGCCTCGGCGCAATCCGCGCAGGGAGATCGCTTGCTGCGATGGGATCCCGCGCGGAAAGCGATCTCCTGGTTTGAAGACGGTCCCACCAGGCATGAGTTAGTCATGGCCTTCGCGGAGGACCGCAACGGCAACATCTGGATGGGCCTCTCTCGCGGCGGCCTATTCCGCTACGATGGCCGGCAATTTACGCGATTCAGTCGGAGCGATGGAGTGCCGGCCGGCGTCATTGACGCGCTGCTCGTCGATCATCGCGGGCGATTATGGATGGGGTCCACGGGCGGCGGGATTGGATTGCTCGAGAACCCCGGCAGCGCGCAATTCCGCGTGCACACCTATGATATCGCCAGTGGGCTGGCCAGCAACACAATCCTATGCATTGTTGAAGACGACATGGGGCGAATCTACGCCGGCACGGGGAAGGGCGTCGATCGTTTAGAACCGGCCACGGGACGCACCAAACATTTCTCCTTCGCCGACGGATTGGCGCATGGTACGTTCAGGTCGGCGTTTCGCGACGGTTCCGGCAATCTCTGGTTCGCCACGACGCAAGGCTTGTCCAGGCTGACGCCCACCGCGGACCAGGCGCCCACGATCCCGACCGTGCTGATTACGGACCTGCAAACCGGAGGCGAGCGCTATCCGGTTTCGCAAGCCGGCGAAACGCTTATCCGGCCGCCTAGATTGGATCCCCCGCGGAATCAGCTTCAGGTCACGTTCGTGGGCTTCAACAACGAGCCGGCAGAGGGTCTCCGCTACAAATACAAACTGGAAGGGACGGATGAGGCTTGGCACGACACACGCGAGCACACAGTCAACTACGCGGCGCTGGAGCCTGGCGGCTACCACTTCCTGGTGAAGGCGGTGAATTCGGAAGATCGGGAAAGCACGGCTCCCGCGGAAATCGATTTCGAGGTTCTGCCACCGTTCTGGAGACGCTGGTGGTTTGAGGACCTGGCGGTGGCCGGCCTGGCCTCCTTGGTTTTGGCGGCGCACGGCTACCGTGTCGCGCAGGCCGTCAAGCTGGAGCGCATGCGGACGGCGATCGCCACCGATTTGCACGACGATATCGGCGCCAGCCTCTCGCAGATCGCCGTATTAAGCGAAGTGGCGCGCGTCGATAGCAGTCTGGGACCGTCGCAGCCAAACGACCGGTTGGACCGGGTTGCCACGCTGGCCCGCGAGTTAGCCGATTCGATGGGCGATGTGGTCTGGTCGATCCGCGCGGAACCGGAGAGCGTCGACTCCCTGATCCGGCGCATGCGCGAGTTCGCCGGCGATCTGTTGGAGTCGCAAGGGATCGGCTTCGCGTTGCGGGTGCCCGAGAAAAGGCCGCACCTGCAATTGAGCCTGCATGCCCGGCGGCAACTCTTGCTCATCTTCAAAGAATGCATTCACAATGCCGCCCGTCACTCGCGCTGCACGGCGGTGGTGGCCGAGTTCGAAGTGGCCAGCCAGGAGATTATGCTCCGCGTGCGGGACAACGGCCGTGGGATCGAGAGCATCGGCGGCGAGCCCGGGCGGAATGGCGGCAACGGCATCCCGAGCATGAAGAAACGCGCCGAGAGCCTGGGCGGCCGGATGGAGTGGATGGCCAGCCCTGGCGGCGGATGCACCGTAGCCGTACATCTGCCGGTCCGGCACGGCGCCTTCGGCAGACCCGCCCTATAGCTTACCCCGCATGTTTGTGTAGGTCCGTGGCCACCGGGCTGCCGGGCGCATTTCAAACACACGAGGAGCCAATCCTAGACGATAGAGGTACTTATAACTCGATTAGCTACTGCCGCGGTAGAGCCGTTCCAGCCCCAGCCCTACAAGAACACGCAGCTTGTATGCGCAGCCTTTTACGGGCATAAATAATGAAGCGGAGCGAATGCCGCGAGCTTGGGCCCCGCAGCTGGCGCCTGCTAACACCCGGTCAAATCAACGCAAAGGGAGAGAAGAATAGTATGTTTCCGACGAAAGTAACTGAACCATTCGCGCTGGCAGGATCCGGACCCGTCGGCAAGCCCGCAAACGGCTACGACTACAAACCGAATGTTAAGTTTCTGGCATTCTGGTTCGCATTCCTGGGATTGGCGCCGGGCGCTTCCCCGGCTCTGGCGCAAGAATCCATTTTGGTCGCCAGCAGCACCAGTCATTCCATTGAGCGGTTCTCGCCGACGGGTACATGGATCGGAACCTTCGCCACCACCGGACCTTATGAGCCAGTTTCCCTGGCACAGAGTCCGCTGACCGGAGAGATATTTGCGTCCACTCTTTCCGCTCCCGGCGGCAACTTCTTAGCCACCATTCTTCAATACCAGAAGAATGGGCAGTTTAGCGCCAATTGGAGCACTTTCACCCTTCCGGCGTCGGAGATCCCAAGCACACAAAGCCTGCTGTTCGACAAGTCCGGGAACCTTTGGGTGGCCACTGCGTATGGGTTCCCGGTGGCCCAGGAGGGGTACCCGGTCACCCCAATCTCTATCTACGAGTATGCCGCGGCATCTCTCGCTGCGGCGAACCCATCTCCGGTTTTCACGATTACAACCTATTTGTACCGCGGCAATCAGATGGCGTTTGACGCGAAAGGGAACCTCTGTATCTCGAGCTGGGCCGATGAGACGGTGAGGTGCTTCAACCCCAGCACCGGCGCGCAGACCTTCGACTACAACGCTGAGATTCTTGCGAGCGGCCTCTCGATCCAGCCGGCCGGACTGGCGTTCGACGCGAGCGACCAACTATACCTTCCCAGCACTTTCGCCGGTCAGGTGGCTTATGAAACGGTTCCCCACGTTGGCCCGATCGCGCTCTTGGGCTCAGGCATGACGCCTGAGTTGAGCTTTATCGCTCTGAAGGGTGGCAACCTGTACGTACCGACGTACAACACTTCAGCCGGCTTCAATCCCGACACGGTTTACGAGGTCAACGCGAGTACTGGTGCCGTAACCAGTTTTATTACGAACCATGTGTGGGGTGCGTACCAGTTGATCTTTGCGGAACTCACCCCGTTATGCCCAGGGAGTTGAACAAACTGAAGCGGAAGTTTTGCCAATAGAGCAGATCAAGCGCGAAGAGAAAGGACAATACCATGTTTCGAACGAAAGTAACTGAACGATTCGCGCCGGGGAAATTCGCACCTGCCGGCAAACCAGCCTGCCAAAAAGCGTGTAACAACCTGATATCCACCGTTAGCAAAGCTGGAGTGGCAGCCGCCTGGCTCATTTGCTTGGTAGCTCCGGCCCACAGCCAGACACCGACGGTTGTGAGCACGACCATAAATTACACAACGAAGCAGATCGCCATCGTCGGGGCGAATCTGCTGCCGTCTTCGGGTTCGCCAGTGGTGCACCTGGACGGGGCGTTGTTGACGCTGGTGTCGTCCAGCAGCACGGAGATTGTCGCCGCCTTGCCGGCTGGGCTGACAGCCGGATCGTTCCGCTTGACCGTAAGCAATGGCACGAGCACGACGGGGGTATTCGACGCGACGTACGGAGCGGTTGGCCCCCAAGGAGCCACAGGTCCGGCCGGGCCGGCGGGTCCGGCTGGGCCGCAGGGCGCCACGGGTGCGGCTGGTCCACAAGGGCCGGCGGGTCCGGCTGGGCCACAAGGGCCGGCGGGAACGGTTACGCTGCCCTTTAACGGAACCGGGACGAGCTCGGGTAGCGCGCTCTTCAACATCGCCAACACGGTGCCGTACAACTCCGCGATAGCCGGCAGCGGCGGACAGGCACTCTTAGGCGATAATACCGTGGGTGGCAAGGGAGTGTCTGGCTACGGCGGAAGTTCCCATGGCGCCGCTTTTAATCAAATCAGTACCGGCGGAGTAGGCGTTTATGCTTCGGGCGGAACTGGCACCGGTCCATATGATACCGGCGGAATCGGGGTCAACGCTTATGGAGGCGCCGGGACCGGCGGCAACGCGGTTGGCGGCGACGGTATCGATGCATATGGGGGGGCGGGATCTCTGCTTGACGGCGACGGAATATACGCCTCGTCGGCCGGCCTGTTCGCCGGCAATTTCAACGGCGACGTGCAGGTTTCCGGCAGCCTCAGCAAGGGCGGCGGCTCCTTCAAGATCGATCATCCGCTCGATCCGGCCAATAAATATCTCTATCATTCCTTCGTGGAATCCCCCGACATGATGAACATTTACAATGGCAACGCGGTCACCGACGGCAGCGGCACAGCCACCGTCACGATGCCCGCGTGGTTTGAAGCTCTCAACAGCGACTTCCGGTATCAGCTCACCGTGATCGGCCAGTTTGCGCGAGCCATCGTCGCGTCGGAAATCGCCAATCGCAGCTTCGTCATCAAAACCGACAAACCGGACGTGAAGGTCTCCTGGCAGGTGACCGGCATCCGTCAGGACGCCTGGGCCAACGCGCATCGCATTCAGGTGGAAGTGGACAAGGCGCCGCAGGACCAAGGCCACTATATCCATCCGGAACTATTCGGGCATGCGGGTGAACCCAGCATCGCCGAAATCCATCATCCCCGCCCGCAACCGGCGCAGCAATAATTTAGAGCCCTCCGGGCGTCCATAGCTTACACTGAAACCTCGGCGGGTTTGAATAGTGGTAGGAACACCTGAAGCCTCGGTCATCGGCGTAGCGGTCATCGAAGACCAAAAGGAGATGCGCGACGGTATCGCGTTCCTGATTAACCATACCGAGGGTTTCGAGTGCCGGCATGCCTACGCTTCGATGGAGGCTGCGTTGAAGGGAATTGGGGCCGGCCCACCCCGTGTGGCGCTTCTGGATATCGGCCTGCCCGGACTGAACGGCATCGAAGGAGTCCGGATTCTACGGGAGCGCTATCCGTCGATCGCGCCGGTTATGCTGACGGTGTTCAAAGACGACGACCGGATCTTTCAGGCCATCTGCGCCGGCGCCTGCGGATACCTGCTCAAACAGACCCCGCCTGGGAGGCTGATGGAGGCGGTGAGACAGATTGCCGAAGGGGGCGCCGTGATGTCCCCGGAAGTGGCGATGCGCGTGATGCAGCTATTCCGCCGGGCGGCGCCGCGTGAACCGGGTTCAGCCGGCCTGTCGGCGCAAGAAACGCGTCTGCTGAAGCTGCTCACCGACGGCCATCACACCAAGACGGCCGCCGCGGAGATGGGCGTCAGCGTACACACGGTCACCTTTCACTTGCGGTCGATTTACGAGAAGCTGCACGTACATTCGCGCTCGGAGGCCGTGGCGCGTGCGTTGCGGGATGGTTTAGTCCTTTAAGCGCACCGCGGAACGGTACAAACCGGCATTGACACACCTAAACGTCTCGAAAGCCCGGGAAGTAGATGGACAGTCAGGACATCGCCGACGCTGGCGCCGCGCTGTAGGTCATGCGAAAAGGTAGCAGCCCGTGGCAGAAGTGACTCCCTGACGGTCGTGGCTGCGTAACGCACTGAATCTACTGAGCCGCGCACGTCAGTAAGCGGTGTTTTGCCACTTCGGCCACGATTCACAATGAAAGTACGCGATGCAATCAAGCTGCGCGCCATGGGGACCTGCGCATGCCAGGGTGCATGCCAGGGGGGCTGCCCGCGGACGCCGAGGCACACCGATCCCGTTGGGGACGCGCCCCCTCCTCTACTCGTCCTCGTCTTCGACTGTTACTGGTTCGAGGTCCTCGGCTTCGAAGATCTGGCGGCAATCCAGGCATTCCAGGTATTCCACGCCATCGCGCCTGGCGATGATCTCGGTACGGTTGTGCTCGCAAGCGTGCTGCATAAATAAAGCAAGACTTACGATTAATTCTAATGAACTAGATACCCTTGTCAAGGGGGATGAGCATTATTTTTTGCAATCTTAACGGTCGATAGGGTGTCGGAGGGGCTTTTCCGGTTCCCTGAGCTACAATTTAGGTGTGCCGTTCCCCATTCACCGCATGCGGCGGCTGCGCGCCAGCGAGCCCATCCGCAGCCTGGTGCGGGAGACCCGCCTGGATCCGGCGGAGTTCATCCTGCCGCTGTTCGCTTGCCCCGGCGAGGGCGTCCGCCGCGAAATCGGGGCCATGCCCGGCAATTTCCAAATGTCCGTGGACCAAATCGTGCGCGAGTGCGGGCAGGTGCGGGCGCTCGGAATTGGCGGCGTGATCCTGTTCGGACTGCCGGAAAGCAAGGATGAAACGGCCTCCGGGGCTTACGCCGACGACGGCATCGTGCAGCGCGCCATCCGCGCCATCCGCCGCGATGTTCCCGGCCTCTTGATCATGACGGACGTCTGCAATTGCGAGTACACCAGCCACGGGCATTGCGGCAAGATCGTCAACGGCGAAGTGGATAACGATCAGACGCTGGAATGGCTGGCTGCCTCCGCGGTTTCGCACGCGCGCGCCGGGGCCGACGTGGTAGCGCCCTCGGACATGATGGACGGACGGGTGGCCGCCATCCGCCACGAGTTGGACGCCAACGGCTTCTCCCACATTCCGATCCTGTCGTACGCCGCCAAATTCGCCTCGGTGTTCTACGGGCCGTTTCGGGAGGCGGCGGAATCCACTCCGCAGTTCGGCGACCGGCGCAGCTACCAAATGGACCCGGCCAACGGCCGCGAAGCCATGCGGGAAATCGAGCTGGACCTGGAAGAGGGCGCCGATATGATCATGGTTAAGCCCGCCATGCCCTATCTAGACCTGATCCGGGAGGCCCGCCAACGCTTCGACGTGCCCATCGCCGCCTACCAGGTGAGCGGGGAGTTTTCCATGATTGAAGCTGCCGCCCGCAATGGCTGGATCGATCATGACCGGGCCATGCTCGAAAGCTTGACCTGTATCCGGCGCGCCGGTGCGCAGATCATCCTGACGTATTTCGCCAAACCCGCGGCCAAGCTGCTGGGGTGAGATATCCTGAATCCCAGAGGCACACCGATGCTGTTGCGAGACTTCACTTACGCAGCCCGAACCCTGGCCAAGAGTCCCGTATTCGCAGCCACGGCGATCGTGACGATCGCTCTGGGAATCGGCGCCAGCACGGCCATCTTCAGCGTAACCAACGCCGTGCTGTTGCGGCCGCTGCCCTACAAGAACCCGGACCGGCTGTTCTTCGCCATTTCCGATATGCGCAAGCGGAATGTGAAGGACTTCCCGCTCTCGAATGCCAACTTCCTCGACATACGCAACGGTACCGCCGGCGCGTTCGAAGAACTGGGAGCGGTCAACACCGGGCGCGCGACGGTGCCGCGCGAAGACCAGTCGCCCGAGCAGATTCGCTGGGCCGCCGTCACCACGAACTTCTTCCGGTTGATGGGCGGACAAATCGCGCTGGGCCGAGACTTCACGGATGCCGATGGACAGCCGCAACCGGCACAGCCTGCGCCAGTCGTTGGCACACCCGCGCCAGGCCAACCGCGTCTGCCGTTGATCGCCATCCTGAGCTACGGGTACTGGCAGCGGCGCTTCGGTGGGAATCCATCCGTCGTGGGACGACCGATGCCCGGCGCAATCGGCGGGCAGGGAGGCACGCAAATCGTGGGCGTGCTGAAGCCCGGCTTCGAACTGCTGTTTCCGCCCGATTCCAATATCGAGCAGCATCCGGACGTGTGGTTCGCGGGCCGCCTGGCCTATGATAACGCCAACCGCAACAACGTGCAGTGGCGCGCCATCGGCCGTCTGAAGGATGGCGTTACGCCCGAGCGGGCGCAATCGGCCATGGATCGCGTCGCCGCCGACCTGCGCAAGAATTTCACGATCCAGCAGACCTCGGGCTTTTTCATTCGCCTGGAACCGATGCACCGGCATGTAGTGGAAGAAGTGCGTCCCGCGCTGCTGGCACTGACCGGCGCGGTAGTCTTTCTGCTGCTGATCGCGTGCGCCAACGTGGCGAATCTGCTGCTGGTGCGGGCGTCGCTGCGCGAGCGCGAACTGGCCATCCGCACGGCGCTGGGAGGCAGTTGGTGGAGGCTGGTGAGCCAGACGTTGGCGGAGGCATTGCTGCTGGCGCTTACCGGCGCGCTGCTCGGCTTGGGCCTGGCGTGGGTGGGTATCCACGAATTGCGCGCGATCGCTCCCGCGAGCTTGCCGCGCCTGGATGGCATTGGCATCGATCCCACCGTGCTGGCATTCACCGCGCTGGCTGCGCTGGCGGCCGCAGGGCTGTTCGGCCTGGCCCCGGCGGTGCGCGCCGCGCGACCCAGCGTGGCTGTGTTGCTGCGCGCCAGCGGCCGCAATGCCGGACTCGGCGGCGTGGGGATGCTGCGCAATTTCGTGGTAGTAGCCGAGGTAGCGCTCTCATTCGTGCTGCTGATCGGATCGGGCCTGATGTTCCGCAGCTTCCTGGAATTGCAGCGCATCGATCCGGGTTTCAATCCGCATGGCTTGCTGACGTTCCAATTGCTGGGCGGGCGCGGTGGGCAGAAACCGGAAGAGCGCGCGGCGCGCCAGCGTGAAATTCGCACGCGCCTGGAAGCTCTGCCGGGCGTGGACGCCGCGACATCCTCGTTTCCGTTGCCGCTGGCGGGCGGATTCAGCCCCATCCGCTGGGGGCTGGAGCCGGCCCTTACGGATTCGAGCAAATTCCAGGCCGTCGATTTTCAGATCGTGCTGCCGGGTTACTTTGAAGTGCTGCACACGCCGCTGATGGCTGGGCGCACCTTCACGGATGCCGACAACGCGCCCGACCGGAAAGTCGTGGTCATCGACCAGATGCTGGCAGCCAAAGCGTTCCCCGGCCAATCGGCCATAGGGAAGCGGCTGCTGACCCGCCTGAACACGCCCGAGCCGGAATGGGTGGAGGTGATCGGCGTGGTGGCGCATCAGCGGAATACGTCGCTGGCCGTGGCGGGCCGCGAGCAGATCTACTTCACGGACGGTTTCCTGGGCCACGGCGCGACCGGCTATTGGGCGATTCACACGGCAGGCGACCCGGCGAAATACGCGCCCGCAGTGCGCGCGGCGATCGCCAAACTGGACCCGCACCTGCTGATCACCGACACGCAACCGATGGACGCGCTGGTGGAGCACGCGCAGGCATCCACGCGCTTTTCGCTCTTGTTAATCGGCGTATTTGCGAGCGTCGCAGCGCTGCTGGCGGGTGTGGGACTCTATGGCGTGCTTTCGACGGTGGTCCGGCAGCGCACGCCGGAGATCGGCGTCCGCATGGCTCTGGGCGCGGCGCCAGCGTCGATCTTAAGCTTGGTGGTGGGACAAGGGCTGCGTCTCAGCGCGGCCGGCATAGCGGTTGGCTTGGTGGCCGCCTTCGAGCTGACGCGCGCGATGACCAGCATGCTGGTGGGCGTGAGAGCGACCGACCCTGCGACGTTTGTATCGATGGCGGTGCTGTTCTTTGCGATTGCGGCGGTCGCGTCATGGCTCCCTGCGCGGCGGGCCGCGGGGCTCGACCCGACGGCGGCATTGCGGGAGGAGTAGTTGCACCCCCGGCCTATGGCCATGCGCGAGTCGGGTTGCCCTACCGAGCCGCGACCGTCAGGGAGCGTTGTCCTTCCGAGCCGCGACCGTCAGGTAGCGTTGTCCTTCCGAGCCGCGACCGTCAGGGAGCGGTTGCCTCGCTGTCAGGGTGTATCCGCGACGAAGACCGCCATGGGTTCGCCTTGCTCCTCGACGACATACCGAATCGCTTCCCGAACATCCTGGTCCTTCCACAACCATCGCGTGCTTCCGTGGCGTGCCCAGCGTCTGGGGACCGATCCGTCGCCTCCCAGCCGGTTCAAACTTCGGCTCGCGTAGGATTTGAAATCATTCATGATTTTCTCGGGCTGAACTTCGGCCTCCACGACTACGTGCACATGATTCGTGCGCACATGCGCGGCCAGAAGACTCCAAGTGCGGTGTGAACAGACCTCCCGCAGAGCCTTCAACACGGCCGCACGGCTGTCCCGGTCCAGCCAATACTGCGCCTCCTTCATCCTTTGACGTTCAGCCGCAGCGCGTGGTGGATCCGGTTCTAACCGTCGGCTTCCAGCGAGGTTGTGATGCCGGTCGACAGAACCTGATTCGTCGCCGTGCAAATGAACGCCATAGCAGGCAAAAGTGATGAAGTACCTCATGCACACTCTCTTGAGGGCGAGTCGGGCAGACCGCTCCCTTAACGGTCGCGGCTCAGTCTGACGTAGCGCTGACGGGCGGATTTCCTCTGGCAAATCCCTACAGCTTGATCCGCTCCAGCTTGCGATACAGTGTCTTCCGCTCAATCCCCAAAATTTGCGCGGCGCGGCTCTTGTTCCCCCCCGTAGCCGCCAGCACCCGGCGGATCTGCTCCACTTCAGCTTCAGCCAGCGTTTCCACGGGTTCCTCGCGCGCTTCCATGGCCGCCAGCGCCTGCTGCACGGCCTCCGCGTCGATGCGTCCGTTCGGCGCCAGAATCGTGAGCCGCTCGATCAGGTGCTGCAACTGCCGCACGTTTCCCGGCCAGGTGCACTCCTGCAAGGCTTTCAGCCCGGATTCCAGCAACCGAGCGGATTGCCGGTAGCGCGCGTTGTACTTGTTCAGGAAGAATCGCGCCAGCAGCGGCACGTCGCCACGCCGTTCGCGCAGCGGCGGAATCACGATCCGCACCACGTTCAGGCGGAACCAGAGATCCTCGCGGAACTTGCCTTCTTCCACCAACTTCTGCATTTCGCGGTTGGTGGCGGCGAGCACACGCACGTCCACCTGCTTGCCGCGCGCCGCGCCCACCGGCCGGATCTCGCGCTCCTGCAGAAAACGCAGCAGCTTGAACTGGAAATTCAGCTCGATGTCGCCGATTTCGTCCAGCAGCACCGTGCCGCGGTTGGCGGATTCGATCACGCCCATGCGGTCGCGGTCGGCTCCGGTGAAGGCGCCCTTCAACGCGCCAAACAGTTCGCTTTCGAGCAGCGTGGGGGCGATCGAAGCGCAATCCACCGGAACAAACGGCTGGCTGGCGCGCGCGCTGAAGCGGTGGATCATGCGCGCCACCAGTTCCTTGCCGGTGCCCGTCTCGCCCTCGATCAGCACCGTGGCGTCGGTGGGCGCCACCCGCGACGCCGTCTTGTAGATCTCCACCATGGCCGCGGAGCTGCCGATCATTTCGCTTTCCGGCAGATCGTCCGGACCGGCTTCCTTCTCATCTCCGTCCTCGTCGTAGTGGCGGGCCGCCTCCGCGCGCTTGATGGTGTCCAGCATGCGATCGATTTCAAACGGCTTGGCCACATAGTCGAACGCGCCGCCGCGCGTGGCGGCCATCACCGTTTCCATGGTGCCGCGCGCCGTCATCAGAATCACCGAACACTTGGGGTCTTTGTTGCGCGCCGCATCCAGCACATCCAGGCCGGTGCGGTCGTCGATGTAGATATCCGAAATCACGATCGGATAGCTATGTTCCGAGAGCCGTTCCAACGCTTCGCCGGTGGAGGCCACTGCGTCGACGTTGTAGCCCTCCAGCTCCAGGAACGTCGTCACGGTCAAGCGCACCGCCGGATCGTCTTCCACCACCAGTAATCGTTGCATCAGTCTTCTCTCGCGTGCTTCAAGCCAGGGCCGCCGAAACCGGCGCGGGCAGCACCATGGTGAACCGGGACCCCTCCCCTGGGCGGCTCATCACTTCAATAGTACCGGAATGCCGGATCACAATCTGCTCCACGATGGAAAGGCCGATACCAGTACCGGCTTCCCCCGATTGTTCCGCGCGCTTGGTGCGGTAGAACTTTTGAAAAATTTGTTTGACTTCCTTGTGGTCCATGCCGATGCCCTGGTCCTCCACCGAGATGTGCGCGTGGTCGTGCTTGCGTACCGCCGCCAGCGTCACCTGCGTGCGCGGCGGCGAGTATTTGATGGCGTTGGTCAGCAGGTTGTAGAAGGCGTATTCCATCAACTCGCGGTCGCCCGTCAGCAGGATATCCTGCGGCGCGGCTTCGGTCAGGATGCGGATCTGCTTGCGCTCGGCCAGCGGCAGCGCGCGCGCCACGCATCCGGCCATCAGTTCGCCGGCGGAGAAAATTTCTTTCTTCAACTCCACCTGTCCTGCGGACAGCCGCTCCATGCTGAGGAACATCTCGATCATGCGGCCCAGCCGCTTGGATTCGGCATTGATCAATTCGGCGATCTGTTTGCGCTTCTCTTCCGGCAGCGCGTAGCGGCCCATCAGTTCGCTGGAGCCTTGTATAGCGGTCAGCGGCGTCCGCATTTCATGTGTGACGAAGTGGATGGTCTGGCGGTAACGGTCGCGTTCGTCTTCGGATTTGCGCAGGTTGCGGCGCACCACCAGCAATTGATAGCCTCCGGCAGTGATGAGCGATAGCCATGCCGACGATACCGGCATGCAGAAGGAGAAAACGATGCGATGCGTAAACAGCCAGTAAGGCGTAACGTGCGCGACCACCATAATGCCGGCTGCCGCCGCATTCGCCCGGCGGCCTGTGAAGCGGCTGTAGGTCACTCCGATGGCTGCCACCAGCAGCAAGCTGAACGCCAGCACCGCCGACGCCGGCGCGTCCGTCAGGAACAGCCCCTGGGCAATGGTCTCGAACGCATTCGCGTGGATTTCAACACCCACCATGGGCGTGCCGCCGGAGTAAGGCGTGAAGAGCCAGTCGCGCACGGCGGTCTGCGCGGTGACTCCCGCGAAGACTACCTTGCCGGAGAAACTCGCGGCCAGCCGCGGATTGTCGAGCAGCGCCTTCAAGGAAACCCGCGGAATTTGCATCGAGGGCGGCGCGTAGCGGATGCGCATCAGGCGCCCGGCCTCGCGGGTGGCGGGAATCAGCCGGCCGCCCACGTCCAGATCGTTCGGCGATTCCAGAATCTGCACGTTGCGGCTCACCCGGTAGGCTTCCAAAGACAATGCCCATCGCCGCACACGGCCGGTGAATTCCTCCAGAGGCAACGACCGGCCTACCGAATCCAGTTGTTCGGATTGCTCCACATGCACGTGCCCCAGCGCGGCCGCGTGCGCCGCGAACATCGGCAGCGGATCTTCCCAAGCCGCACCATCGGGCAACAGTTGGCACGCCAGCACCAGGCGCGGCGTCGCGGCCATGGCGGCGGCCAGGCGCGCGTCCGTCTGCGGATCGCTCGCATCGGTCAGTATCACGTCCACCGCCACGGCCCTGGGTGAAGCCGATGCGATCCGCTCCAGCGCCTCGGCCAGCGGCTTGCGCAATCCGCGCACGCCGCCGTAGGCGTTCAGCGACACCTCGTCGATCGCCAGCAGGATGCTTTCCGGTTGCCAGGGGCGCGGCCGGTACAGCCGGAACATCCAGTCGTAGGCGTCGTTATCGATCTGCGCGCCGAAGCCGGTCCAACTGACCGTCAAAGCCACGGCGAAGGATGCCGCCAGCAGTGCCCAGTAGATCGCGCTTTGCCGGCTGACGTGCTGCATCGCTCACCTGCCCAAAGCCTTCTCGATTTCCTCCGGATCGCGCGGCAGCGCGCCGCTCATCAGTCGCGCGCCGTCCTTGGTCACCTGCACCATATCTTCAATGCGGACGCCGATGCTCTCTTCGGGAATGTAGATGCCCGGCTCCACCGTGATGACGTTGCCTTCAGCCAGCGGCTGGCTGAAATCCGTGGCGTCGTGCACATCCAGTCCCACATGATGGCTGACGCCGTGGGTGAAGTACTTGCCCAGCGGCTCGCCGTGCAGATCCTGGCCATGCGTGTTAATGTATTCGCGCGCGATCTTGCTCAGGTCGCCGAGCGGAAGTCCCGGCTTGATCGCGGCGATCACCGCATTCTGCGCACCCAGTACGATTTCGTATATCTCCCGCTGGCGTTTGCTGAAACGCGCGCCCACCGGGATGGTGCGCGTGATATCGGCGGCGTATCCGGCGCACTCCGCGCCTACGTCCATCAGCAGCAGCTCCCCGCGATCCATGCGGCGGGAATTGCGGGAATAGTGCAGCACCGTGCTGTTCGGACCGGAGCCTACGATGGGTTCGTAGGCGCTGCGCTCGCATCCTTGGTCGAAATAGACCGCGGTCATGGCGGCGGCCACCTGATATTCATATAAGCCCGGAGCCGCGCGTTTCCACGCGGCGCGATGCGCTTCCAGCGTAGCGTCGATGGATCGTTGGATCAACGCTAGCTCCTCGGGCGACTTATGCATCCGCAGGCCCGCTATCGATTGTGCGGCGCTGGAGATATCGCGCAACGGCGCCAGTGCCTTAAGTGCAGTGGTGCTCTGTTCGCCGAGAGTGTAAATGCCGGCATAGCGCTCCAGTTGTTTGTGCATCTCGCTCTCGAAATTCTCCACCGGCAACACCGTATCGAAGCCGGTAAGTAGGCCGATGTTGGGGTCGTCCGGCCCGGCTTTGCGGCCGGTCCACTTTTCCTGGTCCGGCTGGCGGCGCGGCAGAAACAGGACCGCGTAAGGCTTGTCATCCCGCGGTGGCGTGATGAGCAGAATGGCGCCGGGCTCCTGCCAGCCGGTGAGGTAATAGAAATTGGGCTCCTGGAAAAAGCCGGTACGGATGTTCTCCTCGCCCTTCTCGGTGTGGCCGAATAACACCAGCACGCTGTTGTGCAGCTTCCCGGACAACTCCGCGCGGCGCGCGCGATACTCGTCCAGACCCGGCGCGGCCTGGCCGGCGCGGGCGGCCAACAGGGCGCAGAGCAGATAGAGGAGGCGCATTCCTATACAGTATAGTTGGTACGACTATCCGCGGGTTTGCGCCCATGCACGGGTTGGAGAGCTATCTTGCGCGAGGGAGATCCGCCGCGCGGCGACCCCAGCCTTAACCGCTGACCCCACGCCGTACTGCCCCGCCGTTCGGGTGAGGCACCCTCTAGCTGGGCGTGACTCACAGCTCCCAGGCGAAGACCGTGCCGTCACTGGAGGTCCCGCCGCTGTAGGTCGTGCCGTAGAGCCACCCGCTGCTGTACAGCAGATCGGCATAAGGCTGCGCGCCATCTCCGCCGCTGCCCGTGAAGTTGTAACACAACTTTACCGGAGGCAGCGGCGATGGGTCCGAGCTCCGCGCCGGGGTCGTGATCGGCGGCAGCGGAATGCTCCATGGGGTCACAGTCGGGGGCGGGTCTTCGGGCGAGGGCACCATCTACTCGTTGACGCCGCCGCCGCCTCCCAGCACCACCTGGACCGAGGCTATCTTGCTTCCGTCCCCTGGGTCGTAATCGATAGGGTCGCCGGGTGTGATCCCGTCGCTAGGTAGAAAAGGCCTGGCGATCCCTCAGTCATTCCTATCGGCGCCGGGTGCTCATTCGTATAAGAGACGACGTGAAAGGTTGCTTGAGCGGCTGCCGAGGCAGCCGTTAGACCGATCGCGCACAGCCCCAGCGATACTGTTTTATGTGGATAGTGGATGATCATGTTATGCCCGGCTACCTACTCCACTGTAAAACTCTCTTTGGTCGTGACCGTTCCGCCTGGCGTGGTAATCGTAATCGGCCCGGTGGTGGCTCCCGTGGGGACAGTCGCCAGGACGTAGTTCGATCCGCTGTTCGACACCGTTGTCGCCGCGACCCCGTTGAACTGGACCGAGGCGGAGAGCAGGTTGGAGCCCCAGAGCAGAACCTTCGTACCCGCCGCGCCCGACCCGGGGCTGAAGCGCTGCGCTGCGGGCGCGGGCTTTGGCAGCCCCAGTTCCAGGGCGAAGATCACGCCGGCATTCGTAGGACCGCCCGAACTGGCTGTCCCGTAGATATTGCCATCGCTGCCCTGCACCAGCGAGCATTGGCATACACCGTAGGCGCTCAGATTGTTCATCGCGACGAGCAAGGTGTAGTTGCCCGACTTGGTGATTCGAAAGATCTCGCTGTAGCCGCCGCCAGTGATATGGCCGAGCGTCGCACCGTAGAGGCTCCCATCGCTCCCCTCGATCAGGGCGGAAGGGAAGGAGTTCTGGTCGTTGGGGAAAGTGTAGAGCAAGGTGTACTGGCCGGAAAGGGTGACTTTGTAAATGGTCCCGGTGCTATTCGCCCCGCCAAAGTTAGTAACCCCATAGAGATTGCGATCGCTGGCCTGAAGCAGTGGCGTATAGGAATTTGGCAGCACCGAGCCGCTGGGGAAGTTCACCAATTTCGTGAGGACACCCGACGGAGTCACGCGGAAGAGATAGCCCGGCCCACTTTCCGCGAGGCCATAGTAGTTGCCGTCGCTCGCGTAGGTGACCGTCAGCGCCTCGTCCCCGGCAGGGAACTG
>DATNMW010000040.1:0-52969 GCA_035602155.1 Bryobacteraceae bacterium | reverse complement strand
TTCGGCGGCTGGTCCGCGCGAGCCATTTCCGCGGCGGTCACCGTGGGTATCGGCTGCCTGGCCTATTTCGCGGGAATACTAGGCTTGGTGGTCTTGATCGTGAGCGGCGCGGTTGCCTTGTATCTGGCGATCTACCGCAAGGCTCCCGAATGGCACAGGAGATTGGAACCGCTGGCGGCGGATTTGATCGGCCCGGTGCTCATTGTCCTAGCCCTTGCGTTTTGCGCGTTCGTCCTTCCACCGCTGCCCGGCGTACCAGCGCGCATCGCAGTCGCGCACGTCAAACTTGGCGCGGTGAACGTGGCATTGCTGGACGAAAGCATTGGCAGCGCCATTGTGTCGGTGGCAGGCATTACGGCCGATGGCATTTCGGCCGCGACCACGCCCCTGAGCGTGGCCCTCGATCGTCTGCAGATCACGGACACTAGCCTGGTTTCCAGGCCCGATCTGGTCCTGGCGCGCGTGCCGCAGATCGTGGCTTCGAGCGTCCGCTATCAGACGGGATCTGCGCCCGCAGGATTGTTTTCCCTGCACGGCGTGGCGGAGTCGCCGATGCTGCAGAAGGACCTGCGCAGGATAAGTTACCTGCCGGATTCTCTGCGCCGACTGGCGCCGTCGAGTTTCTGCGTGAATTGGAAGCTGGGCACGGATTTGCCGGATGCCTGCGGTGGGAGCGACGCGCTATCGCTGCGCGGCTCGGCGGATCTGAGCGATCCGGCGCGAATCCGCTTCGCCGCGGAGTCCGTTGTACGCACATCGGGTGCGGCCGTGCTCTCGCGGGCCGCGGGCACAGGTACCCAGGTTCAGATAACGGGGATACGGTCGCTGCAGGCGTCCGCGCTGCGCATTGGCGGGGGCAGGGGAACGGTCGATCTGAACAGCACCGTGCGGGCGCGCTTCGAACTGCGTGACGTAGCGGCAGCCGGCCTGCGCGTAGGCGCAACGGACTTGCTGGCTGATGCGGCGAGCCTGCGGCAGGTCAATGCCAGCGGCGGTGTGCGGCAGATCACTCTGGCGCCAGTTGGTGGTATTGGCTCCGCGATCGACTCGGTAGCGTGGGACTTTCATCTCGTTCCCAGCGCTAAGGACGATGCGCTGCGAGCGCTTGTGGAGGCGAAGAACATTCGGATATCCGGCGCGGACCCGGCCATCGATGCGGACATGCCGCTGGCCCGGGCGGGAGTCTCGGGCACGCTCTCCGCGGAGCGGTTCGATGGTGCGCTGGCCACTTCCGGGTCCACCTGGGAATCGCAGCCGGTGCGTTTTTCGGCCGATTTGTTTGCGGGCGCGATCCATGTGCCGGAACAGCCTTTCGAGATCGGCCAGACTGCCGCCTCCTTTTTCCCCTCTCGCGTCAGCGGGAAACTGAGCGCCGATGCGGGCATTCGCAGCCTGAGTCCCGTCGAGACAAACATCAAT
Organism: Bryobacteraceae bacterium; assembly: GCA_035602155.1. Taxonomy (GTDB): domain Bacteria; phylum Acidobacteriota; class Terriglobia; order Bryobacterales; family Bryobacteraceae; genus Bog-159. The sequence goes on along the minus strand of DATNMW010000040.1, from coordinate 51,550 downwards.
GGGAATGTGCTTTTCGCTTCGGAGGAAATCGCGTTGACTCCGGTGCGGACCACGCTGAAGAGGCTGCATCTCTCCATCGCCAATGCGTCGTCCATCTCGTTCGACAGTTCATGGGGCGTTCAGTACCCGGGCTTTCCGCGGTTCTTCGATCTGATGGAGGTCTCCAAGCTGCGGCTTTCGAGCGAAGGTTCTCTTCACGGAATCCGTTACCAGGATGGCGTCCTGCCAGTGTGGAAGCTGCCCACTGCCGCTCCGGAAGAGTTTCGGGTGGGCGGGTCGCTCTCGGGACCCCTATGGGTTGAGGCGTTGGGCGGCCGATTGCAAATCGGGCACGCCACGGCCGGCCTTAAGAAGCTGACCTTACGGGGCGGGCGGCTTGAGGAACTCGGCTTGAGCGCCCAGGCCGGCGATCTCAGCACATCACACGGCGTGAGCGGCCTGACTGTCGCAACTGATATTTCACTTACCGGATCGCCGGTCGCGGTGGCAGTCTCCGGGAGCCTGCCAGGCGCGGCGGGCTGGTCCCTGCGCGCCGATCCGCTACGGATTCAGTTCGCCGCTCCCGAGATCGACGCCGCGCCCATCTGGCGTGACACCGCGCCCATTCTGCAGGAGTTTGGCGTGGCCCTGGACGGCCTGCATCCATTCGCCCGCCTGCGAAACTTGACGGCGGAATTGGGCTTCCGGGAAGGGCTGCTCGCGTCCGCCACAGGGGGCCTGGAAGTTCTGCCGGGCGCACTCGCCAGCTTGGACTTGCATGCGCCGCTACGCTTGGCCACCGCCGAGACGGACGGCCCAATCGGCTTACGCTTCGCGCTTGCACCGGCGGACGGTTCGTCTAACTTGACCGCCTCCGTATCCGCCCACTCCACGCGGCTCCGATTGGAAGCCGAAGGCGGCGCAGGAACCGTCGGCACGGATCTGGAGACGGAACTGCGTGGTTCACTAAGTCCGGCCGAAACCAGCCGTACACCGGTTGCCAATCGCCTCGCCAGTATGTTCGCGGGACTGCGTCCGCAGGCCGACGCCGCCCTGGATGCATTCGGCGGCGGCGCAGTGGACGCGGCCTGGAAGCTGGAACTCGCCAATACGGCGCCGAACGAGCCAGCTCTGCAGGTGTCCCCCGAGCGGTGGTCCGCGAAACTTGGCCTGCCGCGCGTGGATGTGTCTTTGGGCGGCACTCGCGTGCAAGCTTCCGGCCAAGCGATCGCGGACCTGGTGGCGCGGGGCGACGCGTTGATCCTCGACGGCCGCATCCCGGCCACGGTGGAAGGGCGCGAATACGATATACCGATTTTGGCCGCGTTTACCGGCCGGGAACCGGTGCGCGCGCCGAGCGGCGACCTCCTTTGGGACCCCGCGCAGTTCGCGCCAATCTGGGACGGCTTCCAATCGCGCAATGCATCGGCTTCGAGCACCAGGGTGCTGGACCGCGCGGAACTGACGGTTGGGAACTTCTCTTTTCGGAGCATCCGGATTCCCATGCAGCCGGTTCCCGTCACCGTGGCCTACACCAATCCCCTACGGATTTCCCTGCCGCTTTCCGGGCTGGTGTTGGCAGGCACGGTGAATGGCTTCGCGCAGGCCGAGGTGGGCTGGACCGGCGGCATGGCCGCCATAACCAGCCGCCTCAGCGGGAAAGTAGAAAACTTGCAGACCGATGGGTTTGAATTGCTGTCCGGCGGAACGAGTTCCGTCCTGCTGGCGGATGTATTGAACACCGGCTTCGCCTTTCGCACGGACGATTTGCGCCTGAACCGGGAGAGGTTGACGGCGCTTCTCCAAGATCCGCTATCAGGCGAGCTGATCGACCATGTGGGCCTGCGGCTGGATGTGCGCCGCTCTCTGCCGGAGGGACCTCCAGCATATCTGCAGTCGACCAGCGTCATCGATGTTCCGCACTGGAATATCCTGGTACGCGACATCGTGCGCGATCTGCAGATGAAAACCTCGCCGGAGGCTCTCCGGTACACGGGCCTGAATCTGGGGATCGAAACGAACGGAGATCGAGTCATCACACAGGGGCCGTTCCTCACCATGCAGGGAATCGAGTTTTACTCCAAAGACAATGCCGTGAGATTCGTGGGGGACTTACGCGTACACTTGCGCCCGCCGGAGGGAACTTCGACGTCGGTGCGGGGGCTAATCGGATTACTAGGGAGCTTTCAATGATCTGGCGTTGCGCAGTTTTGTTTCTGGCTTTGTTTGCGGTGGGCTGTCAAAAGAAGCCGGTCGTTCTTGGTGTGGACCTCTACGTTCACCCGGAAGCGTCCACCCCCGACGACATTATGCTGCAAGCGGCGATTTCAAAGGAGATCGCCAAGGATCTGGCGCCCAACGGCGGCCTGGTGCATGTGCAGGTGGTGGAGTGCGTGGTATTTCTGAGCGGTTCGGTGGTATCCGATGGGGACCACCAGAAAGCCCATGCTATCGCGCAAGACATCAATCTGAGCCTGGATGGGGTGCGCATCGCAACGAAGGGCGTTCATGACGACAAATTGCACGTCGCGCCGTGACCGGCGCGCATTCAGGTATGAAACCGCGGCTTGGCGGAATTGCGTGGGCAGGTATTCTTCGCCTGCCCACGTTGGGGTGGGAACGACTACTTCTGCGCAGGGGTGCTGGTTGAGCTGGTAGTCTTTTTGTTGCCGTGCTTCGGGGCCTTCTTGGTGGTCTTCTTCGCCGGTGTGGTGCTCTTCTGGGCCGGCGTCGACTGGCTCGGCGTAGCCGGCGTTGTGGACTGCGCAAATATCATGGGCAGGCTGGCGGCGGCGAAAACGATCGCGAATAAACTCTTTTTCATGTTGATCTCTCCTTGAGGGACTTTCTTGTCCCGTCTATTCCATCTTGCCGTAACGCCCGTCTTATTACGATAGACTCGAAAGGCTAACTCACGGACTAAAGAGGACGCTGAAATGGCTCAACCATAGCCCGTGTCCGGGTAGTCGATTAGCCCCGGTACGGTATATCAATCCCAAGCGCTGTAGCGCCATCATGGACTTGGAGGACCGTGAAAGAACATTCATCTGCGCCCGCCCGCCGCATCACGCACCGCAGCCTGCTGCGCGTTTTGACCGCCGGCTTCAGCCTGGTCATCGTCCTGCTGCTGGCTGGCGCCTTCATCGGCATCGGCAACATCCACACCATCAAGGAGAACGCCGCGCGCCTGGTACAGGAGCAGCAGTCCACCAACCGCCTGCTCGAAGAAGTACATCGGCAGCAAGCCAGTCTGAGCGAGGTTTTCTCCATACTGGCGCGCGATCCGGATTCCGTGGATTACGGGAAGATCCTATCGCAGTTGAACGAGGCGGACCGCAACATTGACCGCATCGTGGCGGAGGGCGCGCAGACTCCGCAGCGGCGCCTCTACGATCAGCTCCGGCAGACTTCCGGGGCTTTCTCGGCCGAAGCGCGGCGATTGCTGGCGGTCGAGGAGCCCGAAACATTTTCGTCGCAGGATCTGTTCCGCGATCACGAGGCGTTCATCTCGGTGGTCGCCAAGCTCATCGAATTCAGTTACCATAGGGCCGTTGCCGCGCAGACTCAGATCGACCAGCGTTCCGAACGCCTGGTGAAACAGTCCGCCGCGTTCCTGGCCGCATTTCTAACCTTGGCGCTGCTCTGCACGGTACTGACCGTGCGCTTGACCGCGCAACTGTTACGCAAAATGGAGTGGCAGGAGAGCGAACTGAGCCGCGTCTCCTGGCACATGCTGGAGGACCAGGAGAGCACCGCGCGGCGCTTCTCGCACGAGTTGCACGACGAGCTCGGACAGTCGCTGACCGCCGTCAAAGCCAACCTGTCGGCCCTGCGCGGCACTTCGGACGCATCGCGCCTGGACGACTGCCTGCGATTAGTCGACGAATCCATCGGCAATGTGCGGCAGATGTCGCAATTGCTGCGTCCCACGATTCTGGACGACTTTGGCCTGGAAGCCGCGCTGCGCTGGCTTTGCGAAGGCTTCACGCACCGCACGGGCATCCAAACGGAATTCAAATCCGAAATCTCCGGCCGCCAACCCGATGAAACCGAAACGCACCTGTTCCGGCTGGCCCAGGAGGCGCTCACCAACGTGGCGCGGCATTCCGGCGCGCACACCGCCGTGGTGAAGTTGGATTCGCGGGACGGCGAAGTGCGCTTGTCGATCCGCGACGATGGGCAGGGCTTGCCGGCCGCTGGCGCGGGACCGCGCGGCATGGGTATGATCGGGATGCGGGCCCGCGCGCGCAGCGTCGGTGGCGACCTGAGCGTGCGCTCCAAGGCAGGACAGGGCGTCGAGATTGAAGTCCGCGTGCCGGCCGGCGGCGCAACATGAGAGAAAAGATCCACATCCTGTTGGCTGACGACCACGCTGTGGTGCGGCAAGGATTCAAAATGATCCTGGCCGCGCAGCCCGATATGGAGATCGTGGGCGAGGCCGGCAACGGCCGCGAAGCGCTGGATCTGGCCGGCCAGTTGCAGCCCGACGTGATCGTGATGGACGTGGCCATGCCGGAGTTGAACGGCATCGAAGCCACCCGCCGCGTCGCGGATGTGTCTCCCCGCACGCGGGTGCTGGCGCTGAGCATGCACAAGGATTCCGTGTATGTGCGCGAAATCTTGCGCGCGGGGGCCCGCGGCTATCTGCTGAAAGATTCCATCTCGAGCGACCTGCTGGCCGCCGTGCGCGCCATCGCCCGCGGCGAAGGCTACCTCAGCCCGGGCGTATCGGACGCGGTGCTCAACGATTATCGCCGCCATGTGACCGATCCCATCGATCTGCTGACCAGCCGCGAGCGCGAAGTGCTGCAGATGATCGCGGAAGGCAAGACTAACAAGGACATCGCCACGGTGTTGAACCTGAGCGTCTACACGGTGGATGCGCATCGGGGCCGCATCATGGAGAAGCTGAACGTGCATAGCGTCACGGATCTGGTGCGGTTCGCCGTGCGGTGCGGGCTGGTGGATTGAACCCTGCGGGCACGCGTGATGCGGCAGCAGCGATTTCCCTCACGCGAGAGGATCGGGATTCCACGAAGTTTCTTGAATCGTGCGGGCACCTTTCGCCTTCTTATTGTTGTAGCGGAGAGTACGGTATGGCGACAGAGAATCACAAAGGCAAGATCGCTCTGATTACGGGCGCGAACAAGGGGATTGGGTACGAATTGTCCCGCCAACTCGGTAAAGAAGGTGTTACCGTGCTGATTGCCGCGCGCAACGCGGCATTGGGAGATGCTGCAGCAGGAAAACTAAAAGCGGAAGGCGCCCACGCATACTTCATCGAGCTTGACGTCACCAAGCCCGAGACAATTGCGAAGGCGGCCCAGACGGTTCGAATGCGATACGGCCGGCTCGACATTCTCGTAAACAATGCGGGAGTGGTCGACAAGGGCGACGGACTGCCCAGCATCGCTGATCCTGAGGCTGTCCGGCGTGTCCTTGATGTCAACTTTTTCGGCGTCTTGGCTGTTACACAGGCTATACTGCCGCTCATGCGTAATTCGGCTTCAGGGCGTATTGTGATGATCTCAAGCGGTCTCGGTTCGCTTACCTGGAACGCGGATTCGCGATGGCCGTTCGCCGCCCTAAAGCCGCTTGGTTACAACGGCTCAAAGGCAATCTTGAACATGATGACGGTGCAACTTGCATGGGAACTGCGCGATACCCAGATCAAGGTGAATGCCGTAAATCCCGGTTACACCGCTACCGATCTAAACGGCAACACGGGCACGCAAACGCTCGAAGAAGGCGCCGCGGAGGCGTTCCGACAGGCTCTTGCTCCAGATGGCGCTCCCACGGGCGGCTTCTTCGAAACTGGGGGTGTCGTTCCCTGGTGACACCAGCCTAAAATTCCGAGCTCTGTATCCGGGAATGCCAGGCACGAAGTCGTCCTTGGCGGAGATCCAAGGAATTCGCCACCTAACTTAGCCTTCGCATCCACTTGGTACGGCAGGTCGCGGAACGACAACGAGTTCCCCGTAGCTCCGGCGGTCCACTCAAACGGATCAATCCTCGAAATGGCCGTCGCGGCCCTTGCCGGAAACGCCTAATGGACGTAGTGTCGGCGTCACTTGCACGCCGCGTCGAGCCGATTCCGGAACCGTTACATGAAGCGCTCAACTTCCGGTTTTTATGGACAAAGATACGACCCGGTGTCCCGACCGGCGTTGGCGCTTTTCGCCGGGCTGAGCGCCAACCCCGGCCGCTATGAACAGCCACTTCATTGCCCATCCGGGCTCGCCGGCCTGCCCGCAACCGCACCCGCCGCGCCCGACATCGCGCCGCGCAACACATCGTTCGCGAAGAAGAATTTGCCGTCGTTAGGCACCATCATGATCTGCACTTTGTCCGACAGCCGCTCCGCGATGATCTTCTGGATCAATAGCGGATTCTGCGTAAGCACTTGCCCCTCCGACTTCATCCGCTCGGCGTCTGCCGCAGCTACCACGCGAATATGATCGGCATCGGCCTCCGACATCAGCTTGCGCTTTTCCAGTTCCGCCTTGCTGTCGATTACCTTCGACTGCGCCATGGCCTCGGCGTTCATGACCGTAGTTTCCTTGCGGGCCTGGGCCTCCAGCCGCGACTGTTCAATCTGCTTTTGTTTGAGCGGCAGGGTATGCTGCATGGCGTCCGCCTGCGCCTTGGCCTGCAATACTACCACGGCAGCCTCGGCTTCGGCTCCCGTCACGCGGCGGGCCTTGTCGGCTTCCGCTTCCAGTTCGGCCGAGTGAACCTCTTTCTGTTTGATCTCCAATTCGACCGATAGGCGGTCGTTCTCCTGCTCCTTCAGCAGGAGCGATTCCAGCCCCTTGGCGTACTCGGGCGGCAACTGGATATCGCGCAGCATGATTTCCTTCACCAGAACTCCGTCGGTGGCGAGCTTCCGGGTAATGGCATCCGCGGCGCGCTGCCGCACTTCCTCGCGCATGCCCGCGAACACGTCGCGCACCAGGTAGCCGGGCACGATCTGCCGGAAGACGCTGGACACCACCGCGGGCACCAGTTCCTGGTCCACGGGCTGAGACATATTGGAATGGATATACGCGAGACGTTTCGGATCGAGCCGGTAGCGGACAGACACCGCGACACCTAAGGGCAGCCCTTCCTTGGTTTGGATCTTGAGCACTTCGGACTTGTTTTTCGAATCGGATTTCGGATCGGATTTCGGATTGTCATTGGCGGCCGTCGTGAAGACCTGGTCGCGCATGTCGTACAGCGCGATACTCTGCACGAACGGAACCACTAAGTGGACACCCGGATACAAGGTGTCCGGCGCCACGCCCGAAATCTGACTGACCAATACACCTGCCATGCCGCTGGGCACCATGGCGATCGATGCGCTCAGAAGCAGCGGCGAGCATCCAACCAGCGCGAATCGCAAGGCCGTTCGCCAGCGCACCGCATCCAAAGTCACCGGACCGGACGCGCCCTCCGCGGTGCGGCGCGCGTTGGCCCGATAAACATCCCACAACACGAGGCCGATGGCGCCGGCCAGCAAGCCGATTCCAGAAGCCAGTAACATATATTTGATCAACAACATTTGGCAACCTCCTTACCCGGACGACTGTTGGGCAAGCCGGGGGCCAAGCTTAGAATGCCAAGAAACTAGCGGCATTCCGAGTTGGATTCGCGGGGAAGCTTGTGTAAATCGAAACACGCCGTGTGCCGGCAGCCGCGGGCGGCCTACACCAGATAATACAGTGCGTCCTCGTCCGTCGCGACGCTTTCCGCCCGGTGACAATGCGCGCAAGAGTTATCTTTCACCAGCGCATACGCCCGGCGCACGGCCTTAATAGTCGACGAATACTGCCGCTCCTCTTCCAGGAAGACGGAGTCTGCCGGCAGCCAATCCTGGAAGCGCAGGCTAGCCATCGGCCTCGCAAGTTCCGGACGAACTCCGCACAGCAGCACGGTGCGTCCGGCGTGCTGCATTTCGTGCAGGAAATGTTCCAGGCGCTCGAAGAAAACCACGTCGGGGTTGCGCGTACGCTTCAACCGCAGCACTACGCAACCGATGCCCGTCTCTTCGGAACGCTGCTTCAGCGCGTCGAAGCAACGGTCCAGTTCGGGAGCCGATCCAAAGAATACCTCGCCCTCCAAATCGTAGATGATCACGGCGGTGCAAAGCGGATCCGCCGGCACGCGTTCCCGCACCACGCGTTCCCGGGTTAATACCAAATCGGAGCCCCGCAGTCGTGCGGCGCGCGGCACAAACAGCAGGATCGAAACCGCCACGCCGATCAGAATGGAGAATTCCACGCTGATGAATACCGAAGAAAAAGCTGTAATCAGCACCAGCCCGGCATCGTAGCGCGAGGCGCGCAGAGCGTAGCCCATGCGCTTCCAGTCCACCAGCCTGGCGGCGGTCACCATCAGCAGTCCCGCGAGGGCTGCCTTCGGGATAAAGCGCGCGGAGGGCGCCAGCACCAGAACCACCAGCGCCACGACCGCCGATGCAAACACGCCGGACATGCGGCTCACTGCGCCCGCCTGATAGTTAATCGCCGAGCGCGTGAGGGAACCGGACCCGGGCAGCGCTTGGAAAAACCCGCCAAATAAGTTTGCCAGCCCCTCCGCGAGACACTGCCGGTTGTAGTCCAACTGCTGGCGCGTGTCGTTGGCGATCGACTTGGCGATGGCCAGCGCCTCCAGCAATCCAAGAAACGAAATGGCCAACGCGCTGGTGGACATCTCCTTCACCCACCAGAACCTTATTTCCGGGATGTGCGGAAGCGGCAAGCTGGCGGGCACGTTGCCGACCACCGACAGCAAAGCCTTGCCATTGGCCGCCGGAATCGACCAGCCGAAGTGCGCCGCCAGTGCGGCCGCCGCGATCAGCGCCAGCAGCATATCCACCTGCGGCAGATGGTAGCGCCGCGCCAGTTTCCGCAGAATTACCACCAGCGCAATAGTTCCCAAGCCGATACCCAGGGCATAGCGGTTAGGCGCACCTCCCTGCGAGATGGTCAGCCAGAAGCGCAGCAGCACGTGCTGATGGCCGGTGCCGCGGTCTTTGATGCCCAGCAGATTGGCCACCTGCCCCAGAGCCACCAGAAATCCGGCGCCTGCCATGAAGCCGATCACCACCGATTCGGAGATGTAGCGCGTCAGATCGCCCAGCTTGAACACGCCGATCAGAATCTGGAAGACGCCCACCATCACCGCCAGCAGAAACGTGGCTTGGTACACGTCGAAACGGGCTTCCGGATCGAGGAAGGCGAGCGCGCTGAATACCACCAGCGAAATGGCGTTCGTGGGACCGTTGATCAGGTGGGACGACGACCCGAAGATGGAGGCCACCAGAGTCACCACAATGGCGGAATATAGGCCGAACCGCGGATCCACGCCCGCGATCAGCGCATAGGCCATGGCCTGCGGCAAGGAGATGGCCGCCACGGTGGCGCCGGCCAGCAGATCCTTGCGCGCCTTGCTCCAATCGTAGTTCAAGTTCATGGCGTCGCCTTCGGCTTGTAGATCGCGTCGAAGATGCCGTTCTCGGCGAAGAACTTCTGCTGGGCGTCGTCCCAATCCTTGGCCAGAATCGTCACGGGGAAGAGATCGATTTTCGGCAAGCGGTCCGCGTGCTTCTTCAGAATCTCCGGATCGATGGGCCGGTAGCCGTATCCGGCCATGGTTTCCTGCGCCGGCGCGGTGTAGAGAAACTGCAGATACGCCTGCGCGGAGGCGGCGGTTTTCCGGCGCGAGACGTTGCCGTCCACCCAAGCGACGCTGGGCTCCGCCAGGATGCTGACCGGCGGATAGACGATCTCCAACTCGCCCTTGGAATCCTCCACTTCGCGTAGCGCCTCGTTCTCCCAAGTCAGATGCACGTCACCCACTTTTTCGTCGGCGAACGTGGTGGCTGCGCCGCGCGCGCCGGTGTCCAGAACCGGCACGTTCGCGTAGAGCCGCCGCAAATAGTCGCGCGCTTGCGGCTCGCTCCCGCCGCGGTAAATCACCGATCCCCAGGCGCCCAGCAAGCTCAGCTTGCCGTTGCCCGAGGTCTTCGGATTGGGCGTGATCACACTTACGTCCGGGGCAGCCAGATCGGGCCAGTCGCGGATATGCAGGGGATTGCCCTTGCGCACCACAAACACGATGGTGGAGGTCCAGGGCGCGGAATCGTGGGGCAGGCGCTTGGCCCAGCCATCGGGAAGCAGCCCCTGTTTGCGCAGGGCATCCACGTCCGAGTACAGCGCCAGCGTGACCACGTCCGCATCCAGGCCGTCAATCACGGCACGCGCTTGCCGCGACGAGCCGCCATGGGATTGTTTGATGGTCAGCTTCCGGCCGGTGTCGTTCTCATATTTCGCGATAAACTGCCGATTCAAATCGACGAACAGCTCCCGCGTGGGGTCGTAAGAGACGTTTAGCAACTGGCTCGATTTGCCACGATCCGTGTTACCCACCACAACGAGGGCCGCCGCCACCGCCGCGGCTACCAGAGCGAATGTGTTAAGCCACCTGGTTTTCATGGAAGTTCAATGACGATACCATGACAAGCGCATAAATGTCTACTAAGCTTATCGACTTTTCGGAAGGGCCGCGACGCAGGCCGTTTGCGGTACGCTACGGGCTGGTGAACCATGCGCGCTTTCGTTCTCTTGTTGGCATTCTTGCCGGTCGCCGCGGCGGCTGACGACTTCCGCGCCACCGTCGATTCGGACACGCCGGCGCTGTTCGCGACTTACAAAGATCTGCACGCACATCCCGAGATCTCCCAGCACGAAGAGCGCACCTCCGCGTTGCTGGCGGAAGCGTTGCGCAAGGCGGGCTTCACCGTCACGGAGCACGTCGGCAAGTATCCGGACGGCCGCGCCGCGTTGGGCGTGGTCGCCGTACTTAGGAACGGCGCAGGCCCCACAGTCCTGCTGCGCACGGACATGGATGCTTTGCCCGTCGAAGAAAAAACAGGTCTGCCGTATGCCAGCCAAACGGCCGGCGCCATGCATGCCTGCGGACACGATCTCCACATGGCTTGTTTTCTCGGGACCGCGCGCACGCTCGCCGCCATCAAGGACCGCTGGCACGGCACCCTGATGTTGATCGGGCAGCCCTCCGAGGAGCGCGTGAACGGCGCGCGCGCCATACTCGGCGACCGGCTCTACGAACGTTTTGGCCGTCCGGACTACTGCATCGCGCAGCACGATACCCCGGAAATAGCCGCAGGCGAAGTGGGCGTGGTCGCTGGACCGATGCTGTCCGGCGCGAGCACGGTGGATGTGACCATTCGCGGCGTGGGCGGCCACGGAGCACATCCCGAAGCCACCAAGGACCCCATCGTTATGGCGGCGCAGTTCGTGCTCGCGCTGCAGACCATTGTCAGCCGGCAGACCGCGCCCCAGGAGCCGGCCGTGGTCACGGTGGGATCGATTCACGGCGGGACGCGGCCCAACATCATTCCGGATGAAGTGAAGCTTGAAATCTCCACGCGCGCTTTCAGTGAGGAAGTTCGCCGGAACACTCTGGCGGCCATCGAGCGGACCGCGCGCGGCGTGGCGTTGGCGGCGGGCGTGCCGGAAGATCGCGCGCCCATTGTGCAGGTGAACCAGGCGGAATCCGTACCGGTTACTTACAACGATCCGGCGCTGGCCGCACGGCTGAAGGACGCCCTGCGCGCCACGCTGGGCAGCCAGAATGTGCTGGACGGAAAGGCCGCCATGGTGAGCGAGGACTTCGGTCTCTTCGGATTGGAAGGACGGCAGATCCCCTGTTTCATGCTGTGGCTGGGGGCTGCCGGCCCGGACAAGCTCAAAGAAAGCGTGCGCACGGGACAGGCGCTGCCATCGCTGCACTCCAGCTTGTTCGCGCCTCTGCCCGAACCGGCGATTCGCGCGGGCGTCATCGCCATGACATCGGCTGTGTTGGATCTGATGGCCAAGTAGCTTGGCCACGCATTAGGGCAAAGCCGCGGCGAATAAGTCCGTCAGCTTCGAGAACGCGCGGTCCGCCTGGGGGGCATTGTATGCCGGATTGTCGGATGCCGTCCAGCCATGCGACGCGCCCGCGTAAATCTCGCTCTCATACTCGCCGCCCCACTCTTGGAGCGCGGCGTCGAGCTTGCGGATGGCGTCTTCCGGCATGCTGCGATCGTTAACCGCGTGCCCGAAGTAGAGTTGCGCTTGAATGCTCGGCAGCAGCAGATGCGGGCTGGTGGGAGCGTCCGTTACCAGGCTGCCGCCATGGAACGACGCAGCGGCCGCAATACGCTCGGGGCACGCGGCGGCCACCCTTAAGGCGTATGCGCCGGTATAGCAGTAACCCACCACGCCGAATCGCGAACCAGGCAAGACCGATGGATGCCGGGCCAAAACGTCCACGTAGATTGCGGCATCGCTTGCAATGGCCTCGGGCGTCAGGGGCGACGTAAGCTCCGCAAACCGCTTCCAAAAGACCTCCTCGCTGTCGCCGGGTTTGCGTTCGAGCACCGGAGGCCGCGAGGTTCGATAAAACACGTTCGGCATCAAAACTACATAGCCCTCGGCAGCCAGCCGGCGCGCCATATCGCGGTAGGCCGGACGGATGCCGCCGATGTCGGTCAAGTGCAGAACGCCCGTCCGCTGGCCTTCTCCTTCCAGCCGGTAAACGACCGCGTCGGCGGCTCCGTCCGCCATCGGAATCTCGATTTCTTCCTGGACCATGTTCTCCTCCTGTTCCCATCCTAGCCGCAGGACCGGCCTGCCTCGCATATAAATGTTTGCTATATGTATAATAGATACATATGCCAAACGCGGATACCACTGCCCTCCAAAAAGGCAGCTTGGAAATGATCCTCCTCGCCCTGCTTGAGGCGCGCGCCCGCCACGGATACGAACTGGCCAAGCTGATCGAGTCCGAATCCGGCAACAAGCTGCAGTTCCATGTGGCTTCCCTCTACCCGATGTTATACCGCTTGGAACGCAAAGGCCTGGTGGAAGGCCGTTGGGTGGAGAAGGCGGGCGAACGCCGGCGCCGCTTCTACCGCTTGACCGTGCAGGGGCGCCAGGCGCTGGCCCAGCAACGGCGAAGCTGGCGCGAGTTCGCGCACGCGTTGAACCGGCTGACGGGGTTCAACCATGCCTGACTGGTGCGATTACGTGCGCGGCCACTTTCCGCAACTGCATGTCTCGCCCGAGCGCTGCGCTTCTTAGATCTCGTCGGACGGCTGAAAGCAGGCATCTCGCAGAAGCGCAGCCGCCAGGAACTGCGCGCCATGGCGGCGGCCTTAGCGGAGAAATATCCCGGCGCCAACCGCGGCTTCGCGTTCGATGTGCAGCCTCCGCGCGCGCAAGTCACCGGACGCTTCCGCGTAGCCATGTTCCTGCTTCTGGGACGGCCGGCTTAGTGCTTCTGATGGCCTGCGCGAATGTCGCGACCCTGTGTTGGCCAGGGCCGCCGCGCGCCACAAGGAAATCGCCGTTCGCTTGGCGCGGCGGCCGCGTCTCTTAATGTACTCTACAATAGAAAGTACTTTTCTAGGGAGGGAACTCATGACCATTTTCGATCTGCTGTTCATCGCCATATTCCTGGCGACTGTTGTGACACTGCTGAGCGCCGCATTCCTGGCTCTGCGCGGGCGGGGCGCGCGCGCTCTCGCGATCCTGCGCCGACTTGGCATCTGCGCCGCGGCATATCTCGGCATCGTCGCGATCGCGTCCGTCTTCTGGCCGCGCACTGTGCTCCTGGTGGGCGAGCCGCAATGTTTCGACGATTGGTGCATTACGGTCGAAAACGCCAGCCGGCGGCCCGCGGGCGGCAGCATTGCATACACGGTCGCCCTGCGCCTGTCCAGCAGCGCGCGCCGGATATCGCAACGCGAGAATAATGTGGCCGTCTACATGACGGACAATCGCGGCCGCCGTTACGATCCGGCGCCGCGCCATCCGGAATTCCCGTTCAACATCCAGCTAGGGCCACAGGAATCCCTCACCGCAACGCGCATCTTCGCGCTGCCCGCGGATGCGCATGAACCGGTATTGGTCGTCACGCACGAGGGCGGTTTCCCCATTGGCTGGTTCATCGTCGGTTATGAAACGTGGTTCCGCAAGCCCACTATTGTGCGGCTCGAGTGAAATCCGCGATTCGCGGGGCAAGAGGCTCCAGCCTTAGGTACTTCTCCAACCAGGCGAGCCGGCCAGAAGGCGTAAGGGAGGCTGCCCGATATCGATTGTTGCACACGCAGTTGCATACCAGGGCTGGGGCTGGATGCGGTAAGATTTGTTCAAGGCAATCCCTAATAAGGCTATGGACACCACCTACTCGAAAGCCGTGGCGCTGGCCGTGCCCGTCTTTCTCGGCCTGATCGCCCTGGAATTCACCATGGACCGCGTCAAGCGCACGCGTTACTATCACCTGGCGGATGCCATCAACAGTCTCAGTTGCGGCGTGGTTTCGACGGGCGTGCGCGTGTTTTTCGGCTTCCTGGGCATCTTCTTCTACGAATGGGTGCTGCTGCACTGGGCCCCGTTTCACTTGCCGGCCAAGCACTGGGGCACCTGGGTCTTCGCCTTCGTCTTCTACGACCTATGCTATTACTGGAACCACCGCTGGGGGCATACGGTGGGGCTGTTCTGGGCGTCGCACGTGGTGCACCACCAGAGCGAGGAGTTCAATCTTACAACCGCCCTGCGGCAGCCTGGTACCGGCGCATTTCTGAGTTGGATTTTCTATCTACCCATGGCGCTGTGCGGCATTCCCGTGGGGGTCATGCTGCTGGTCGGCGTGGTCCAACTCTTCTACCAGTTCTGGCCGCACACGCAGCTCATCGGCAGGCTGGGTTTCCTGGACCGCTGGATACAGACACCCTCCAACCATCGCGTGCATCACGCGCAGAACGACATCTACCTGGATAAGAATTATGTGGGCGTGTTCCTCATCTGGGATCGCTTGTTCGGCAGCTTCCAGGAGGAACTGGATGAGGAGCCGTGCATCTTCGGCATCCGCGGGCAGTTGAACAGTTGGAACCCTGTGTGGGCCAACCTGCATTACTACGTGGCGATGGCCAAGGACTGCTGGCACGCTAGCGCATGGTCGGACAAAGTCCGGGTTTGGTTCGCCCCGCCGGGATGGCGTCCGGCGGACGTGGCGGCGCGTTTTCCCAAGCGCCCGTACGATCCCCGCGTGGATTTCGTGAAGTTCGATCCGCCGCGCAACGTGGCGCTCAGCGTCTACGGTCTGGTGCAGTTTGTGGCGCTGATTGCCGCCAACAGCCAGTTTCTGGCGCTATTGCCCAAGCAGGCGGCGTCACTGAACATCGCCTATTTCCTGTTCATCCTGGGATCGCTGGTGTGCCTGGGCGGCGTGTTGGAGAACCGGCGCGAGTTCCTGATCGTAGAAGCCGCACGTCTCACCGCGACGGCCTTGGTGGTGCTGGTGAGCGGCGCGTGGTTCGGCGGCGTGCGCGATCCGCGCGTGCTCGTTCCAGTGGTGGCGTTTCAAGCGGTGTCGTTGGCATGGCTGTGGCTGGCGGCGCGCGCCAGCGCTAAGTCGCAGGCTGCCGTTGCCGCCGCCTGAATCGCCAAGACCCGCACACCGTCCACACGTGTTAGAATCGGCGCAATTTAAGTAGTTCTCGCATCCGGATTACGAGGGTTCACGCTATGAGGGTTCACGGGTTTGCTCTATCGTTTCTCGTTGTCGGCCTCACGTCCTGCGCTCCGTTGCGCCATGCGAGCGTCTCTGCGCCATCGCCTTCCTTGGCGAAGCAACGCGCGCCGGCCCGCGAGGACAAGGATGCCGAATCTCCAGGCGACGCCGCCAAGGCCTTCATCACACGGCGCTGGCAAGGTCCGGGCAAATTTCCATCCGAACGGTACCTCGTAGCCAAACAAAAGGTGCGGAAATTTCCGGTTCGCGGCTGGGGGCAAGGCGGCGCGATGGAATCGGCAGCCTCTACTCCAAGCCTGAGCCCCTGGCAGCCGCTGGGGCCTGGGAACATCGGTGGGCGCGTGCGCGGGATCGCCATCGATCCTACGAACCCCAACACGATTTATGCCGGATCGGCGACTGGTGGAGTCTGGAAGACCACCGACGGAGGCCAGAGCTGGGCTTCGTTGACCGACCTGCTGCCTGTGCTCACCATTGGCAGCCTGGTGATGGACCCCACGAATCCCCAGATTCTCTATGCGGGCACGGGCGAGGCTACCGGGAATTCCAACCAAATCAACGACGAGGCCACGGGCGAGGGCGTAGGCGACGGAGTCTTCAAGACCACCAACGGCGGAACTACCTGGACTCAGTTGGCAGGCGCAGCAACCCTCGGTGGCTTTATTCCTTCCCTGGCAGTCAGCCCTACCCGTCCATCGAACATTTACGCCGCTACCAGTAACGGCCTGTTTGTGTCGACGGATGCCGGGAACACCTGGACTCAGGCGCTGTCCACCCAACAGGTTAATGAAGGATGCAACTCGGTTGTCGTACGCGGCGATCAACCCACGGATATCGCTTTTGCGGCTTGCGGATCCTATACCATTGGCGCCACGAGCAATACCTTTACTTACTCCATCTATCGCAACATGGATGCCGGCGGCTCCGGGACCTGGCAAGTAGTGCGGTCCGATTCCAACGACGAGCAGTCTGAGGCGTTGGCGCTGGCGCCGTCGAACCCCAGCACGATCTATGCCATCACGACCGTCTATGTCACGGGGGCACTCGGCGCAGTCCTGCAGTCGACCGGCAACGGGGACAACGGGACTTGGCAGGTCATGGCCGATGCAAGCAGCAGCGGCGTCGCAGCCAATATATTAAGCGGAGACCCTTGCTTCGGCGGCGACGGGCAGGGTTACTACAATCTTGCGATCGCGGTGGACCCTACCAATCCGAACACGGTATTCGTGGGTGGGATCGATCTGTTCCGATCCGACGATGGCGGCGTCACTTGGGGATTCATCGATCCTTATGCGTCGACGGGCACCGCCCATGTCGACCAGCATATTTTCGCCTTCGCGCCGGGCTATAACGGCAAATCGAACCAGACTCTTTATGTGGGTAACGATGGCGGCGTCTATGTCACCAGCGTGGCACTGGAAGCCCCTAACCCGGCCTGTGGCCCCTACGGACCGGGGCGTTGGAACTCGCTGGACAATAGCTTCGCCACGACGCAGTTTTATTATGGGACGCCCGTGCCGGGAGGGTGGACTTATTTCGGCGGCACTCAGGATAATGGGACGGTCGTCGGTACCGATCCGGCGGGCATCAACGGCTGGAACCCCGTTTTTGGCGGGGATGGCGGCCAGGTGCTGGTGGATCCTCTCGATCCCAATGTCCGCTTCGTCTCACTGGCGGACTTTTTGGACATTGAAAAATCGTCCGATGGCTTCCTGACTTTGGTCCCAGCGGCTAACGGCATCGCCGACTCGGAATACAACTGGGCTTATTATTATACGTTCGACCCCAGTAACTCCCTGACTCTCTACTTCGCCGGCGGTACTCGCGTCTGGCGCAGCACTGATGCCGGGAACAACTGGGTGGCCGCGAGTGCGACCATCCCCAGCAACACTCTTGGAGCCTCGGTTGTGGCGGTCGACCCCAACGACAGCAATACCGCATACTTCGGCGCCAACTACAGCGGCCAGGTTTATAGCACCTCCACAGCTCTGACGGCCGATTCGACGACCGCCTGGATGCCGGTCCAACTGCGCAGTTCCAAAAGCGGGTTTATATCCTCGATCTCGTTCGACCCGAACCTGCCGGATCGCGTCTACGCCACCGTCTCCACTTTCCAGGCCATCGGTGCCGACGCACAAATTTATCGCTCCGACGATCGCGGCATGACATGGACGGCGATTGGAAACGGTCCGAACCAGCTTCCGGATATACCCGTTCACACTCTTATCGTCGATCCGGACTTGTCGTCGACGCTCTATATTGGAACCGATATCGGTGTGTTCGCCAGTTTCGATGGCGGCAATACCTGGACACAGGGCGCTGCCCCGTTTGCCGACGCTATCGCCTACGGCATGCAGATCCGCAAGGAAAACGGAGTCAAAACGCTGTGGGTATTCACATACGGACGAGGCGTGTGGAGGCTCAACCTGAGCGGTAGTGCGTCTTCATGCACATATGCTTTGTCGCCAAACGCCGTCTCGGCGGCCGGCGACGAAACCGTCGGGTCGTTGCAAGTGCTCACGCAACCGGGCTGCACCTGGTCCGCTAGCCCCGGACCCCTGAGCTACTTAACTTTCGCAACCATCCAGAGCCCGGCCATCGGCGTTGGCCCGGGCCCGGTATTCTACGAGATACCGTTCAATACCAGCGACGCAAGCCGGACGGACACATTGTATGTGCAGGGAATGCCGGTGACGGTCACTCAGTCCGCGGTGGATTCGGTGAGCCACACCACGGTAAATGATACGATTGGTTTCGCCCGCATAGTTAGCCCCCTGCCGTACGGGGACTACCTGTCCAACCCCGCAGGCTATACGGGCTCGGCTTCCGATCCCGTACACTCCTGCACCGGCAGCCCAGACAGCCTGAACGCATGGTGGGCGGTGTCGGCCACCCAGGCTGAAAATCTGATCGCCACTGTTAGGGCTCCGGCGCAAGACTTTTATGGCGACGCAGGTGTGGTCGTCACTGCCTATCCCCTAAGCGGCGGTGTCTTAGGTAAAGAATTGGCGTGCCAGGCGATTCCGCAGAATATGAACGTTTTAACCGGCAGCGGTGGATACCCCGGAACACCTGGCTCCATCACTTTTCCAGTACAAGCCGGTTCCCAGTACGCTATCGAGATATCGGCGACCACGACTGAGGCTCCGAACGCTGAATACCTCCAGGTCGCGGCTTTGGCGCAGGTGAAGGTAATGCCAACGGCGCAGTCGCTTCAGGCGGGCCAACAGATCCAATTTTCCGCCGCTGTTGTGGCCCCTCCCAACACGTCCACAAGAGTCCGATGGACGGTCTCTCCGCCCCAGTTCGGGCGGATTACGCCATCGGGATTGTATACCGCACCCGCGGCCGCCGCCCAGCCGACGCAAGTAACGGTAACCGCCGCGAGTTTCGCCAATCCCGCCGCTCTGGGAACGGCAACCGTGACCATCAGTCCGTCCCCTGGACCGGTTATCAATCAGGGTGGGATCGTGCCAGCCGACAGTTCGACGCCAATTATCCAGCCCGGCTCCTGGGTATCGATTTATGGAAGTAACCTGGCGCCCGGAACCGCAACCTGGAACGGCGATTTCCCCACATCCCTGGGCGGCGTGAGCGTCTCCATCGATAACAAATCCGCCTATTTGTCGTACGTCAGCCCGACGCAGATTAACCTACAAGCCCCCGACGATACGTCTGCCGGTAACGTGAACGTCGTTGTAACGACACCCAGCGGAACCACTACTTCCACGGTTAGCCTTTCGCAGGTCAGCCCGTCCTTTCTCCTATTCAGCGGTAAATACCCCGCGGCCATTATCCCCACGCCTAACGGAGGCGGCGCTTATGGCAACGGTACTTACAATCTGCTGGGGCCTGCGGGGGCGTTCAGTTTCAGCACCCAGCCAGTCCAGGCGGGACAGATCCTGGAGCTATATGGCGTGGGCTTCGGTCCAACCAATCCATCCGTGCCCGCCGGCCAGTTATTCAGCGGCGCCGCACCCACGGTCAACCCGGTCACAATTACAATCGGCGGCGTCTCGGCAAAGGTCCTGTTTGCCGGTATCGCCGGAGCCGGGCTGTATCAGTTTAATGTGATCGTCCCGGAGGTCGGCGCCGGGGATCAGTTGCTTCTGGCAACCGTGGGTGGCGCGCAGACACAGCCTAACATATATGTTACGGTCCAGTGAGGGCGCCGGCTTTGGGCAGCTTAAGCATAACCAAGCTTACCCCGTCTTCCCACATACGCCCCCATCAGCAGTGCCAGCGTTGCAAGCAGATACAACGGCGTCCCGTGTCGTGTCGCCGCCATTCCCATGAAGTCGAGGCCGGGAATGTGGTTCATGGGACCTTGACTGGCGGCGGTCTGGGATTTCGGCTGCTCATCGGCGGCGACTGGCCGGGCTTTTCCGGGTGGCTGGCGGGAGCGCTGTTCGTGCCGACCTTTGCGCTGGCGCTAGGCGTCTGGAGCGGATCGAGCAAGCTCTTCGAAGCCCTATATACGCCTGTGGTGGTATGTTTTGAATGTCAGAACGGGTTACGCTGCGCTGCCCGCCGCGCGCAGTCGTTCCCGGAAGGATTCGGTATGGATTCTATGGCCGCGGAAGGGGAAAGTCGCGGCTACCTGGAACACTACTTCATCCAGGCCCGTACCGTGCTCCCATTCCTTCAGGGTGCCCTGCATCTGCATTATTTGCAAGGGCGCCACCCGTAACCAGACTGCCTGAACATTAGCGCCGGGCAGTTCGGCCTCGATGCACCGGATATCGATTCCAATCGCGCCGCCCGCCGCCGGAGGACGCTGCGCCTGAATCTCTTGCGTGAATTCCCAGCACCGCCGGAGGTCCGCGGGGTCTACAGGCTCCGGCGCCGGAAGCGGACCACCCGCCTTGACAACCTCCCTCAGTGTGTTCCAGTCCGTCCGCGAATCGGCGTCACTCATAAGTTCATCATAATGCCTATATGGACCTCGTTGAACGAGTCACCGCCTCTGACCGGCATGGGGCTGTTGCACAGCGTGCAGGCATGGCATAACGGGCGCGTCCAATACCTGGATGATATGGTGCAGGGTAGCCCGGAGAAACTGCGGCAGGTAATCGACACATTTCAGAAATGGGCGGCCGGGCGCGGTCTCCGGCGCGAGGACCTGCCGCCGCACGCTTCCTTTATCCGTACGCCGCCGAAATATCGCACTGCCAGCCAATTGCCGGTGCTGGAGCAGGCCTGCCGGCTGCATTTTGTCGCGCCGCAACTGCCGGAGAAGAAGCTGGAGAAGCTGCGGGAAAAGGTGAATGCCGCGGCGCCACCCACGGTGTTTTCCATCGTGAAGGCATCCAAGTGTTCCCAATGCAATCAAGAATTGTGGAAGGGAGAATCGCTTACCATGCAGGCCAATCGGCCGCTGTGCATGGAATGCGCCGACCTCGATCATCTCGTTTACCTCGGGAGCGGCGATGCGGCGCTGACTCGCCGCGCCACCAAACACAGCAGCCTGTGGGCGGTGGTGGTGCGGTTCAGCCGTTCGCGCGGGCGCTACGAGCGTCAGGGAGTGCTGGTACAGCCGGACGCGCTCGAAAGGGCCGAGGAAGAGTGCCTGGCCGATGCCGATCTGCGCGCCGCCCGCCAGGTGCGCGACGCGGAGAGGCGCCAGTCGATGGCGAACTGGCCGTGCGGATGGCGGAGAAAATTCGCGCACTGTACCCCGGCTGTCCGCCCGTAGAAGCTAGCGGCATTGCCGCGCATACCGCCGCGCGCGGCAGCGGACGCGTGGGCCGTTCGGCTGCCGGCCGTGCGCTCGATGACCAAGCCGTGGCGCTGGCGGCGGCTGCATGGGTGCGGCATCGTCATACACGCTACGACGAGCTGCTGATGAGCGGCCAGGAGCGCGCGGCGGCGCGCAGCGAGATCCGGGACGATATGGACCGGGTACTGGATCGCTGGGGTAGACTGTAAAAAGCGGAGCGATCATGCCGAAGCGTCAACCCACTGTTTTCAAGGGACCTTACTCGACTAACGCCGAGGTGGCGCGGATATTGGGCATCTAAATCCCAGCGCGCAAGAGAGCTCGAGCGCATGATGGACGAGTACTACCGCCAGGAGCGCATGCGGCTAAGCAAGACCAGGACGCCGAGAAATGGACGCGATGATCGCAGACGACGCCGCGCGCGTTGAACCGCGGCCACCGTCCGTCTTTCTGAACTTCCCCTATGACCGGCAGTTTGTCCCACTGTATCTTGCCTACGTTACGGGAGTATGCGCGTTCGGGCTAATTCCGAGAATTGCGCTCGAATTACCCGGAGGAGAACGGCGATTGGATCGTATCGTCGGGTCGATCCTCGGCTGCCGGTATTCATTACATGCCCTTCGAACTGGGACTCACAGTCAGGCCTCACCATCACAATCCGAAGCGGTATACGTGGTGCGTCGATTACCGGCGTGTCTTGTGGGTGACCTTTCCGGGTCGGACATCTACAGCCATGACGGAAGTCCGAAGGGCGGCTCGGGATCGGTAGAGTCTAGCCCTGTGCGACGCCCGCCGCCTACGCCTGCTTCTCCGCCAGATCGCCGATCACCGGCAACACCACCTTCTTCCCCTGATAGGTCTGCAGGAGCATGTAAATCCACAGGATGAAGAAGAGCAGATCGATCAGGCCAATCAGGCGCCAAATGCCCCACGGAAGAATGATGCGGAGCGCCTCCCAAATGACAAGCACGACCACATTCAGAAAAATCGACTGGAAAGCGTGAAATCGGATCAGCTTGTTCTTGTTATAGGGCTCAAGAACCAGAAAAATTATTCCGGTCACGAATCCGAACAGGTAGCAGAGAGCCGCCGCGGCATTCTCGGGTAATCCGGGAGCCGAAATCGGCGGGATCGATACGGCAGGGAGACCGGCTGCATCCACCGCCGTCCCGCACTTCGCGCAATAGCGTCGACTGGCGCACCACAACTCGGACAGAAAGCCATTACTCCTCCGTTTCAGCTTAAGGGATCAGGCGGCGCGTCCCACACGCGGGGCGGCGATGGAGAACACCAACCCACCCAGGACCGCGCCCAGGATGATCGCCAAATTTCCCGCGCCCATCAGGGCAACGACCAAGCCCGCAAGCCCGCCCATCGCCATGCCGACCAGCGCCACTACGAGCCTTTTTAACATATTGCTATGCTCATATTAGCGGTGAATACGGGAATTGTCATCTTTGCACATGGGTCCAGCCTCCCATCCGCCAATGAAGCCGTCAGGGTCGTGGCGGAAGCGACGGCCGCCGCGGGAGAATTTGAGCGCGTCGAAACAGCGTTTCTGGATGCTCGGCCCGACTTGGCGGAAGCCGTAGCGCGTTTGGCCGATGCGGGCGTGACCCGCATCCTGGTGGTCCCTTATTTTCTGACGCTGGGAATCCATCTGCAGCGCGACCTGCCGGCTATCGTGGAACAACTGGGCCAAACCCACCGGAATGTCGAGATCCGCATCGCCCCACCCCTCGACGGCCATCCTGCGCTGGCAAGAGTTTTGCTGGACCGCGCCCGAGAGGCGCTTATCGGTTGGAAATAAATGGTTTAGCCGGATTTATTCAAACAATCTTCTGACAGCTTGACAATAACACACTAAAGTTTAATAATGAGAGTGTACTAATGAGCATCAGGAGGATTTCAGAAACATGGGAAAGATTATCGGCATCGACTTGGGAACCACGAACTCCGTGGTCGCCGTTATGGAAGGCGGTCAGCCGACCGTAATTGCCAACCAGGAAGGCAACCGTACCACGCCGTCGGTTGTGGCGTTCACCAAGAGCGGGGAAAGGCTGGTAGGACAAGTTGCCAAGCGGCAAGCCATCACCAATCCCGAGAACACGATTTTTTCGATCAAGCGCTTCATGGGACGGCGCTATGACGAAGTCACCGAAGAAATGAAGATGGTCCCGTACAAGGTTGTGCGCGGCGACTCGAACGATGCGCGCGTCGACATTGCCGGCAAGAAGTATTCACCGCCGGAGATCTCGGCGATGATCCTGGGCAAGCTGAAAGAGGCTGCCGAAGCCTATCTGGGCGGCAAGGTCACGCAAGCCGTAATCACTGTTCCGGCTTACTTCAACGACGCGCAGCGGCAGGCCACCAAGGACGCGGGCAAGATCGCGGGCCTGGAGGTGATGCGCATCATCAACGAGCCCACGGCGGCGGCACTGGCCTATGGCCTGGACAAGAAGAAAAACGAGACCATCGCGGTGTACGATTTCGGCGGCGGCACGTTCGATATTTCGATCCTGGAAGTCGGCGAAGGCGTAGTGGAAGTGAAGTCCACCAACGGCGACACACATCTGGGCGGCGACAATATCGACCAGCGCGTGATGGACTGGATTGTCTCCGAGTTCAAGCGCGAACAGGGGATCGAACTGTCCAAGGACCAGATGGCCCTGCAGCGGCTGAAGGAAGCCGCCGAGAAGGCCAAGATGGAATTGTCCACGCTGCTGGAGTCGGAGATCAACCTGCCGTTTATCACGGCGGACGCCTCGGGCCCGAAGCACCTCACCATGAAGCTGACGCGCGCGCGTTTCGAGCAGATGGTGGAGGATATCGTGCAACGCTCCGTAGGGCCTTGCAAGCAGGCGCTGGCGGATGCCAACACGACCCCCAGCCAGATCGACGAAGTGGTCCTGGTCGGCGGCCAGACGCGCATGCCGCGCATTCAGCAGATCGTGCGCGACCTGTTTGGGAGAGAGCCGCACAAGGGCGTGAATCCGGACGAAGTGGTAGCGGTGGGAGCGGCGGTGCAAGGCGGCGTGCTGGGCGGCGAAGTGAAGGACGTGCTGCTGCTGGACGTGACGCCTCTTTCGCTGGGCATCGAGACGTTGGGCGGCGTGTTCACCAAGCTAATTGAGCGCAACACCACCATCCCGACGCGCAAGGGCGAAACGTTTTCGACGGCGGCCGACAACCAGCCATCCGTGGAGATCAAGGTATTCCAAGGCGAGCGCGCCATGGCGCAGCATAACCGGTTGTTGGGCGTGTTCCAGCTTGGCAACATTCCGCCTGCGCCGCGCGGCATGCCGCAGGTCGAGGTGACCTTCGATATCGACGCCAACGGCATCTTGAATGTCGCGGCCAAGGACAAGGCCACCAACAACGAGCAGAAGATCACCATCAGTTCCTCGTCCGGCCTGTCGAAGGACGAAGTGG
This sequence comes from Bryobacteraceae bacterium, assembly GCA_035602155.1. GTDB lineage: Bacteria > Acidobacteriota > Terriglobia > Bryobacterales > Bryobacteraceae > Bog-159. Next base: position 26,832 of record DATNMW010000040.1, on the reverse strand, counting down.
ACAAGATGGCCAAGGACGCCGAATCGCATGCGGCGGAGGATCGCCAGCAGCGCGAAACCATCGAGACGCGGAACCGCGGCGACGCCATGATCTACAACGTGGAAAAGACGTTGAAGGAGCATCGCTCCAAGATCGGCGACGAGGAAGCGCGCAACATCGAAGCGGCCATCGAAGAGACCCGCAAGGCCATGCAGGGGAATGAACTCGGCGCAATCAACACGGCCATCGACAAGCTGACCGCCGCCAGCCACAAGCTGGCGGAAGCCATGTACAAGTCGTCTTCGGGTCCAGGGGGCGCTCCGCCCGCGGGCGGCCAGCCCGAACCCGGCGCCGATGGCGCGGGCGGCGGCCAACAGAAGAAGGACGACGTGGTGGACGCCGAGTTCGTGGACGTCGACGACAAGAAATAAAGCCCGGTGACTAGGGGCTAGGGACCGGGGAAAGACAGCGCCTCGCCCAGCCCCTAGTCCCTGGTACCATCCCAATCCCATGCCTCCCAAGTACGATTATTACGAAACTCTGAAGGTGGCGAAGGGCGCCAGCCAGGATGAGATCAAGAAGTCTTATCGCCGGCTGGCGCGCAAGTTTCATCCCGATGTGAACCCGGGTGACAAGTCCGCCGAGGAACGTTTCAAACAGGTGCAGGAGGCTTACGACATTCTGAGTGACGCCAAGAAGCGCCAGGTCTACGATCAGTACGGTTTCTATTCGGACAACATACCCACGGGCGGCGGCCCGGGCCCCGGAGCGGGACCGGGTCCACAGCCCAACATGAATTTCGACAGTTTCGACTTTTCGGACTACTTTCAAGGCAGCGCCGGAGGTGGGGGCCGGCGTGCGTCGACGGGAAGCGGCGCCGGCACGGGCGGCTTCCGAGACATCTTTTCGAACCTTTTCAATCGTGGCGAATCGCCGCAAGCAGCGCCGGAGAAGGGCGAGGATCTCGAGTACTCGCTGAATATCGATTTCTGGCAGGCCATCAAGGGCACCCAGACGCGGCTCAATATCACGCGCTACGACACGTGTCCCACCTGCCACGGAAGCGGTTCGGCGGGCGGCCAGACCGTGACCTGCCCGGAGTGCAGCGGGACCGGCTCGGTTTCCCAGATGGCCGGCGCCATGCGTTTCAATCTCACCTGTCCCAAGTGCGGCGGCAGCGGCAAGCTGAAGAACGCCTGCCCCACCTGCCAGGGCGAGGGACGCATCGCGCACACCGAGACCGTGGACGTGCGCATCCCGCCCGGAGCCCGCAACGGCTCGCGGCTGCGGGTGCCGGGCAAGGGCAACGCCGGCTCCATGGGCGCTCCCTCCGGCGATCTCTACATCACCACGCGCGTGGAGGAGCATCCCTACTTTCAGCGCGAGGGCGACGACATTCATATCCGCGTGCCGGTAGCCGTGTGGGAAGCCGGGCTGGGCGCCAAGATCGAAGTGCCCACCATCGATGGCCGCACCCTGCTGAAGATCCCGCAAGGCACTCACAATGGGCAGAAGTTCCGGCTGCGGGAGAAAGGCGTATTCAACGCCCGCACCAACCAGCGCGGCGATCAGATTGTGGAAGCCGCCGTCCAGACGCCCAAGGTTCAGGACGAACGCACCAAAGAGATTCTGCGCGAGTTGGCCGGGCTGCACCCGGAAGATCCGCGCACCGATCTCTGGACGACTCTGTAGGGACCGCCATATGCGCAAGACCATGGGCAAGGGAAAATCCAAAGGCTCGTACATGATCTCGTCGGTGGCCGAGCAGTATGCCATCCACCCGCAGACCTTGCGTCTCTACGAAAGAGAAGGGCTGCTGAAGCCTTCCCGCAGCGACGGCAATACGCGGTTATACACGGATGGCGATCTGGAGCGCCTGGAAGTGATTCTGCACCTCACCCGCGAGCTCGGCGTCAATCTGGCGGGCGTGGAGATCATCCTGAATATGCGGGAGAAGATGTCTGAAATGCAAGCGCAAATCGAAGAATTCGTCACCACTCTGAACCATGAGCTGGTGTCCCGCCGCCGGCCCCCAACGCCGGACGATAAGCACTCCCTGATTTGCGTCGTCAACTATTCGACCGTTGCGCCCGCCACTCCCCCACGTAAGAGTCGAGGCCAGGCAACTTAAGTGTTGGCGGTTGTCGTCCACGAACCCGGCTGGAATTGCCCGGACGATTGTCCTGCGGGCAAGCCGGCCTGTTCCAGTTGCTGCAACGTGTAGAATTTCCCCGGCTGTATGCCCGTGACCGTGCCGGTGTACCCCCCGACCGAAAAGGTGTCGGTCCCTGCATTCCGGTCTGCTTCTGAAATGTAGATTGGCAGGGGTCCGGAGGACTGCCCAGGTCCGGCATAGCCAAGCTGTTGTGCCGTGTAGGTCTGCCCACCCATCGTGATCGATCCGGGATCGGACCAGTAGGCCGTGGTATCGATGGCCTGTCCCGACGCCAGCCGCCCGGCGTTCTCCAACGCCAGGTCTTGATCGAACTGTTGTTGCACTTGCTGGCTCGGGATGCCGGGCAGTTGAGATGTAAACTCCGCGGCATTGTCTCCCATGGAAGTGGCGAAGGAATTGCCGTCCTGATTGGCTAGCGCCTGGGTATAGATCGCGTCCGGGCTATACACGGTGCCGGCCGCGTAGTTGTTACCCGCTCCCGCGGCCGGTTGGTAAGAGATGTTAGCGTCGCTGGGCGCCCCCTGTTCGGCATAGTAGCTGTTGAGCCACCCTTGTACATCCGGATCGCCTAGGCTGGTCCCGATGGCGGGAGCCGTACTGGCGGGACCGGATACGGAAGGGGAGGGCGCGGCCGTCGCTGTAATGGCGGCTGGTGCGGCAGCTCCGAACCATGCTGTATAACCAGCGGCGCCGGCCGCCGTCTGCGCGACGGGAACCGGGATCACCGCCGGATTGGAGACGGGATCCACGGACGCAGATGGCACGCCTGCCGCCGGCGCTGTCGGTTTCGCGGCCGCTCCGAACAATGCCGCGAAATCGGCGTTGGGCGGGGCCGTTTGACCCTCCGGTTTCTCCATTACCTCGATGCGCTGATTGTGGATGGCTTGAATCATTCCGTCTTCTCCTTGGCGCGCCTGCCCGCCTGGCCAAGCAAGGCTTTCACGCGCCGACAAACGTATTTGCAACCCGGCGGCCACCACAACCCTTTCGCCGCCGGGCTGAAGAATCAGGCGTATAGCGCGGATACCGGGCGCCAGGCAGAGCGGGCCGGCGACGCAATTTTGACGCTTCCGCGGTTCTGCGCCACGAAGTCGGCGCACCGCGTTCCAGTCTACAATGAAAGAGATGCCGAGAGCGATAACATCCATCCTTTTCCTTGCGATTGCGGTCGCCGTGCTCGGTGGGCAAGCTCCGCCGCCTGCGCCCGAAAAAGCTCCCTCGCAAGCCTCCCCGCAGCCCCCCCCCGAGGCGGACGCCGCCTTGCGCGCACGCGTCAACCAGTTCTACCAATTGGAAGTGCAGGGAAAGTTCAACCAGGCGCTCCAACTGGTTGCGGAGGACACCAAGGATCTGTTCGTGGGGACCAGCAAGCCCACTTACACGACCGTTCAGATGCACAGCCTGCGCTATTCCGCCGATTTCACAACCGCGGAGGTCATCGTGCTCGTGACCCGCCTGCTGCCGATCGAAGGTTTTATGGGCCACCCGCTGCCCACCAAGATTTTCAGCCGATGGAAGCTGGAGAATGGCCTGTGGTGCTATTACGTGGATCCGAAAACGGACCTGCCCGCCACCCCATTCGGACCGATGCCTCCCGGGCCTGCGCGTCCCAGCCCGGCGCAGCCAACCATAGCTCGTCCTGTGCCGCCGGCATCGGCGCCGCCGGTGTCAACGCCGCAGGCGGTGGCGGCGCCGCCCGTCTCAGCACCCCCGGGATTCGCCCTCCCGGGCATGGTGCAGGGCGTGCCCGCGCCCGCCGGAGTTGCGCCGGGAACGCCGCGCCCCTTGCCACCCATGCCGGCCGACGTGGGAAACTTTCGCGCGCTGACATGGGATAAGCCCACGATCAAACTGAAGTCCTCCGGGCCATCCTCGGAACAAGTTGCAATTTTCAACCCGACGCCCTGGCCCGCGACGCTTGTTCTTACCGATCCAAAGGTCGCGGGCCTTACAGTCAAACTGGATCCCTTGATCGTTCAGCAGGGCCACAAGGCTATCTTGAGCATTCTGTCGAGCGGCGACGTTCAGCCTCCCAAGGCGCCCATCAACATCGTCGTAAGAAATCGGAAGACGAATCAAATTATCCCGATTCCAGTCTCATTTGCCAATTAGCGGCTGGCCCTTGCTTGTGGGCCGCAATCACTGAATCGCTATAACGGATCCATTTCCGAATACGAAATCGGCGCCCTCATACACCACGATCGCGAACGGCGCGTTGTTGCCCGGCGCGGCATTCTGCGGCAACTGGAAATCCACTTCGTAGACGCCCACACTGCCATACGCGTATTTGGCCGAGAGGACCGGGACACCGGTGTTGTTGACTCCCACCAGCACGCCCGCGATCACCGGCAGATCCTGCGGCACCCAATTGCCGGCGTCCAGCGTCAACGGATCGAACTCATCGGTAAACAACGTCGGCGTGGTCTGTCCAAGTCCCGTAACGAACATCCGCAGGGTATCTCCGGGCCGTGCTGGATTGGTGACCGAGGCGAACGAGCCATCCTCTCTCACCAGGACCGCGCGTCTTTGCCCATCGGAATCCGTGAATTGGAAAATTCCGGGGCTGAACGGCAATACTGTAACAGCGAAGGGTTGGGAAGCTGAGCCATTGACGGTCGCCACCACAGGGACTGTGGCCGGCGGGACGGCGGCGGACGAGGGAACCTCGCAGGGCACCTGCACCGACACGGATTCCTGGCCGTTTACGTTCGCAACATAGAGGATGGGCGCCAGCACGCCGCCGAACTGGACCGAGACGCCGGCTACCTGAGTCTGCGGTGCGACTATCGCGGAGGCCACGCCCTGAAGCCCGGATGCCAGCCCCGTTCCATAGATCGTCGCGAGGCTGCACGGCGAGACGAACTGATTCTGGAATCCCGCCGCATTCACGATTGCCGTGATTCCTCCGATGCTGGGCGGATTCACCGTCAGGTTGAAGGTCTGCGTATACGTCGTACTTCCCGACTTGACACTGGCGGTAATCGCCACGGGGCCGTAGAGGGCGCCCGCCGTCACGGTGACCTGCGCTTGGCCCTGTGCATTGGTAGCGGCACTGGCCGCGCTCAGGGTGGCGGCTCCGCTTGAAACCGCGAAGTTGACGGTGGCGCCTGGCACGGGCGCGGCATTGTCGTTCACCTGCACAATCAGCGGGTCCGCGAAAGCCGCTCCTTCCAGGGCTTGCTGGTTATTGCCGGATATGGCTTGCATCGCCGTAACGACTGTGTTCAGGTTGACCGTGAAAACGGCTTGCACCGAGCTGTTACCGGCCAGCGAGACCGTTACTTGCGCCGGTCCGGTGACCAGAGTCGCCTTGGCCGAGACGTCGCCATCGGAGAGCGAAGACGAGACGATGTCGCTGAGAATGGCGGCGCCCGCTGTCACGAACCACTTGACCGCGATGCCGGCGGATGGATTTCCGCCTGCATCGGTCACTTGGGCGACCAACGCCACGGGCGCAACCACGCCCGCATTAACGGTTTGATTGTTGCCGCTGACGATCTTGAGGATAGCCGGCGGTCCGGAGAGGACCGAAAACGGCGCCTGCGAGAAGCTCACATAACTAACGCCGACGACGACTGTGTAATAGCCCGATCCAAGCCTGCCGCCAAACAAAGGGGTACACGCCGCCATGCCGGATGAATTCGTGAGCACTGTACCCGCCTGCTGGCCCGGTTGAGTCTCGCAAGTTATACTCAGGCCCGCCGTCTGGGATTGCAGCGTCACCTGAATATTCGCCAGGCCCCCATTTTGCCCAAGCACGCTCACCACAATCGGCGTGCCTGCCGCGGAACCGCCGACACCTGTCAATGCTGGAGGCGCCGCCGCGGGAACCAGACTGACGGTCGCGCCCGCCCCGGGCGTCGCCGCCGTCTCTACGAATTCGACGCTGGCATTAAGGGCCGATGCAACCACCGTAACCTGGGCAAAGGGCGTCACCGCTGTGAGCGGTAGAGGCGCGAACGCATAAGTCGCCTGGCCGGCCAAGTTAGTCACAGATGTCGCCGTCACTGGCTGGCTGCCCTGTTGCGTGGCGGTCCAGGTAACCGTGGTGTTCGCCACGGGCGCTCCGGTGGCATCGCCTACTTGTACCACTAGCGGGGCGTATTTCCCTTCGCAGCCCAAGCACACCAACTGCCCGTTGCCGGCAACGATCGAAATGGTCTGAGCCTGACAAAAAGCCGGGAAAAGGAACAACACAGTTAGCAAACTCCCGGCGAAAAGCTTCGGTTGGTGCATACGCCCTCCTCCAGTGGCCCTAGAACCAAAAACATTGACGGGGCGAGGAAGACTAGTCTAGCACCATCCTGGGAGTTAGTGAAAAATATAAAGCCAGGCAGGTTCCCGGCGAGTGGGAACCTGCCTGCGGCTTACTGAATCGGGATAGCGGACGGGTTTCCGTATACCACGCTAGTGCCCTGAAAAAGCACGATCGCGAACGGCGAATTGTTGTTCGCCGCGGCATTCTCCGGAACCTGGAAATCCACCTCGTAGACGCCCACCATGTCCGCGGAGTATTGGGCCGAGAGCACCAGGGCGCCCGAACCGCCGACGCCCACTATCACGCCCGAGTTCACCTTGAGAACCTCCGGCACCCAGGTATTGCTGGCATCCAGCACCAGAGGATCGAACTCGTCGGTAACCAAAGGAGGCGTAGTCTGTCCAAGTCCGGTAACAAACATCCGAAGGATATCTCCAGGGTTCGCCTTATTCGTCACCGAGATGACGCTCCCGTCCGACCGCACCACGACCGCGCGTACTTGCTTATCGCTGTCCGTGAATTGGAAAATGCCGGGGCTAAGCGGCAATACCGTCACAGGGAATGGTGATGAAGCTACCCCGTTTGCGGCCACCACCAGCGGGACTGTGGCTGGCGGAATAGCGGCCGACGAGGGCGTCTCGCAGGGCACCTGCACGGCCGCGGATTCCTGGCCATTTATATTCGCCACCCATAGAATCGGCGCCATCACACCGCCGAACTGGACAGTGAGGTTAGCCACCTGGGTCTGCGGCGCGACTAACGTGGAAGTGACGCCCTGCAGTGTGGGCGCAAACCCCGTTCCGGAGATCGTGGCTAGACTGCACGGCGATACGTCCTGGTTCTGGAATCCCGCCGAATTAACGATCCCGGTGATTGTCGGGCCGGGCGGATTCACAGTCAGGTTGAACGTCAGGGTATACGTTGTGCTTCCGGACTTTGTCGTGGCGGTAATCACGACCGGTCCGGAGGTGGTGGCGCTGGCCGTTACGGTTACCTGCGCCTGGCCCTGTGCGTTGGTAGCGGCACTGGCTGTGGCGCTATTGGTTGCGCCAAGGGTAGCGGGTCCGCTGGTCACCGCAAAGTCGACGGTGGCGCCCTCCACGGGCGTGCTGTTGTCGTTCACTTGCACAATCAGCGCATCCGTGAAAGCCGCTCCCTCCAAAGCTGTCTGGTTATTGCCGGAAATGGGCTGCATCGCCGTAATAACCGTATTCACATACACCGTGAAAACTAGAAACACAGAGCTGTTGCCGGCCAGCGAGACCGTCACCTGCACACAACTGGCGCCGGCTGTCGGGCAGGGGCCCGATCCGGCAGTCGGGGTTATCCACGACGAGACATCGCCGTTGGAGAGCGAAGTCGACACGGTGTTGCTGAGTGTAGCGAGACCCAACGTCTGTTTCCACACGACTGCGGTGCCGCTAGAAGGATTTCCGCCGGCATCCGTCACTTGAGCGACAAACGTCGCCGGCGCCAGGGTGCCCGCGTTGACGCTTATATTGGTAGTGGGACTGATGAGGTTGATTTTACTGGGCGGTCCCGCGACGATTGAAAACGCCGTCTCCCCGAAGCTCGTGTAGCTGACGCCGACTGAGATGGTATAGTAGCCCGACCCCAGCTTGGTGCCAAACAGAGGCGTACATGTCGCATAACCGGAGGAATTCGTCAGAACGGTGCCCGCCTGCTGGCCTGGTTGTGTCTCGCAGCCAATCGTCAGACCGGTCGTCGTGGATTGTAGCGATACTTGAACATTCCCCAAGCCCCCGTCTAGTCCGAGCACGCTCACCACAATCGGAGTGACGGCCGTGGTCGACGTCTCACCGGTGGTATAGACGCTGCTTGAACCGTCCACACCGTCGGTCAGCACCGGAGGCGCCGACGCTGGAACGAGGCTGATGGTAGCGGCGGTCGTTCCAGCTCCGGCGGGCTCGGCAGTTGTCTCGTAGAAGGTCGTGCTGGCTTGGACGCTATCAACGGTGGCCGATGCCACCACAGTGGTCACAAAAAAATCCTCCAGGACGGCAGGCGGTGGCGGCGCAAATGCCAAACTGGCCTGACCGGCGGAGTTCGTCACGGACGTCGGCGCCGTGGTCGGAGAACCCGGCTGCGTAATCGTCCAGGTGACCGTGGCGCCCGCCACGGGTTTCATGGAAGAATCGTTCACCTGCACCATGAGCGCTGCGTATTTCTGGGGATTCACTGGACAATCCGGGCACACCAACTGTCCATTGCCGGAAACAATCGAAACGGTTTGAGCCTGGCAAAAAGCCGGAAAAAGGAACAACGCGGTTAGAAAACTGCCGGCGAAAAGCTTGAGTTTCTGCATACACGTCCTCCAGACGTTAAGAGAAGTAAAGGATGGCGGACGCGGAAGCCTAGTGTAGCACCTTCCGGATCAAAAAAAAAGGGGGAGCTTTAGGCTCCCCCCTTTCTCACGAACGATGCCGTGAAGGTTTAGTGAACGAGTTGCTCACCCGTCAGGTTGCAAGTGTTTGTCGTGCCGTACGCCGAGCAGATGAACGGAGTCGCGGCACGCGTGGAATCGGGGATGATCAGCGCCAGATAGGCGGCGGCGAAATTGCGGATCCCGGTGTCGCTCACAAAGGAGTAACCGTGAGCATATTGGAATTCGCAAGTCGCGATCGCGTACCCGGTGGTCCCGTAGGTCGGAGCGCTGTTGTAACCAGGATCGATTGTGGACACAGAGAAAGCCCACGTCGTGCCCGGCGGAATCAGGCCAGTGGTTAGCGTGGTATCCGAAGTCGAGCTGTATACGCCGCTCGTCCCGAGGGTTGTCGCCGCACCACCGTTGCCGAAGAAGCTTACGGTACAAGCTCCCGTTTGCCCGACCGCGCCCTGACTTCCGAGACTATCCATCGATGTGTTGGAAATCGCGATACCGGTGTCAAAGCCGTAGAAGTCGGTGACGTACGGGAACAACAGGATCGTCTCGCACGGCGAGATGCTGAACAGACTGGTCGGTGACGGCGTCTGCGCTTCTACCGTGGTGGAGAACGATGGAATCGGCCCTGTGGAGTCGGCGTCCGCATACGTGGCAGTCTGCGGATAGAAGCCGATGGACACTGCGGCCGGTCCGGTTAGGGTGCTCGGGTTGCCCAGTTGGGCCACCAGAGAACCGTAAACGTTGAACGTAAGTGAGTCGATCGCCGAAGGATTCGTGTCGGTGATCTGCCAAACTACAGTCACACTGATGGGTGCCGTGCCCATTGAGTTGTCCGCGACCGTGACCACGCTGTTAGACCCGGGACTCGGGTTGGCCGTCGGCAAGAGCAGGTTGGCATCGGACAGTACGGATACGCATCCGACGGGCGATGTGGCGGTGCAAAGCGCCTGACCCGTAGAGATTGCATAGCTGTCCACGGAGATCACGGCGCCTACAGGAATGTTGCTGATAACCGCCTGCAACTCCGTTGGGGCGTCCGCTGCGCCGCTCCACGCATTGGGGAGCGAGCCGCCGGTAAGGTCGATTTCCAGTCCGCTCTCAGTGTAGTAAACCTGTCCAGGCGTGTTCTGGGGATAGGTCGCCATGCTTCCACTCCCGTTTACACCCTGAGTCTTGAATGCGGTCGAGAAGTTCTCCGTAAATGTCACGCTTCCCAGTGTACCGTTGAAGTTCTCGCACTGATATAGGGTCGCGCCTGCTGAAGAGGGCGCAGTGTTCACCAAGCCCCAACTGATCTGGCCATCGATAAACTGGCCGCTGTTGCTGCCGCTGTTGATGTTGATCGATGAACTGGGGCTAACCGAGACGAACGCATATACCGGGGTGGTGCCGCCACCGCCGGCTCCCAGGGCGGCAGTCGTCGCGTCAATGCGAATGTTCGTGATGCGATACGTGCGAGTCGTCGCCGGCGGGTCGGCCGGCACGCCAAAGAACGTGATCGTGTTCGGTCCGGGCGTCGTGGCGCCTTGCAGTCCTTCATAAACGTTTGGGGGCGGGTTTGTGTAGCCGCCGGCGCCATTCGCGGTTCCTTGGCATTGTACGGCCGGATTCGTCGGGTCCGTACACAAGACCTGAGTTGCCGGGGCGGGATCGTTAACCAGCAACAACGCTTCAGACAAAAGGTTTGGCGTTGGCGCCGCGGCTTTGCCCAGGACGCGGCTGGTCACGGGCGCACTCAGGGACACGCTGACAGTTGCCTGAGGTATAGGCGTGCCGGCTGCCAACGGCAGAACGCCTTGAGGGGCGGTACAGGTCAGCAAAATGTCACCGGTTAGCTCGGTGAACCCTTCGTGCCGAAGCGTCGGTATTACCACCGCCGATGCGTTACACGTTACTTGCGCGCTCGCCGGAACTACCGATCCTAAAACCAGGATCAGCGCGGCGAACGCTAGAATCCATCTGCGAAAATCTGCCATTTCCTTCTCCTTGTGAATTGCGAAATTGAATCGGTCGAAGTTCTCTCTCAACCTGAGCCTCTCTCCAACTGCCTTCCATACTACCTGGGGAACTTCTCCGTGCGGGCGGAGATTTCATTAAGATTTTGCCGGCAACCCCAATACATGGCACCGGGTCCTGCCAAGCTACGCCCTGCGATGGGGCTGCGTGTTTCTGTTTTTGTCTTTGGCCGACTCGCAGGATTGCCCAAAAATTGCATGTGTCGCGGACTCAGTAAAGATATTCATAGCGTATCGCTGCGCGCATGTCAAGAGAAATTCTTTGCATTCAACGGCGAACCCGCCATTTTCCGATCCCTAAAGCACACATCCAAAGGTACGCTCGAATTAGATCACGATGCCTGCCCGCCAGTCAACGGTTTCGCACCGAATCGTCCCATTTTAACGATTTTTAATGAAACCCACTGCGGCAGGTCCGCTGAAGCCCGCCGCTCAAGGTCCAATCTACCACATTATCAATCACTTGTGACTTCAAATTCGCAGCAAGTATCCATCTCCTGCACGCCCCGTCAGCTTCGACAGTGCGTAGAGATACCATTGCAACTGCCGTTCGTAACGGGCCGCACCGCTCGCATCGCTTTTGAAATCGACCACCACCCAGCGATCCTGCTCCACGAACGCCAGATCGATGACGCCTTCCAGCAGCCGCCCGTCTTCCAGACGCAAGTGGATCGGCAGCTCACGGTGGCAGCGCGGGGCGGCGCGCGCGCGTTCCAGCAGCGGATGCGCCCAGACAGCTCGCACCGCCGAGGCGGCGTCCTCGGCTTCTTCGCCGGGTGCGCCCAGCAGGCGCGCGTGTGACTGCGCCAATGCGGCAATTTGATCGGTTGTGCCCCGTAGATCCAGATCGCGCAGGATGGCATGTACAAGGATGCCAAAGCGCCGGCCCCCAGGGTGACCGGTCTTCGTCGAAGCGTCATGAATATGTATAGATCGGCGCTCGGGCGGCTCCTCTATACCTTCCGTGGGAGAAATAATTTGGAAGGCCGGAAAATGGCCGCGCGCGATGGTCTGCTGGCGCGCATGCCGCCATTGTCCGTACCGCGCGATTCCCTCAGCCGCAGGCGCGGCGGGCTCCGCCGCCAGAATGTCCTCCTGCCGCAGACCGAAGCCGGAGGCCACATCAAGGCGTAGCGCGGCGGGGTCCCACCAAACCACCTGATGATCGCCCCGCTGCGGACGATGCACGCCGGGACGCACGGATTCCTCGGGCTGCCCGAAGTATTCCGCAGGTCGTTGCAGCACGGTGCGGTCGCCCGCGAAGGCCGGGCAATCCCTGGCCGCGGCCCGTTCGCGGCGCTTGTCGCGCGGCGGATAGATGGCTTTATTCAGCGGACCCAGCCAGCCGTCGCGCTCCTCATCGCCCACCGCGGGAATCACCAGCAGATCCCGCGCCCGCGTGGCCGCCACATACGCCACGCGCACGCCCTCGGCCAGTTCGCGGGTGTGCTCGCGCTGTTCATGCTCCAGCAATTCCCACGGCGCGGCGCCTAACAAGCGCGTGGCACAGAGGTTACCTTCGACGAAGCGTTCGGCGGTCTCCCGCGCCAGCTTTGCCGTCATATCCGCCAGGATCACCACGGGGAATTCCAAACCCTTTGCGGAATGCACCGTCATCAGGCGGACGCCGTCGGACGCCTCTTCGAGCACCGGCGCTTCGCTCGATTCGCCCTTCTCCGCGCGCACCCCCAGATCTTCGACAAAACCGCGGAAGGAGAGACCGCCGGTCAGCTCAAACGTGCGTGCCAGATCGCAAATCCGATAGACGTTCGCCAGCGCCTGCGAGCCGCCCCTCCGCAGCATGAACCCGGCGTGAGCGCGGCTGGCTTCGAGCAGCCCATTGATGGTGTCGACAATGGGGCGGTAGTTGCGATTCCGATGCAGGCCCTTCAAAATCGACAGCGCATCGGCGATGGGTTTGAATTCGGCCGGGAGCGGCTGCGAGTCGCGGCGATACGCGCTCAAGTGCCCGACCTCGAACCGGAAGCGCAGCAGCAGATTGTCCGGGATGGCGAAGAGCGGCCCGCGCAGCGTGCCGAACACCGAGAACTCGTCATCCGGCCACTCGATAGCGGCCAGCGCCAGGCGCAAGGCTTCCACTTCGTCCCGATGGTAGAAGGACTTCGACCCCACCAGCAGGTGCGGCAGGCCGCGCGCTTCCAGGGCCTGCGTATAGTCGCGCGAGGTGTCCGAGCCAAAGCTGAGGAACCGGCGAAAGAGCACGCAAATATGCTTGGCCTGCAACTGCACGGGCGCGCCATCCCGACCGCGCACCTCCCAACGGCTCTCGTTCACCAGCCAATCGATGTAAGCGGCGACCGTCTTGGGCAGACAGGCGTCGATGCTGTCGTTGCTGATGCGCAGCGACCCGTACGGCGCGGGCGCCGGCAGCACCACGATGGCCGGCTGCCGCGGGTTGGCCGCGCTGTATTCTTCGAGTGGCGCATAGTGCGCCTGGCCGCCATCATGATCGCCGGTCATTTCCGGCGCGAAGGCCGCGTTCACCAAGTGCTGGATGGGCCGCACGGCGCGGTAGCTGGTCGTCAGGTGGATACGCGCCACACCGCGGTAGACCAGGGCCTGGCAGACGTTTTCGTAGAGCACCACGTCGGCGCGCCGGAACTTGTAGATGGATTGCTTGGGATCTCCCACCACGAAGAGTTTGCCTGGAATGGGCGTGACTTGCAGCCAGTCGTTCTCGACGGGGTCGTTGGCGGACAGCAGAATCAGGATTTCGGCCTGCAGCGGATCGGTGTCCTGAAACTCGTCCACGAAAATGCGGCTAAAGCGGTCTTGCAGGTATCGGCGGACGCTCTGGTCGTCGCGCACCAGGTTGCGGACCAATAGCAACAGATCGTCGAAGTCGAGCTTCCCTGCCCGCTGCTTAAGCTCCCGATAAGCCTCCACCAGATCCTGCATGTCGTCGCGCAGGGCGGCCGCAAAATCGGCGCCGGCGTCACGGCAAAACGCTGCCAAATCGCGCAGCAGGGCTTCGCGGGCATCCAGTACCTGCTGGCGCGAGATGCCGGGCGCGAAGTTGCCTGCACCCGGCTTGAAGTTCCGCTTCAGTGCGGGACCCAGCTTCAATAGCCGCGCTTCACTCGTGTCTTCGTCGCCGGGTTGGTTTACCAGTTCTGTCAGCGGACGCATGCCAGAAACCAGCCGGTCGCTCAATCGCGGACACTGGCGCAGCAGGTCCGCGATTTCCCGGCAGTGGCGCATCAGCGCCTCGACGCGCGCAGCTCGATCGAACGGTTCCTTGCGCCAGGGGCTCGCATAGCCGCGCCAATCCAACACATGCTTGCCGGCGCTCTTGATCGATTCAACCGCAGGGAGATCCGCTTGCCAAGGCTCGCGCCAAGCCAGTCGCGTGAGAGCGCGGCGCAAGGCTGTGGATCCCGCATCCAGCTTCTTCTGGAACCACAAGTCGAAGGCGCGGTCGTAAATACGGGCGGCTTCCGGCTCGGTAAGTTCCTCAAAGCCCGGATCGATGCGCGCTTCCACGGGACGCTCGCGCAAGATCTGCGCGCAGAAGCCGTGGATGGTGCCGATGGCCGCTTCTTCCAGGCGCTTCAGCGCGTCTTCCAGATGCGCGCGCTCCGGCCCATCGGCGCTCGCGGCGCGGGCCTTGTCAAGCTGTTCGCGCAGCCGGATCTTCAACTCGCCGGCAGCCTTATGGGTGAAGGTGACCGCCACAATTTTCTCGACCGGCGTCCCCGCCGCCAGCACCCGCACGATACGCCGGATCAGTTCCGACGTCTTGCCCGTGCCGGCGGAAGCTTCCACGATCAGGCTCTCGCCCAGCGAGTTGCGGATGCGCTCGCGGGCCGCGGCGTCGTCTGTTTGGGTACCCGTCTGTATGCCCGGAATCACGGGATGTTCCTCATCTCCTGTAACGCTTCCAGCGGCTCGCGTTTTTTCCGCGCGGTGCGCCGCTCTTCGTTGGGGCCGCAGACCGGCAGATAGTCGCACATGCCGCAAGCGCCAGGTTGCGGCGCGGCGGGGAGGAACCCGCGGGCAATCTCGCCGTCGATGATCGCCATAGCCCGGCTGAACCACTTTCGGGTATTCGGCGTGACCTCGAACGGAATCTCCTCATACCCCCCGCGCTGGGTGCAATAGAAAAGGCGGCTTTGTTCGACAGGCAGTCCCAGCAGGGACTCCGCCGCCATACCGTACGCGAGCGGCTGCATGTAAGCCCCGCCGCCGATATAGGTCGGACCGGGATTCGGCAGTTTTCCGGTCTTGTGGTCGGTGATGCGCAGAGTGCCGCGCACCGGGTGCCTTTCGATCAGGTCGATCGCGCCGCGCAGTCGCGCCCCGTCATCGAGGATAGCTACAGATTCTACACTCGCGGGATCCCGATATTCCCCGGCATCCGTGCCGAAGCTGTATTCGAAATGCACCGGCATCCAGCCATCGTTCGCGGCCGCGACGCTCTCGATCCAGCCACGCAGATCAATGCGCAGATCCTCGATCTCACTGCGCCACACGCGCAAGATGGCGGGAGCCAGTTCCTCCTCATTTTTCGCCGCCACGCGGTCCAGCGCCTCATTCGCAATCTCCAGGACACGGGCCTTGTTCTCCGGCCGTATCGGCAGCAGTTGCGCCGCCTGCAAGTCTCGGAACAGCCGGAACTGCGCCTCGTGAAACAGTGCGCCGCGAGTGAGCGGGTCCATCTGCTCCAGCGCCACCCTCTCCTCGCGCGGATGCAGCTTGTGGATGGCGTGCAGCAGGAACCGGTAGGGGCAGGCGGCGAAATGCTGCAATGCAGACGGGGAATAACTGCGCGCCGCGAGCCGTTGCGTGGCCAGCACCGCACGCGTGGCGGCGTCCGGCTCGACGATGCCATCCGCCGGGAACCAGCCGGCGCGGTTACGCCGGGCGTACCTGCGCAGCGAATCGGCCAAATAGGGATTGGCCGCAATCAGGTAGTGTCCGGCGCCTTTGACGTCGGTGCGGCCCAGCGCGGCCAGATCGAATTCCGCATCGTCGATGGCTTCCATCGGGTCGGCTGGCGCCGGCCAATCCAGGCGGGAGGGCGCGCCCTGGCGTGCTTTCTCCTCAAAGGTTCGCAACTCGGGCAGCCGGCCGTAAGCCGCCCGCACGATTTCGAGCGCATAGAAAGATGGTACGCGCGGACGCGATTCCACGGCGTCCACACGCGGGTACGAGAACACCAGGCGGGTGCGGGCGGCCGCGCAAGCGATATGCAGACGGCGACGTTCGTCGGCCACCCGGTTGTCCTGCACGCGCAAGCCGGCGTTCAGCGTTGCGCGATATACGTCTAATAGGATGGGGTCTTCGTGTGCGCGGCTGGGAAACAAGCCTTCGCAGAGTCCCGGCAGGAATACGAGGTCGAACACGCGTCCGCGCACTTCATCAATGCCGCTTACAAACACGGCGCCATAGCGGCGCAGGGACGGCTCGCGCCGCAGGAAGCCGAGTCGGTCGCTCAGCACGCCGGAAACTTCTTCGAGTCCCACCGGCCCGACCTCCGCCATGGCCTGCAATTCTCCCAGCACGGACTGCACCGATTCCGGGTGGCGCAACGCGGCTTCGGCCAGCGCGCTAAGGTGCTCGATCCAGTCCCCCCAATCGGCCTGCCGCGGCAATCCTGCCAGCCGATCGATTAGCGGCAGCGCGAAACGCTCCAGATTCTTGAGCCGGGCGATTTCACGCTGCAAGTGCTGGCGGCGGCCTTCTTCCTTTTCACCGAGATCCGCGAGATGCAAGCGCAACTCCGCTTCCAGGCCCCGCAAACGCCGCGCCCAGCGCTCGACTCCCCCGATGACGGCCGCATCCACCAGCAGTTTCTCCCAAGCCGCGGGCGATTGCAGCGTGCCGCCGATCACTGCCGCATCTTCGCCTTCAACGGAATCCGGCGCGGCCCGCGGCTCCGCGGCTTCTGCGCGCTCGTACAAACGCGCCAGCATTTCGTCGTCCGGCGGCAGTGGCGCGGCGGCATCTCCGCACAGCGGGCGGTCCAGCGGCGGCGCCTGCCCCAGCGAGAGATATTCGGCAAAACGCGTAGCCGAGCAGCCTTCGCCGGCGCACGCCAGCAATGCCAAAAACGCGCGTCCCGACGGATCCGGCCGCGCTACACCGCGGCTGAAATATGCTGGGATACCCGCCCTCCGCAAAGCTTCCTCCACCAGCGGCTGGTAGCGCTCGGGCGAGCGCAGCAGGATGGCCATCCGGTCGAAGGCCAGTCCGTCAGCCCCCGATTTAAGGATGCGCCGCGCAATCTCTACACACTCGAGCGACTCGCCTGCAGCCGAGAAATACTCCACGCTGGAATCCGGCTCCCCATCGGGGGCGACAGTTTCCGCAAACAGGCATCGCCGAACGCGATCGAGCGTTTGGCTTTCCGAGCCGCGACTTTCCGATCCGCGACTCTCCGAGCCGCGACCGTCAGGGAGCGGTCCCCCAGCCCTCAGCCGCGCCTCGAACACCTCTGGCGCAAGCGCGGCCACCACTTCCACAAGTTCCCGCAACAGCGCGGGCTCCGGATCGACATCCAGCAGCACCACCGGCAGCCCCAGCAGGCGATGCTTCCCTTCCCTCGCCGCCGCGATCGCATACCGTACCAACAGCGCAAAATCGGCTGCGGTCCGGCTCGCCAATTCCTCTTCGAATAACGCCGCCATGCGCGCCAGATCGCGGCCCGGCAGGCCGGTCGCCTCCACCTGCCCCGGCCGCACGCCTTCCAGGCGCAATTCGGCGATCGTTCGAGACACCGCGCGCGCCAGCCCAGGCGTATCGGCCACCGGCCGAAAGTACGGAATGGAATCCGCCTTCAGCTTATGGATCAGGCGCGCCACCATTGCCTCCACGCTCAAGCCGCCCGCAGGCGTCAGCCCGGCGCGCGCCAGCGGCGCTTCAGCCAGATCCACGGCCAATCCAGTGAGCGTGAGCCGATGCACGCCAAACAGGCCGGCTCCGCAAGCCGTGCGCACAAAGTCGTCGGCCGCGCCGCGGGTTTGGGCCAGCACCACAGTCTCCGGATGATCCCGCTGGGATGCCAAGAAATCGGCCGCTGCATCGTGCAAAACGGCATACGACGCGGATTGAACGATACGGCGCACTTAGACGCAGTGTAACAAGGCCAACGTAACCTTTCCCGCCCTTGCGAGTAATACTATCGTTTCGCAGCGTGCCCACGAAATGGGCATCCGCATGGCGCTCGGCGCGCACGGCGCGAACATTCTGTGGCTGGTGTTGGCCCAAAGCTTATGGCTGACCGGGGCCGGTCTGTTCATCGGCCTGGCGGGATCGCTCTTGTTGACTCGCTGGCTCTCTACGCTCCTGTTCGACTTGAAAGCCACCGATCCGCTTACCTACGTATTCGTAGCCCTGTTCCTGGCCGCGGTCGCGCAGATTGCCAGTTTCCTGCCCGCCTGGCGGGCGACCCGTATCGATCCGGTTACCGCGCTCCGCCAGGAGTAGGGCAGTCCTCCTGACCGCGCCGGACCCTAACACGTTTCTGCCCGGGTCGATTCCGCAGGGTTGTTTGGAGATTCCGGCAAGTTTGCCGGAGGACAACGGGTATTGAGGACCAAGCCCCGGACTCGTTCGCCGATATCTCCCCGCACCGATATTGGCCGACGACGAACGCGGATTCTTCAACTCGCGAACTTGCCACTTGCCGAGCACATCCCCACGGCCACCGGGTTCGAAAGAGGATTTTCTGAAGAGCCAGATCGTCTTCAGGATCGGCAGGTGCCAGCTTGTGCCTGAGGACAACAGGTGCTGAGGAGGTGGGAAAGGCCTCGCGGCCTGTCTTCCATCGTATACTTGGAGGTGCAATGGCTCGTATCGCCAGACCAATGACCACCGAGACCCCCCGGACGAGGACTAATCGCCTCGGGCGCCTGCGGAACCCGGTCACGTTCGCGGAGAATGTCACGCGGGCCGTCCAACAGATTGTCGCCGGAGGACGCCGATACCATCTCCGGGAACCAATCGATCTCACAGTCCGCCACAGCGGGCCGTACTCCTTTGTCGGGTACACGCAGCTCGCAATTGAGGGCTACGGGAAGGACGAAGACGAAGCCCTGGAATCGTTTACCGATGTATTCTCCGCGACCTGGAAGGCGTATGCTGAGGAGGAGGACAGCCGGCTGAGCGGGGATGCCATCGAACTCAAACGAAGGCTTCGCGATCTGGTGGATGCGGTCGAACCCGCTTGAAATGGCCGAGATCCGCGTTTCAAGATTCAACCGTGCGCTCGTTTCTAAAGGCTTCGACAAATCGGAGAGCAAGCACCATACCATGTTCCACTTTATGGCGCATGGGAAACGAACGAGCATACGTACCAGGCTCAGCCACGGCGCGTAAAGTGGACGATTGGCTCCAGAGCCAAATTGCGCGAGAACTCCACATGTCGAAGAGGGATCTGTTGCGGTTCATCGACTGCGAGCTTAGCTACGGTGAATATGTCTTCATGATGACTGAGGGTGGCCGTATAAGTCCGTGAGATGGCAGCCTCTGCCGGCCTCAGTACCTTTGGCGCTCTCCGAAGTCGGCTAGGTAGGCCGAAAGCGCCACCTAGAGGCGAACTCATTTAACCTGGCTGCCCCAATCCACGCTCCGCCGCAACGGAGCCTTCAGCACTTTACCGCCGGGATTGCGGCCAGTGGCTTCTGGCGCATCACCAAATACTGCTTCGGCTACTGGAGGGGCCCCGGAAAGGAATGGGTTCACCCACAGGCCCGGAGTCACAGCTCTGGGGGCCGCCGTCCAGCCGCCGTCCAGCCGCCGTCGGAAGCCGCGTGCTAGGATCGGGAATCGCCACACGGCAGATGTCTGGGAATCCCCGCGCAGTCGCGCAGTTTGCCAGTTTCCTGCCCGCCTGGCGGGCGACCCGTATCGATCCGGTCACTGCGCTTCGCCAGGAGTAAGGGAAGTCCTCCGGGCCTGTCTCATGCTACAACCAAATTTCGATGCTGGTTCGAGAGCTACGCCCGCGGCCGCCCTCCTGGTCCCAATACAAGGAGGACTGTTCGCCCGCGGCGTTGCCTTTCCATGCCCTGGAATGGTTGCTGCAGTGGTCCGCCTATTTTCTGAGCCGTTGGGCGCTGTTGGAAGTCCTGGAATACCTGAGTGTGCTCTCGGTCCTTTTCGCGGTCGTCTTCTATTTCGCGGAATCCGGCGACCGCCAAAAGCAGAAGCACTATCAGGCATGGCAAGTGATTAACACTGCGCAGGGCAAGGGCGGCAGCGGCGGACGCATCGAAGCCCTCCAGGAGTTGAATCTGGACCGCGTTCCATTAGTCGGCGTAAACGCAGCCGGCGCGTTCCTGCAAGGCATTCAATTGCCGCACGCCAACCTGCTTCGTGCCAACCTGCAAGCCGCCGACCTGCGCGACAGCAACCTCCAAGCAGTCGATCTGCGGTTCGCCAGCTTGAGATCGGCCAACTTCCGCCAAGCCAATCTGAGCCGCGCAAAATTGGAAGACGCCGATCTTACCGATGCCGACCTGGTGGGCGCCGAACTGCGCGGCGCGGATCTGCGCGGCGCAATCCTGGAAAACGCCGACCTCCGCGACGTGAATCTGGCGGGCGCGCAGTGGCAGAACATCGCGAATATCAAAAACGCCAATATTCACGGAGTGCGCACCGCTCCGGAAGGTTTCGCGGCGTGGGCCATTCAGCACAAGGCCGTGTCACTCGCCGGCGAAGAATAGCGGACCTGCTAAGTCACGGTCCGCCCGCTAAACTCCACATAGGTGAACATTTCCGGAATGTGCGAGTCGTAATGCCCGTGCCGATTCCAGGTCCAACCGGCGCTCGGCTCCAGCTCATGCCCCGCCCGGTCGAACTGCTGGAACCGCGAACAGTCGATCCGCCACACATCCCCGTCGCGTGGCGGCAATGCGCGCCCATCCGCCAAGCCGCGCAACCCATCCCACGGCAGCGCCAGCTCGACACTCCACCCCGGAGGCGCCACATGCACCGCATGCCGCAACCCCGGAAAATCCCAGTCGAGAAAGCCCCAACGCTCGCCGCGCGGATGCACATGCCCACCCACGCCGTCCAAAACCATCGTCCGTTGCGTTGCGGGGTCGAACTCCTCCCGCCCATAATAAGGACTCCCCGGCACGAGCGCATCCTTCCAAATCCAGAAAACCTCGTAGATCGTATTCAGCGCATTGATCTCGAATTCGTAATACGCGTCCTCGCCTGCGATGAAAACTTCCACATCGTTGTCTTCATAAATCCGGGAATCGCGCTCCGTCAGATACCCGCGCACCTTCGGCTCCTCTGCGGTGAAACCGAAGTATAGGTGCTCGTCGTCCCACAGCAACGCCACGCGCGAATCGAACCAGGCCGGCTCGCCAGTCACGATATCGACGAACGGCTCGGACTTGGGAGCCATGCGCCAGGATGCCTCGTCCAGCTTGCCGTCGATAAGGATCGGCCCCGCCGTCCGAAAGCACGTGTAGTGCGCCAAGTCGTTCCGCATAGCTACGTTCTAACATGATACGTTCGCGGTACAAGAGGCTGAGCGATAGTCAGTCGGCGGGTTCCATCCGAAGGATGGAAGCGGAGATCGTACGTCGCGGTGACTACGGCGTCAGGGAGAAGACGGTACCGTAGCCTGAAGCGCCGCCCGCTTGCGTGGTGCCATATAGGACGCCATTGCTATCGAAGGCGAGACTTCCGCTGGGAGATGCGCCGTCGCTGCCGCCAGTGAAGCTATAGACGACCGTCTCGGTCCAGGCGCCCCCCGGAGATGCTGGCGGCGTCAAGGAGAATATCGTGCCGCAGCCTGCATCGACGGCGGAACAGGAACCGGTTCCACCACGCAGGGTGTTCCCGTACAACTTGCCGTTGAAGCCGACGAGGCCTCCGGCCGGACCGGAACCGTCGCCGTTGCCGGGGCCGGTGAAGCGATAGAGGATCGTATACTTACCTCCGCCTGCGGATCCCGGCGGGATTAGGGAGTACACAGTGCCGCAACCGTTGATATCAAAACTCGAGCAGAGACCGGCTGTTGTGCCCCCAAAAGCCGTGGTGCCGTAGAGCACCCCGCCGCTGCCGATTAAGACACCCGCCTGCGGGTTGGCGCCGTCTGCGTCGGAGCCGGTGAAACTGTGAAGTGTGGTTATGGTCCAAGAACCCCCCGGCGTGCCTGGCGGCGTCAACGAGTACACCGTACCGTTTGGCCCACTGGCGGCGCCGCTATGTTGCGTGGTGCCGTAAAGCGCGCCGCTGGCGCCGATCGCGACGGCATTTGGCTCGAAGACGTCCGTGCCGGTAAAGGTGTAGAGGATAGACTCCGTCCACTGCCCTCCGGCGGACGCCGGCGGGCTTAAGGAGAATATCGCCCCACCAATGCTCGCGGCGTATAGCACTCCGCCAGCGCCTACTACAGGGGAACTGATGGGGCCTCCGTCCACAGAAGATTCCGGACACGCGCTGAGGAGCACACTCTCCTGCCAGGAAGCGCCTGGGGACGGCGGAGCTAGTTCGAAGACAGTACCGCCGCTCGCAATGCCGGCGCAATCCCCTCCGAAAACTGTCGTGCCGTAGAGGACGGCCCCGCCGCGGCTAAGTGTGACACTAGCTTGGGGAGTCTCTCCGGCCCTCAGGAAGGGGAACGAATAGACGGACTCGCTCCAGGAGCCGCCGCCCGGAGACGCCGGAGGTGTCAATGAGAAGACCGTGCCGCTTCGAAAGCAGCCCTCGCCGCAATCTATCCCTCCATACATCGTGGTGCCATAGAGCACGCCGCCCGGCCCCAGGACAACGCCGCCGTTAGGCAGGTTTCCATCGGGGGCGCCGGTAAAGGAGTGGAGCGTGGTTAGCGTGGCTGCCTGAGCAACGGAATATGCGGTGAAGATCAGCAGCGATGCTAAAACGATCTCAAAAGGCGCAATTGGCGCCCGCCGGTTGGTCATGGTTGCCCTCGATGTGGGATTATCCCACCCACAAGAGACCAGCGTCAAGGAACATATTCGATCCCCAGTGCCAGCAATGATGTGCATCTTGTTCGGGGGGATCTACTCCCTACTCATGGGTATGTTTGCGGGCGTCGCAAACGCGCTCATAACGGCACGTGCAACGTCCCCACCAACCCAGACGGAATGTCCCGGAATCCCATGCTGAACCCCGTGGTCCCCGGCGGCGTCTTCACCCGCGCGCCCAACACCAGCCCTTTCTCCTGGATCTGGTGAAACATTGCATCGCTGAAACTCAAGGGAATCGTGGTCAGTTGCTCCACCTTCCCCACCACCACTAGAAACTCCAGCGATCCCGTCCACTTCCCTTCCTTGGGCTGCAGCGTGATATTGCGCGCGTCGATGGTCACCGAAGCCTTGTACCCGCCTTCCATCGGATCGAGCTGCACGCTGAAGCCGACGCCCACCAGCGCCACTGGATCCGCGATGGCCTCGGCGAGCGTTGGAGCTACCGCCGCGTCCCGCGCCGCCACGTACCCCGGCCGGTACCGCAGCTTCACGTCCGGCCGCTTCACGGTCACTTCCAGCTTATGATACGAATCGTCCAGGCTGCCCGTTGCCGGCGAGAACGCCATCGAGTAACTCACTTGCGCGTCGCCCGCGGCCTGTTGAATCGCGGCGCTCAAGTCGTTGATGTGATGGAAGGCCAGGCCCCCGGTCTCCACGGCCAGGCTTTCGAGCGTTTCGTAGTTGTAGTCGGGTCCGGAAAACGCCGACGCCGGCTTGCTCCGTTTCCCGATGGAACTCCGGTCCGCCTGATACGCCGCCGCCACCGTTACCCCTCGTGCATCTACCGGATAGACCGCCACATCCGCTTCATTCAATGCTCGAATGGCGCGCTCTACGTCGCTCTCAAACGATAGGCCCGTACCCGGCAGCGTTGTTGCCGCCAGGTTCGGACCCGACGATCTCGGGGCCGAATCCGAAGCCGAACTCGATGAGCTGCCACCACCCGATCTCCCGCCGCGTCCCCCCGAGCCGCCGGACAGCCGCCCGGTGGAGTTGCTTTGCGGAATACTATCCACGCTGTTGTGCAAGCCCGGCTGAATCGGAAACCCGCCTGAAATCCAGATCAGCATCTTGCGCCCGGGTATGCCCTGCAAATGCCCGGCGATGGTTTCAAGCGCCGCCGCCGTGCGCGCCGCGCGCACCGTTTGGGTGTAATTGACATAGAGTTGGTTGGACGCCTGCATGAAACTATCCCACTGCGCCGTGGTCTTCGGGTCGCCCGTCAGCGAATTGGACGAGGCGGGCGGCGCAGTTGCGGCATCCACCTCGGGATTCACGCGATTCTTGTGCTTCTCGATCGCCGCCAGCAGCGAATCCATATCCTCCGAGAAATCGTGCAGTAGCGACAGTGAGTCGCCCAGCGCGAAAACGGCCACCCGGCTCGCCGCCGGCAGCCCCCGCAGGTAGTGCAGAAGTTCTTTCTTGGCAAACTCCTGGTCGGTGAGCTTCGTATTCAGCTCATCGAACAGGAATACGGTCGCTGCGGCGGCTCCCGGCCCCGGCCTGTTGGTGAAGGTCAACCGCGCTGGCGAAATCGGAACTGCAGTGGCTGTACCGCCGGACTCTTCCAGCGCAAATAGCGCGATCTTCTGTTCCTGGCCATTGTCCCGCAACACGAAATCGTCGCGGCTGAGGTCGGCAACCGGCTTTCCGTGCTTGTCCTTCGCCACCACGTTGACTAGGACGAGATGCGTCCCAGCTTGAATTACGGCCTGATCCGGGGTGGCTTGCGCGACGGACGGCCGCGGCAGCACAAGAAGTAGGGTGATGAACCGGCAAATCCGCATACGGGACCTGGGCGGCAGAGCCTATTTTCGAAGTTTATACCATATACAATACCGCTTGGAGGAACCATGTTCACCGCTACCGCCGATCTGATTCTCCCCAGCACCACCACCGGATCCTTCCCTCGCCCGCGCTGGTTCGACGTCAGCATGTGGGGCCGCCCGCTGGACACCTGCATGCTCGACGTGCGCTTCCGTGAAAAGTTTCAGGATGCCATGGCCGTGCTGATCAACGACCAGGAGCGCGCCGGGTTGGATATCCTCACTCACGGCGACCTGCACGTGGATGAAGACCTTGCCGGCCGCGCCTGGCACCACTATCCCTTACAGCGCTGGGCCGGCTTCGAGGGCGACTACCTGCAGCCGGAAGAGACCACCGCGCCGTGGCTCCATTATCCGCCCGGCACGCTGCTGAATGAAATCTACACCGGTTGGCGCTGGCCGCATGTCACCGGCAAGATCGAACACCGCCCGCTCGACTATCCCAAGCTATGGCGCATGGCGCAAGCTAAAACCCGCAGGCCGGTGAAATTCGGCACGTGCTGCTCACAGGTGATGGCGCTCTTCCTGGATATCCACACGCCGCACTACAAGGACAAACGCCAAGTGATCTGGGATATGGCGGAGGCTATGAACAAGGAGTTGCTGGCGTTGCGCGACGCCGGCTGCCGCTGCATCCAGATCGAGGAGCCTACCTTCCACTTCATGGCCAACACCTACGGCAAAGACCATGAGGAAGTGAAGTTCATGGTGGATGCGTTCAACCGCGAGGTCCGGGGGCTCGACGATGTGGAACTGTGGATCCACACCTGCTGGGGCAACCCGAATATGCAGCGCGTGATGGAAGATACCGGCTACGCCAACTCGCTCGAAATCTATTTGGAGCGCTGCCGCGGCGACGTCTGGACGCTGGAGATGAAGGACCGCAACCAGCAGGATATCGAGCTGTTCGAGCCATTCAAGAACGATCTGCAGAAGAAGATATGCATCGGCGTAGTGAGCCATCGCACCTTGCAGGCCGACCGGCCCGAGGATGTAGCCGCGGAGATCCGCAAGGCGCTACGCTACATCCCGGCCGAGCGCTTGATCGTATCGAGCGACTGCGGCTTCGGCCGCCAGGGATGCAATCGCGAGATCGCTTTCTATAAGGCGAGCGCCATCGCGCAGGGAGCCAACATCGTACGGCGCGAGTTAGGTCTTCCTGTAAGCTACGTGCCCGCAGCCGATCCGGTGTTGCAGATCGACGTAGTGCCCGGGCGGTAATGGAGGGCGGGCAATCCTGCCAACCCTTCGCAGGTCCAGCCCGCTCCATGATTTGGCGATTTCACCACTTCGGAACCCTGCGGCGCGGCAGCTTGAGCGGCGTCCGACCCAGCCTATACTTAGGGATGGCGATGCAGGAATCGATGGAAAACCTCACGGAAAAATACATCCGCCGCGGTCATCCGACGGTGGATGAGTTGATCGCCGCGCAGAACCTATCGTTCCCCCGCGACCCGGTGGATCTGCTAGGCAACTTCTGGCCGGAAAACGAATCCATCGAGGATTTCTTGACCGCTCTCCGCGCGTGGCGGGGCCGCAAAAAGAACTGATCCCGCGGCATGAGGCCGGCCGGGCGCAACTGTACATCCCGCGTCTCCCAGGACCGTCCTTGGCTGATGTCGTTCATGACCGAAGCGGAGCTGGAGCACTGGGTCTTCTGACAAACTGGGGAGCAAACCGGGTCGAATGGCTGCGGCTCCTCGTTGGCAGATTCGTCATCGTCCCTTCATCGCGTGACCTCGTTTTGAAGTGGGCGGAGATCATGGTCGCAGCTCGGCGAGGCAGCCGCAGGATTGAAACTGCCGACGCCTGGGTCGCGCCAACGGCTTTACTTTACGATGCAACATTCCTAACCCACAACCGAGCGGATTATCTCGGCGTACCGAATCTTCGGTTCAGTGACGATTCAAGCTGAGCGATTTCTTGTCCCGCCGGGCCGCCGTCGTAGTCCCGAGCTTACTTACAAGGCTCGGGACCACTCTTGACTTATCGGGGGCTGCAAATTGCTATTGCCACGCCCCCGGCACCCAGACGTATCCTCCAGTCGTCGGCTGCCAAT
The DNA here is from genome assembly GCA_035602155.1 of Bryobacteraceae bacterium. Classification (GTDB taxonomy): domain Bacteria; phylum Acidobacteriota; class Terriglobia; order Bryobacterales; family Bryobacteraceae; genus Bog-159. The sequence goes on along the minus strand of DATNMW010000040.1, from coordinate 140 downwards.
GCGCGGGTACCCAAACGGCGCCGGGGCTTGACTCCCTTACCCACGTTCCAGCCACCCATTGATAGTGGCTGCCATCCCAGTTATAGTAACCCTTAACCCAAACGTAGTCCTGGCCGGGACTGACGCTGACCGCCTCCGAT
>DATNMW010000039.1:0-7864 GCA_035602155.1 Bryobacteraceae bacterium | reverse complement strand
AAGCGTTCGCCGGGCGGCGGCTCCATGCGCAGAAAGGCACGGCTGGGTCTCAACTGCGGACGAACGGTGTGTACATACGCGCGCAGCACGCTGTGCCCGCCCTTGTAGCCCAGCGGCCGCAACCGCTGTTCCACTACGGCCGCCGTAGCGACCACGCCGCTGGTTGTCGCACCTAAGCGACGCAACTTTCACGTCGGGAGATTTAGAAACTGCTGTAGAGTGGGCACCGCATCCTGGCCGATGGCTGGATTTCTTTTGACTACAAAAACCCGCGGAATTGCGGTCGTTTTATCCCGGCGCTAACAGACGATGTCCCACGAAATCCGTACCCCCATGAACGCCATCCTCGGTTACGCGACTGCCCAACCGCACACGTCAGGGCCGTCGCCAATCGCGAGGTGGACGATGAGCGCCGAGGCGAAGTTGATGGCAAGACGACCGGAAAACGATCGTCTGCCCACTACCCACGTTCCAGAACCGCGCGAATCGTCCCCGCCAGATCAGGCAGGTTCTGTTTCAGCGCATAACCGCTGGCGCCCGCCTCGCGCGCGGCGTTGCGTAATTCTTCTTCGTCGTAATCGGTCACGATCACCACGCGCGCCCGCGCATCGAATTGACGGATGAACCGAGTGGCGGCCAATCCGTCCAGGCGTGGCATCCGAATATCCATCAATACGACATCGGGCCGGTACGCCGCGTACGCCGCCAACGCCTCCGCGCCATCCGAACACTCGCGCACTTCTTGGGCAATCTCGCTGACGGCATGCCGCAATAGCCGTCTGACCCCAATGTTATCGTCCACAATTAAAATCCTCATGATTCCCCCCGAAACGCAAAAAGTCCCGGCAGCCTCGCGGCCGCCGGGATAAGTGAGTGGTCTGTTGTTTTACTTCACTACCGTGAACGTGGAGGTCGCCGAATTGTTCAGCGAACCGGACGTGCCGGTGAAGGTGATCGTGTAAGTGCCCGGCTTGGAATCGGCCGGGAAGAAGATGCCCGACACCGCAGCGGTGATTCCATTTACTTTGACCGTCTGCGGCATATCGATGCAGTAGCTGCCCGCCGGACCGCCGGAGCAGCTCAGCTTCACTTTGCCGTCGAAGCCATTCACGGAAGTAAGTTCCAGCACGAATGCAGCAGTCTTGCCGCGAGCGATGGTCTCGCTGCTGGGAGTGGCGGTGATGATGAAGTTGGCCGCCCGCGCTGCAACGCTGAAGCTTTGGATCGCTGTCTGGGCCGCCGCGTAGTCGGTGTTGCCGGTCTGGGAAGCCTGGATGGTGCAGGTTCCCGGACCAACCATGCTGGCCGTTGTGCCGGACACCGTGCAAACAGACTGCGTAGTGGAAGCGAAGCTCACCGCCAGGCCGGAAGTCGCCGTGGCCCCGAGAGCCACGCTACTGCCCACGGTTTGCGCCGGAATCGTATTGAAGGTAATGGTCTGGCTGGCTTGATTCACGCTAAAGCTCTGCGTGGTGGAAGCCGCCGTGTAGTTCGTGTTACCCGCCTGGCCGGCCTGGATGGTGCAAGTGCCTACGCCCACCATGGTGGCCGTATTGCCAGAAACCGCGCAGACGCTGGTGGTGTTCGAGGAGAAGCTGACCGCCAAGAGGGAAGTGGCTGAAGCACTCAGTGAAACCGATCCGCCATACGTCTGCATGGGAATCGTGGCGAAAGTGATCGTCTGGCTGCCTTGCTGGGCCGTGCCGCTCAAGCCGATCGTCTGCGAGGCGGCGGTGCCGTTCAGGTTGTTATTCGTCAGGACCGCCTGGCCTTGCACGGCGCCCACGCTCGCAGGGGTGAAGGCGATGCTAAGATTGCACATCGCACCGGGATTAAGCTGCGTTTCACTCCCGCAATCGGCGGGATTGCCCGATCCGGCAACTTGCGTGAAGTTGGCGCCCACGCTCAGCGACGATTCATCGAACTGCGCGTTGCCGATGTTTTGGATGGTGACGGACTGCGCGCTACTGGTGGCGCCCACGCCGGTGGCAGGCAATGTCAGAGCCGGCGCCTGCGAGCGTTGCAACTCGAAAACGCTGCGATTGGAGTCCGCGATGAAGATATCGCCGGCCGCGTCGATGGCTACGCCAGTGGTGTAACCCTGCGCGGTGAAGATCACGGATGGCGAACCGCCCGCGGAAATCTCAATCACTTGATCGTTGCCGAACTGTGAGACGAGCACGTCGCCGGCGGCATCCACCGCGATGCCATTGGGCTGCTGCAGATTGCTGCCGAGGTTGATCTGCGAACCAGCGGCGGTCACTTCGACGATCTGGTTCTGATCCAGGTCGGCCACGAAGATATCGCCGGACGCGTCCACCGCGATGGCAACAGGCTTGATCCAGCCGGATCCGATGTCAGATTGCACGCCGCCGGGGGTTACCTTGATCACCTGGAAGTTTTCGCTGTCGGCGATGTAGACATTTCCGGCGCCGTCCACAGCCACACCTTGCGGCGAGCTAAGACCGGTGGCCAGGGTCGTCTGAGAAGGCAGTTGCGTGACAGTGCCCAACATCGAGGTCACGTAGAGGTTACCGGCCGCATCCACGGCGACGGCGGTGGGTTGAGAGGGACTGTTCGCGATTTGCGTGTAGCTTCCGTTCGAGTATTTCAGAACGCCGAGCTGTGCGTCGGCGACGTACATATTGCCGGCGCCATCCACGGCGATGCCGCCGGGTTTGCCAAGACCGCTGGCCACAGTGGACTCGACGCCCGGTCCAAAGGCCGCCTCGGGAGCAGTTCCCGTGCCATAGAGATAGGTAGTTGCCAGAACGTTGCCGGACGAGTTAGTGATCTCGATGGCGCCGCGGCGCAGGCCGGCGAATTGGGGCGCAAGGGTTACACTAAACGTACAGGTCCAACCCGCGTAGACCGCGCCCGTGCAGTTGTTGCCGGTGAGATTGAAATCTAAATTCTGTGCGTTTTCGGTGAACACATTAGGAGCGCCGAGCGTCCCGGCGGCGGAAACGTTATAAACCAGCGCCAGCGAATTGCTGCAGGGCGAGGGAGAACCTTGGCCGGACGGACACACATTGACACTTCCAAAGTTTGGCGCGCCCACCATCATCCTCACCACGCAGTCGCCGTCTCCATCGGCAACGAAGACGTCGCCCTGCGGATCGACCGCTATGCCCAGAACGTTACCGAGGTTGGTCATTAGAGCGGTTTGTGCGCCGCTGGGCGACACTTCCACTACCTGCCGGCTGTTTTGGTCGGAGACATACAGATTGCCGTTGGCATCCACGGCCACTCCAGTGGGAGCGGAGTAGCCGGAACCCACGGTGCTTTGCGCGCCGTTGGCGGCGATCTTGACGATCCGGCCGTTCTGCTGGTCTGCAACGTAGACGTTATCCGAAGCGTCCACCGCGATTCCGATTGGTTGATTGAAACCCGAAGCCAGAACCGTCTGCGTGCCACCAGGCGAAACCTTCACCACATTGTTGCTGAAGGTGTTCGCGACGAACACATTGCCGGAAGCGTCGACAGCCACGGCGAGGGGGACGTTGAATCCGCCAGCCACGGTGGTCGTATTGCCGGTCTTCAGGTTGTACTTCACCACCGTGCCGCTGTTCTGATCAGTGACGTACAGGTTGCCGTTTGTGTCCACCGCCAGCCCCGTGGGCATCGACGTGCCCGTATTCAGCGTGTTGTACGAGCCGCTTGGGGTGACCTGGTACACGTTAAACGACGTATCGGTGACATAGACATTGCCGCTTCCGTCCGCGGCCACGCCTAGCGTATAGGCAAAGCCGCCGATCGAGCTTTGCGTTCCGACGAAGCTGACGCTTTGCGCGGCAGCCGGCGCGGGGTAGATTGCGGCTCCGGCGGCGCCCATGGTGAGCGCCAGCAAAGCTGCGCGAAATCGATTTTTTCTCTTCTTTGCGTATATCATGAGAAACTCCTTTTCTCTTTCCTTGAATTGTCGGGCCGTCCTCGGCTAGTTGCCGCTTTTTACCGGCCCTAAGTAGAGAGTAAGATGAGTAAGTTCAGGATGGAATAGCGGGAACTGCACGGGCGTTGCCAAGTAACTACATGGCGGACGTGCGGCGCCGCACGTGGCCTGTGTGGAACCACACAGGCATCCGGGAGGCTACAGTTTTTCTTTGTTCTGCAGCGCGAATCGCAGCAAGGCATGCGCTCCTTCGACGCCCAGCCTGCGGCAGATATTGGTGCGATGGTTTTCCACCGTGCGGTAATGAATGGATAGTTGCGCGCCTATTTCCTTGCTCGAAAGCCCATTGGCGATCAGCGCCACGATGCGCCGTTCCGTAGGCGTAAGTCCGCTGGTGGGACTGTCCGGCCTGGCAGGTTCGGGTTCGCGCTTCTGCAACAACCGCGCGGTGATCGCCGAACTGAGAAAAGGCTGCCCGGCGCCCACGGCTCTTACCGCGGCCGCGATCTCCTGCATGGCGCTGTCTTTCAAGATGTAACCCTTGGCGCCCAGATTGAGCGCCGCGCGAAAGAGATCTTCATCGGTATGCAGCGTGAGAAAGATGATATGCGTAGCTAGAGCCAGGCGGCTGATTTCGCGCGCTACTCCGAATCCATCCAGCTTCGGCATGTCGATATCGAGCACGGCGACGTCCGGGCGGAGCTTGCGGATCAATTCCACGGCGGCTGCGCCATCGCCCGCTTCGCCGATCACTTCAAGCTCGGAATCCTCTTCGATGGTCATGCGCAGGCCCTTGCGGACCACCGGATGGTCATCCGCGATCACAATTCGAATCCGCTCATCCATATTTCATCGTTCCATCGTGGGCCCAGCGCAGGCCAACGGCCTGCCCCACTAGATTTCTAATCGTACGGTCGTGCCGCGCCCCGGAGCCGAATGAATGGTAAGTTCGCCTCCCAGCAGCCGGGCGCGCTCGGCGAGCCCGGTCAATCCGAAACCGTTCCGCGCCGTGGCCCCGGCGCCATTACCCGGCGTAAATCCGCATCCATTGTCGTCAACACTAAGCGCCAGGTGCTGGCCATCCCGCTTGATTCGAATGCGGGCTTCGCTCGCGCTCGAATGCTTCACCACATTATTCAGGCACTCCTGCACAATTCTATAAAAGTTGATCCGCAATTCCTCCTCAAATACATCGTCTATGTTATCCAACTCCGATGAGAATCGAACTCCGGAGGCGGCCGAAACGCTCCTGACAATTCCTTCGATCGCCTTGGTCAGGCCCAGCCGGTCCAATTGAAACGGCCGAAGATTATATGCAATCTCGCGCGTTTCATTGATGGCTACCGACGTTTCGGCGGAGATCTCTTCAATCTGCGCCAGTTTACCGCCGGTATCCTGCGCGCCCTGCGCGCGCAAGAAAAACAGCGCCAGGTTCTTGATCACCACCAGCCGTTGTCCCAGGCTATCATGCAACTCGCCCGCAATGCGCTTGCGCTCGTTTTCCTGCGAGGCGATCAACTGGCGCGAGAAAGCTTGCTGCACGGCTTGCTCGCGCTCGAGTTGCGCCACGCGGTAGCGCCACGCGGCCCATACCAGCGCGGCCGCGCAGAAAACGGAGAGCAGTTCAAACCACCACGTCTTGTAGAACGGCGCCAGCACGGTCATTGGCAGGCTGCTGCCCTCCATATTCCAGGCGCCATCGCTGTTGCGCGCGATCACCCGGAATACGTAATCGCCCGGCGGCACATGCGGATAATAAGCCGTGCGGCGCGCGCCCGCATCCACCCAATCCGTATCGAGGTTCTCCAGCATGTACTTGAACCGGATCTGTTCGGAATCGATGAAGCTCAGCGCCGTGTACTGAATCTCGAAATCCGTCTTGTCGGGCGCGATTCTTAGAGCGCGTTCCAAGGAAGCGGGCGAGTGATTCAGCAGAACGGATTCGATGACTACCGGCGGCGGCCGCCGATTGCTGGGGATGGCCTCCGGATCGATCACCGCCACGCCATCTTGCGTGGGGAACCACAGCTTTCCATCGCGCGTTTTCGCGCCCGCGGGCGACGTTCCGCCATTGCATTCCACGTTGAGCATGCCGTCGCCCCGGCCATAGGCCACCGATTCGATAGCCGTGCGCTTGCCTGCGGCGAATTCGTTCAGCTCCGTCTTTCTCACGCGGTAAATACCGCGATTGCAACTCATCCACAGATTCCCGCGGCTGTCTTCCAAAATCTGGAACACGCCGTTATCGAACAGGCCCTCATGCGTTGTGTAACGGGTAAACCGGCCGTCTTTGAACCGGGCCAAGCCGGCGTCGTAGGTTCCGATCCACACGGCGCCGTCGCGATCGGGATAAATCGCGCGGATGGTGTTGCTCGGCAGCCCCTCATTCTCAGTCCAGCGTCTGAATCCGCCATGGAGAAGGCGTGTGAGGCCGTGGTAACCTCCGATCCACATATCGCCCGCCGCGCCGTCTACAATCACCCGCACATCGTCGCCGGCCAGGCCGTCTTCGAACGTGAAGAGCTTCGACACGCCATCTTGGTAACGCACCAAGCCCTCGCTGGTGCCGAACCACAGCGTTCCATCGGGCTGGCCATGAATCGCCTCGATGGTCGCGTGCGTGGGAATTGACGGACCCGCACCGGCATGGAACCGTCCGCCCTCGAAAATGTTTAATCCCGCATGCGAGGCGATCCACAGCCGCCCTTGACGATCCTCGGCGAAAGAGGTCACCAGCGCGGAAGCCAAGCCATCCTTCACTCCGTAGTTGGTGAATCTGCCGCCCTCGAAACGGCTCACTCCTTGGTGCCATGCGCCGATCCATACCGCGCCCGCGCGGTCCTGATAAATCGGATAAACATCCCGGTCGGCGAGCCCTTGTTCCTTCGAATAGGAATTGATGAAGCTCCGGCGTACGCGATACAGCCCCTGGCCTTCGCTTGCCAGCCAGAGATCTCCCTCGCTGTCTTCGCGCAACGCGTTAAACGCGATTTTTCGCGGGCTGCCAGAAGAGGAATCGATCATGTAACGCCCCAACTCCGGGCCGATACCGATGGTCCAGGAGTTGCGGCGGGCATCCAGGTAGGTGATCGATGGCTCCCGCGGCGCCCGTTCCAGTTCGCCGCCGGTAACCCTGGCTTTCATTCCATCGATTGTTTCCACCCATAGCGTGCCGCTCTGTTCGCGCGCCACCCCCCAAATGGAATGACCCTGCATCCACGCTGGGATGCGATAGGTGACAAAGCCGCCGCCATCGAAGCAGTGCAGGCTCGTTTTATCCGCCGCCCAAAAACCGCCGCCTTCCCAGTGGTAAGGGTCGAAAGGAATCTTCGGAAGGTCTTTTGGAGTAACATCCACAAAGCGGGCGGAGCCTGGTTTCCATTCCATGATCCTATCGTGGGACAGCACCCACAGGTGGCCGGACGCATCGCCCGTGGTGCCGCTGACAGCGTTATACGGCAGCCCCTGAATCGTCGTATACGTGGTGAAGACGCCGTGATGATAGTGCGCGACGCCGCTGCTTTCCGTGCCCAGCCATAAATCGCCATCGATATCCTGAAACAGCGAAGTGAAGCGGTTGGATTCGATGCCCGGTGAGTTGGTATGGTCGAAAACCGCAAAATGGACGCCATCGAATCGCGCCAAGCCGTTCAGCGTGGCTACCCAAAGGTATCCATCGCGGGTCTGGCAAACGTCCCGGATAATGTTTTGGGGCAGGCCATTGTCGGCGGTCCACGCGTCGAAGCGATACTGGCCGCGAGCCTGGGCTATCAGGCAGAGCGCCAGCCAGCCGGCGCGAATGTGGTGCGACATCCACGGCATGGAGCGTGCTCCGCCTTGCGCGACGTTTTTAGGATTCCGAATCGTCTGCCGATGCCGCGCCACGTCTCAAAATAGCACCAGCCCCGCCCGTTAGGGCGGGGGGCGTCGCGCAACGCGCGATCTCGCCGGCTTCCATCCCGCTACCCCGCC
>DATNMW010000038.1:0-9809 GCA_035602155.1 Bryobacteraceae bacterium | reverse complement strand
TCATCTTGCGCGCGTATTGCGGAGTGTAATAGAAGCTTTTGCCGGCCGATCCCGGATCGCGGTGGTCGCCCCCGGCGATGGTCTCCAGTACCAGGCCGCAATCTTCGGCGGAGCGGCAGAACGGCCCCAGCTTATCCAACGTCCAGGAAAGCGGCATGGCGCCGTAACGGCTCACCAGGCCATAGGTCGGCCGCAGCGCGGTCACGCCGCAAAACGCGGCTGGGGTCAGGATGGATCCGGAAGTCTCCGAACCGATGGCGAACGGCGTCAGGCCGGCGGCCACTGCGATGGCCGAGCCGCTGGACGATCCGCCGGACCAGCGACTGCGATCCCAAGGGTTCAGGCCCGGCCCGGTCAGGGAGGCCGAAGCATAGCGATAGCCGGGGCCGCCGGCCAGTTCCACCATGGCCAGCTTGCCCACCAGCGGCGCGCCGGCGCTCTCCAGCTTCTGAATTACGGCGGCGTCGTGGTCGAAGACCTGCGCAGCGTAGGGGCGCGCTCCCCAGGTGGTAATCTGCCCGGCCACGCTCAGCAGGTCCTTGGCGCCATAAGGCACGCCTTGGAGCGGGCCGCGCAACCGGCCGCGCTTGATTTCGGCGTCCACGGCTTTCGCCTGGCGGATGGCCCGTTCGGTAAGGGGCAACGCCAGCGCATTGTAACGCGGGCCGAGAATCTCCAGGCGCCTGCTAAACGCGCGCGTCAATTCCACCGCGGTGGCTTCCTTCGCACGCAGCATGCGATTCAATTCGGAGATACCGGCGAAGAAAATCTCGCTGCCCAATTCCGCCATAACGCCTCACGCGGTGAAGTGGAAGGCCGGCTCGGCATCGATCGGAACCTGAGTCTGAGCCAGAGTCTCGGCCGTCCGCTGGTTCTGTTCCCGGGCCGCCTGCAGTTCTCCGGCGGGCGTGGACGGTGCGGTCGCTGTGGCGGCTGTTGGTTGCGGCGCCTGCGCAGCCGCCGCGGTCGCCGTGCCTGCTAAGATGGCCGCCGCCAATTGGCGGCGGGTCATCCGGCCGGGTGTGGGATTCAGTTTCATGTCGTGCAACTTAGCGCCTCCAGAGCGGCCTTCTCCATCACGGAGCGCGGGGCCTGCTCGCCGGTCCAGGTTTCGAACTGCCGCACCGCCTGTTCGACGAACATCTGCATGCCGCGGATGACCGTCTTGCCCTGGTCCCGGGCGCGCCGCGTCAATTCGGTCTCGAGCGGATTGTAAACCATATCGAAAACCACGTCGGCGGGAATGCGACCGTTGAAAAAGCACTCGTTGGCATGCGGATACATGCCCAAGGGCGTGGCGTGGACCAGCGCATCGAAGTAGCGCTCCGTAAGCTGTTCGGCAAGCAGCGGTTCGGCGCCGCAGATCTTGGCCAGCGCCCGCACCCGATCGGCATTGCGGCCCACCAGGGCGATGCGCGCTCCGGCATCCGACAGAGCACAAGCCGCGCTGCGCGCCGCGCCGCCATTTCCCACGATCAAGACGGAGGCGTTGTGCAGGCGCATCTGATGCGCCAGCGGCACGGTGACGCCGGCCGCGTCGGTATTGGCGCCGCGCCATTTGCCGGCCTTGCGCCATACCGTATTCACCGCGCCGATGCGGCGCGCCAGGGGATCCACGATATCGAGATAGCGCAGGATCTTCTGCTTGTGCGGAATCGTGACGCTGAAGCCCGCCACCGGCAGGCGTTCCGCCAGTCCGAAGAAATCGCGCATCTGCGAAGCCGCCACCAGGAACGGCAAATAGACCGCTTCCATGCGCCTGTATTGGAACGCGCGATTGTGCACGGCCGGCGAAATCGAGTGGCGTACAGGGTCCGCGACCACGCCGTAGATCTTGCTCGCGCGCGATAGCTTGTCCACGCGATACACATGCCGCAACTGCCGCGCGCAAACCTGTCCCGCCGCGGTGCCCTGCGTGGCCGTGGGCGCGGCGTAGGTATAAATGCCGCCGAAAGCGGCGGAAAGCACGCGGCTGGGGAAACCCAGTTCGCCCATCGCCAGCACGATCAGCGGCGTTCGGGGATGGGCCTTGGCCAGCGCCAGGACGCGCCCGTAGTCGGACGGCTTGCGCGCCGTCGTGACCACCTTATATCCATCTGCCGGGATGCGCGTCATGCGGTTGAGCAGCGTATCGAGCTGCGGCGTAGCCTCGTAATTGTGATACGAGATCACCAGGCGCGCGCGTCCGCGGAACAGGCTGAGCTTGGCGGCGGCGGCTTCGGCGCTCTCGATCTCCACGTCCACGGCCTGTGCGCCGGCGGTCACGGCCACATCCAGCACGCGCATTTCTTCCTCGATGCTGCCGTTGAATTTGCCGCGATTCTGGTGGCGGCGGCAGGTGGCCAGTACGATGCAATCCGGATACTGTTCCAGAAACCCGTGAATGGCCTCGGCGCCGCGCTCCGGGTGTTCCAAATAGTCCAAGCGGAACTCCAGAAACGATTCGCCAGCCTCGGCTTCCCGCCGTGCATGCTCCAGCAAGCGATCCGGATCCGGAAAACCCAGCGCGATGCAGATGCGCGGGAGGGGCCTCGTCTGCGCCATTTTCGAGTTTTTAGCATAGCACGCGGGAGGGGTGGGGACACTGCGGATCGGCCGCCCAACGGTCGATACTTATGGAGGTTGAAGACGGCCGATGCACGTCAACACGCTCACGAGTTGATCGACCACCTGCCGGAGACACATCTCTCGGCCTTGGTCGGACTGCTGGAAAACGATCGCCGATCCCGTGGGGCGTCGCGTTGCGCAACGCACCGGTGGCTGACGAATCTGAGACGGAAGAAGAAAAGCGGCGTGGTGGAAGCCCATGCTCGGCTCCGCCCTCGCGGCGGCCGAGGCATCCCGCTCGCCAATACCGGCGCGGCCAACGTGGAGTAACTTCAAGGTGTCCAGCCCGCCAGTCGAATGCAGCGGTCGGAGGTGCCCGCATCAGTGGCTTGCAACCCATTCGGGTTGGCGAAGGTCGGCAGCATGGTATTGCGCATCGGCATGCGGGCCTTTTCGCCGGCGTGGCATCCACGCGGTGGGGGCTCGGTGATAGAGACGATGCCATTGCCGGTGTTGTCGGGCATGCACGCTCCGTATGCCACTGAATGACCCCGCGACCCGACTCGCGCCGATTTCCAATCGGCGTGCAGGATATATCCTGCTCCCCAAGCCGATGGCAGCCGCGGGCCATCGTAACGCGGGCTAACTGTGCCATGCTGGAGTTACTATGCGAGATCCGGAGACCATCGAAACCGAGCTGATGGAAATCGGCGCGATCGCCGACGATACCCTCAAGTTAGAGCGCGTCATCGCTTGGTGCGCATCGCATCCCGACGAAGTTCCCTTCGCCCTGCATCAGTTCATGGGCCGGCGCGACAAGCACCCGTCGCAAACCTCTAAGAGTTAAGCGTGGACCGCGTTGACCTTAGTGTGGGCAACGCCATTGCGATGCGTAAACTCATTTTCCCATGCGCGAGCCGCAGCGCGGTCGCTTAATAACGGACCAGGGCTGGACGGAGGTTAGCGCTCGTCTTCGAGGTGGCGCGATCGCGCGTCCATCACCTGTTCGCCACGCGGGAGTTCCGCCTTCTGCACGGCGAAGCGTGCGTCCAGGATTTGTTGTAAGGCATCGAAGCGGTTGTCGATGTAGCCGCGCATATCGCTCAGGCGAACGTTGTTCACGAGGATTCCGACCAAGACGGCCAAGGTCGGCATGCCGCTAATCCGCGGCTTTTCCAGCGAGTGTGTCGATGATCCCGATGTTCGCGGCCAACTCGGGCGGCAGGTTGTGCCGATGGCTGATGAATTCCACGCTGTTGTAAGTAAGCCGGACTTTGCCGTCGACATCCTCCCAGACTAGGATCTTCAGAGGGAGGTCGAGCGCCGCGGTCGGAGATGCCAGCATCAGCGGCGTGCCGCCCTTAGGATTGCCGAAGATCAGTAACTTGGTATTGCGCATCCGCATCCCGGCCTTTTCGGCCTCGCCGCTGTGATCCACAAGCGCGAAAATCTTTACGCCCTGGCTGTCCAGGATAGCCTTCAGCTTGTCCACCGTGGCATCCACGCTGTGGCGGCTGGTAGTCGAGATAATGCCATTATCGGTAGTTTCGGGCATGGATGCTCCTTACGCCATTGTAGGCCGGAGCGGCTGGACGCGGACGAACTGTGGCATGCTGGAGTTACCATGCGAGATCCGGAGACCATCGAAACCGAGCTGATGGAAATCGGCGCGATTGCCGACGATACCCTCAAGTTAGAGCGCGTCATCGCTTGGTGCGCATCGCATCCCGAGGAAGTTCCCTTCGCCCTGCATCAGTTCATGGGCCGGCGCGACAAGCACCCGCCGCAAACCTCTAAGAGTTAAGCGTGGACCGCGTTGACCTTAGTGTGGGCAACGCCATTGCGATGCGGAAACCCAATTTCGCATGCGCGAGCCGCAGCGCCCGCTCCACCGCCGCCGGATCGGCGCCGCGCGCGAAGATGAACCCGAGATACGACGCCCCCTCCGGCAGTGGCGTCAGGAGCTGGCCCACCTTTGCGGTAATGATGACGTCGTCCACGCCCTCCACGGCGCGCGCTTCATCGAGTCCCGCGACGTCTTCATATACACCGCCGCGGGGAATCGGAATCATCATCACGCCGGCCGCCGCGGCCGCCGGCTGCAAGGCCACAATGTCTTCGCCGATGGCATGACGCAGGATCAGTTCCTCCAGCGGCATGCCCGACCCGAAGCGCAGCGCTTTCGAGCAGAGTCCCCCAATGGGCCGCGCCGCCACCTCCAGCATCCAAACTCCGGTATCGTTGAAACGCAACTCGGCGTGAAACGGCCCGTGGTAGAGGCCCAGCACGCGCACGGCCCGTGCGACGGACTCGCACATGCTCCCTTGCGCCGCGGCGTTCTCTCGCGATGGCGTCACGTAAATCGTCTCTTCGAAGTACGGCCCCTGCAGGGGATCGGGCTTATCGAATATGGCGAGGATGCGCGGCGCGCCTCGGGTAAGGATGCCTTCCACGGCGAATTCGCGTCCCGGAAGATACGCTTCGACCTGCAGGTATTGGCTGTGCTCCTCGCGCGCCATGCGGATATCCGGCGCGTTCTCGAGCAGCGTCTTGATGCGCGCGAAAGCCGCCCGGAATTCGTCCGGATGGTTGGCCCGGATCACGCCCCGGCTGGCGGAAAGGCCCAGCGGCTTCAGTACGCAGGGGTAAGTGGCACGGCGCGCGGCGGCGTCCGGATCGTCCGAGAGCGGTATGCGGAAGAATCGCGGCACGTTGAGACCGGCCGCCTGAAAGAGCTGGCGCGCGCGATACTTATCGTGGCAAGCGCGCACGGCGGCCGGAGGATGGAATGGAATATCGAAGGCGCTTGTCACGTCCGCCGCCAGCACGGTGGGCGCATCTCCCACTGCCACCACCGCGTCGAACCGACGATCCCCTATTGCATCCAAGCAAGCGGCGAGAGACCCAGGCATGTTCCCGAACCTCACCGGAATGGCGCGATCGCCCCACGGATCTTCGAGCACATGGCAGCGATCCGTCGCCAGCGTCAGATCCACGCCCAGCCGCCGCGCGGCTTCGGCAAAAACACGGATCTGATAGCCGGTCGTGGCCGCGAACAGAAGCAGGCGCGGCATGTTCAATCCTCTGTCCGGTACGATTCCATCGTGCGCGGATTGTAGGCCCAGTGGAATTCCAACTCGTAGGCCAGCGAGCGCGCCAAGCCATCCAGATCCGGAAACAGCGTGGCGTGCGTGATGTTCATGCGGTATAGCTCGCGCAAACCGGTTTCGCGCACCTTGGCGGCCGGCAGGATGAACTTAGCCATCATGTCTTTGGGATCGCGGTATTGGTGCACGATCTCTTCCATGGGTTTGTCCAGCACGCCCGGCAGCGCGAACGTGCCGGATTGAGCGATCAAGCGGCGGTTCATGGTGTCCGGCTCGCCCAGCCAGATGAATTCGCGATCGCCCTTCAGGAAATAGCGCGCGAAATTGCCTTTGCGCCGCGGGTCCATGCCGCGCGTGGTGATGGCGGGCTTCTGCGACTTCGCGGAGCGCCGGATGCCGCCGGCGCTGATGTTGGCGGGGTTGAGCGCCCACACCGCCGCATCGCTGGTGGCGCGCTCCAGCGCGAAGAAGGCCGCCACGTAAGGCGACCAGGTGAAGTCCAGCAGGCGCGTGGGCGCTCCATGATGCTGCATCAGGGCGAGCCATTGGAAGTCGTCGTCCGGGTCCGGCGGCTGCGCCAGAAACTGGTGCGCTTTGCGCTTGAACACGCGCAGGATGCGGCCCTCCTGCTGCGGCCACGCGCGTCGGTCGATGCGGAAGATGCGGAAATAGCGCGAGAGCGCGCTGGCTAGCGGCCAGGCTTCTTTACGATGTCCGCGAAACGCCCAGTTGGAGTAAGGCGGGCCGGTGATGATTTTGAGAAACTCGTCCCACGATTCCAGCCGGTGTTGCTTGTAGATGGTGGGGGCGGCGGGCGTCATCGTCCTCATTTTCCCACCGAGCGCCGCAGAACTGGAAGTGGCATAATTATGGCGTGCCCGTCCAAACCACAATCGACATTCCAGACGATCTGCATACCTCGCTCCAGCAGCGTACGGCCGCGGAGCGCACCTCGATTCGTTCGCCGATTACCGGCGACATTGAGAGCACGTTCCGGCCACAGCCATCGCGACCCATGACGGGACCACTGGTGGGAAAGAAAGGCAAGTCCGCCGCTGGCAGCCCAGACAGGGAGAATCCATACGACGTCTTATTTTGCCTGATCTGAACGTATCGCTTGCCTTGAGCTGGCCAACCACATGCACCCCGATGCCGCGTGGACTGGGCTTTCACGAGCAACGAACGCCAAGCGAGCTTGCGGCATGTTTTGGGGCTGATCCAAAGTCGCCAACGGGCAGCCTGACCGGAGGGCGAGTTCGATGTAGAGGGCGTCATAAGGGGTCAGATGATGGTCGCGGCAAATGATCTGGATAGGTCCGGCAACCTGTTCCAATGACGCATAATCGAGAGTCGGATTCAGGATTCGCAGGGTGTCCAAGAACACTCGGGTCTGTTCCGCAGTTATGCGTCCCTTGCGCTCGCCCACCAGCAGCGTGTTGACAACCTCAAGCGCCCAGAACGCCGGCACGAGGGCTTGTTCGCCGGCCTTAAGCCGGTCGAGCACATCCATGGACGTCTGCGTCTGTTCGTCGGGAAAGCACCACGAAAGAGTCACCGAGGCATCGATGACGATGCGAGTCACGGACGCGCCTCGTGGCGCAATTCGCGGATGGTCATGCCGCCGAGCGAGAGTTTATGGGTTTTTCCAAAACTCTTGAGCCGTTCGATCGCCTCGAAGACCTCAGCTGACGGCGAAGACGCCCGCGGGTTGTCCGGTGCAATGGGACGCTGGGTGGCATCCTCAAGCAGACCGGCAGCATACGCATCAATCCTCAGTCCATGCCTTGCGGCTCGGCGAGCGAGTTCCGCCTGAAGCTCCGGTGCAAGTTCAATCGTGATGGTCATCTGGCCCTTCTCTTATCCATTATCGGCCATTTTTGAACCGGCTGCGCCGCCGGTCCGCGCCGCCGGTCAACACGCCATCCGACATGTTTATTTGAATCGCCGTGGGCGGAAAGATTGCCCCAATCGCCCACCACCCAACCTTGTGTCTCATGGCCTTGAGCTTGTCGATAGTAGCTGGTGGACTGCGCCGTTCCACGTTCAAGTGCCCGGGAAGAAATTCGTGGAAATCGAAGGACGTGTACAAATGCCCGCTGTAGAAGCGCGGCGCTTCGATAGCTTCCTGCGGCGACATGTTGAATTCCACCCGCAGCAGCCTCTGGTCCTGCAGATCCCCGCCGGGTGTGGACATCACCAGGAACAGCTCGCCATCCCTTAGCACCAGCACAGGGCTGAGCGTGACGCGCGGGCCGTTGCCGGGCGCCAGTTGGTCCGGGCGGCCGGGCGCCAGCACGAAAGTTTGCATGCGATCACGCCCATGCAAGGCCGGAGTTGGCCTGCGCTGAAGACAAAACCTAAAACCTCACTTACTGCTAAGTGGTGCTAGACTCTAAGGAGCATGGACGGCGCGAAAGGCACTCCCGGTGAACACTCTCGGAGCTCGAATTTCTATTTTCTCTGGCGGGTCCTACCCGTCATTGGAATGGTTGCATACGCAATCGGACTCCAGGCTTTCGGTCTACTTGGTCTGATTGGCGCGGGTTGGATAAAGAACGGTCATTCTGGTACGTGGCTTCTAACGCTCGAATTGGTCGGACTGCTTGCTTATGTCGCGATTCTCATTCCAGTGTTAAAGGAGGTGACGGCGGAAAAGTTTGGCAGGGATCTGCGTTATATGTTCGTCAGTCCCGCGATCTGCCTTGAGGTGTTTTTCGTCATTCAGATCTTCGAGACAATGAACTAAGTCCGGTCCGACTCTATGATGGATCCGCCTTTTGTTTCGCTCGGCTTCAACCTTCAACACTCCACTTAGGAGACAAGGCGACAGGCCAGGAGGCCTGTCCTACCTAACGCCCATAAATAAACCGGCTGCGCCGCGGGTCCGCCCCCCCCGTCAACACGCCATCAGCCATATTGATCCGAATCGCCGTGGGTGCGGAAAGATTCGCCCAATCCCCCACCACCGTGACCTTGTGTCCCATAGCCGTGAGCTTATCGACAGTCGCCTGCGGAATGCGCCGTTCCACGTTCAACTTGCCCGGCAGAAATTCGTGGAAATCGAAAGAAGTATACAGATGCGCGCTATCGAACCGCGGCGCTTCGATAGCTTCCTGCGGCGACATATTGAATTCCACGATATTGAGGAACACCTGCAGCAACGTCTGGTCCTGCAAATCCCCGCCCGGTGTAGACATCGCCAGGAACGGCTTGCCATCCCTTAGCACCAGCATGGGGCTGAGCGTGACGCGCGGGCGCTTGCCGGGCGCCAGTTGGTTCGGATGGCCGGGCGTCAGCACGAACGTCTGCATGCGCTCGCTCATCGCCAGGCCCGTGTCGCCGGCGATCACCGAGGGCAGCCAGCCGCCGCTGGGCGTGGCCGAGAACATATTGCGCTCGCGGTCCACCACATTCACGCAGGTGGTGTCGCGCGCAGCGATGGTCGATTCGGTGGACGCCGGCATAGGCAGCGGCCCGCCGAATGCGCCGGGGCGATGCTCCAGCGACGCGTGGTTGGCGTCGATCAGCTTGCGTCGCTCGGCCGCATAGTCTTTCGAAAGCAGGGTCTCTTCGGGAATCTTGGAAAATTTCGGGTCGCCATAGTAGCGGTCGCGATCGGCGAAGGCCAGCTTGATGGCTTCCACCAGCGTGTGAATGTATGCCGGAGTGTTGTGGCCCATGGCCCGCAGGTCATAGCTCTCCAGCAGGTTCAGGGTCTCGATCATCACCGGACCTTGCGACCAGAAGCCCGGCTTGAAGATCTCATAGCCGCGATAGGTTCCGGTGCGTGGCGTGTCGGTTTCCGCGTGGAAGCCGGCCATGTCATCGTAAGTAATCAGCCCGCCGTTGCGCGCGCAAAATCTGTCGTACTCGTGCGCGATGGGACCTTTATAGAAGTAGTCGCGGACCGCGTGCAGACGCTCGGCCCGGTCGCCCTTGGCTTTGGCTTCGGCGGCCGCGAGCGCGCGCAGGGTCTTGGCCAGGGCCGGCTCGCGGAAGACGTCGCCACGCCGGGGCGCAGCGCCGCCCGGGAGAAAGAAGTCGCGCGAGGTGGGCCAGAGTTGCAACAGCGGTTGCGACCCGCGAATCCAATCTGCCATGACTTCGGTGACCGGAAACCCATCGGCGTATTCGATGGCGGGCGCCGCCACGCGC
>DATNMW010000037.1:0-9400 GCA_035602155.1 Bryobacteraceae bacterium | reverse complement strand
CGGGCCATTTTCTCTCGGAATTGCGGACCTCCGAGGTGCTCGTCGCCCTCCAGCAGGAGGCCCGTTAGGCCATGCCCGGCGATCAGAATATGGCGCGCGATTGCGCCGAACGACATGACGTCGGCGGCGGGTTTGTAGTCGAACTCGGCGGAGGGAAACTCTTCGACGGCCGCGGTCGTATCGGCGCGGATCGTTTTCCAGGAATCCAGAACTTGAACCAGTCTCACCATACGGTTCTATTGTACCCACGTAGGGAGAACCCGATGGGTGCGTACGCAGCAGGGAAGAGTGCGCGATGCATCGTAGAGCGGGTCGGGCAACCGCGCGGATCGGGGGGCTGCCCCACGAATTCTGCGCCACGTTAGCATAAAGTGAGATCAAATGCTGGAAAAGATCGATCTGACCCGCGCCATACGCAAGGAAGAGTACAAGGCCCGCCTGCCGGCGTTGCAGGCGAGCCTATACGAGTTGCAACTTGCCACGTCGGAGGCGGGCCTGCCCAGCCTCATTGTCTTCGAAGGCTGGGAGGCGGCAGGCAAAGGCACATGCATCAACGCGCTCACCAGCCGCCTGGAGCCGCGCGCCTTCCGCCTGCACGCGATCCGGGAGCCGCGCACGCATGAGCTGCACATGCCGTGGCTCTACCGGTTCTGGCACTACATCCCTAATTACGGACAAATGGCCATCTTCGACCGGAGCTGGTACCGCCGGGTGCTGGAGGAACGCGTGGAGAAGATCGCCCCCAAAAGCGAGTGGCAGAGGGCGTATCGCGACATCTCCGACTTCGAGCGCACGCTGGCCGACGACGGGTACGCCATCGTGAAGCTCTTCTTCCACATCTCCAGGAAGGAGCAGAAACAGCGCTTCACCAAGCTGGAGAGCCATCCGCTCACGCGCTGGCAGGTGCAGCAGGCCGACTGGAAACGGCACAAGGAATACGGCAAGTACCTGATGGCCGTGGAAGAGATGCTGGAGCGCACCGAATCGGAATGCGGGCCGTGGACCATTGTGGAGGCCACCGACCGCTACTGGACGCGCATCGCTGTATTCGAGGCCATTATCCGCGCCCTGAAAGGGGCAGCCGAAAAGCGCGCGGCGCGGAAGGCGTGACGAAGGCGTAAGCATGCTGGAAACCCTGGATCTGGGCAAACACCTTTCGAAAGCGGACTACGAGCGCGACTTGTTGCGCTACCAGGTGCAGTTGCGCGAGCTGGCGTGGCAGCTCTACCGGCGCAAGCGCTCGCTGGTGGCGGTGTTTGAAGGCCGCGACGCGGCGGGCAAGGGCGGAACAATTCGGCGGCTGACGGAAAAGCTGGACCCGCGCGGATACGAAGTCTTTCCCATCGCCGCGCCCGAAGGCGAGGACAAGACGCATCATTATCTGTGGCGATTCTGGCGGCGGCTGCTGCCGCCGGATGAAAAACAGATCCTGATCTTCGACCGGAGCTGGTACGGCCGCGTGCTGGTGGAGCGTGTGGAGGGCTTCTGCGCGGAGGATGCCTGGAAGCGGGCCTATCGGGAGATCAACGATTTCGAGCGGCAGCTTGTGGACGTCGGCGGGATCGTGGTGAAGTTTTGGCTGCAGATCGGTCCCGAGGAGCAATTGAAACGGTTCGAAAAGCGCCAGAACACGCCGTACAAGCGCTGGAAGCTGACGCCTGAGGATTGGCGCAACCGCGAGAAATGGGGCCGCTACGACGAAGCCGTGGAAGACATGCTGCTGCGCACCAGCACACTGACCGCGCCATGGACGGTGGTGGAATCGAACTTCAAATGGTTTGGGCGGGTGAAGTGCCTGCGGACCGTCGTGGACGCGGTGAGTAAGGCGCTGGGCTACAAGCCCGCCGACCCCGCAGTACAGTCCAAGGCGGGCAAACCGGGCAAGGCAGCGGGCCGGAAAACGCGTCCGTAACTGCCATTCGGGGGCGTTAGCAGTTCTGCGGAGCCGGCATCAGCACGGCATAGAAATCCGTCCTGACAGATACGGACTCCCGCGATGGAAAGGCATCGAATACGACCGGATATCCTGATGGTGTGCGGTATTCCGCGGCGTCTTTCAATGTGACGAAACCGGCCGGTCTCGAAGGCACGGCGTACTCGGGGCTGGGCGCGGGGCTCAACTCGACTTTGGGCGGCGCCGGCCGCGCGATCGGACCCGCCGGCTGTCTCTCGAGAAAGGTTTTGACGTCCTTGACGATCTTGTCTTCGGTGTTACGGCGCACGAGCTTCCGCACTACATCGCGCAGGGCGAATGACAGCATGAAAGCCAGAATGCCGCAACCGAGGATCCAGACCGACCCTGTGCGCGCCGGAACGCTGCGGCGGACAATTACCATAAGGCCCACGGCAATCAGGAACAGCAGCCACATACCCTGGTGAACCAGACGCTCGGTGTTTCTCAGTTTTCGTTCGGCGATGGGCAAGTCGAAAGTCATGTTTGTCTCCAGTAGCCTTACTCATTGCACATCGCGAGCCTTTTTCCGGAGCGAGCTAATATATTGAAAAAAGAAGGGACCTTGGTTGGCTGGAGCGGCCGGCCAGTGACAAGGCTGGCGCCTCGACTCGGCCGGGTGTGACAGGGCTGTCACTTTGGACGCGACGGGCAGTGCTAAACTGCGGAGAGGTGCCCCGTGGCGTCGAATCCGGTTTCTAAACTTACTGAAGAGGAGTATTTGGCGATCGAGCGTGCGGCGGAGTTGCGCAGCGAATTCGTGGATGGCGAGATGTTCGCCATGTCCGGCGGGACAAACCGGCATGGCCGTATCCAGCGGAATCTAATTGGGGAACTCTATATGGGATTGCGGAGTGGCGCCTGTGAGCCTTTTGGTTCCGATTCCCGCGTTAAGGTTTCGAGCCGGGCGTACGTGTACCCGGACGTAACAGTGGTCTGCGGAGAGCGGGCGGCAATCGAGGAGGACGACGACATCCTCACGGACCCAGTGGCCGTGTTCGAGGTTTTGTCGCCCTCGACCGAGAAGTACGATCGCGGCTTGAAATTTCAGCTTTACCGCAGCATCGATTCGGTGAAAGACTATGTTCTGGTCAATCAGGAACAGGTCCGTATCGAGCAGTTCACGCGTCAGCCGGATGGCACATGGATCTTGCACGACTACCTGGGCCGGGACGAAACGCTGACGATCGATTCCATTGGCGTAGCGATCCCCCTGCAGCGGATCTACGACAAGGTGGCCACCCCGCCGGACACGAACTGAATGGCATCGAACCCAGTCTCTAAACTCACTGAAGAGCAGTACCTGGCCATCGAGCGCGCGGCGGAGTTCCGCAGCGAATTCGTGGATGGCGAGATGTCCGCCATGGCCGGAGGGTCAATGCGCCATCACCGGCTACAGCAGAATCTGGCTGGGGAGCTTCACGCCGCTCTCCGCGGCAGCCCCTGCGAACCTTTTGGTTCCGACTGCCGGATTAAGGTATCAAGCCGGGCTTACCTGTATGCGGACGTCTCGGTAGCTTGCCAACTGGTGACGGCGGATGAGCTTGACGACAACCTCACCAACCCTGTCGCGATCTTCGAGGTTCTGTCGCCTTCCACCGAGAAGTACGATCGCGGCCTGAAATTTCAACAGTACCGCACTATCGGTTCGCTCAAGGATTACGTCTTGGTCAGTCAGGAACAGTTCCGTGTTGAGCAGTTCACGCGCCAGCCCGATGGCGCCTGGACTTTCCACGACTACCAAGGTCCGGACGAAGAGCTGAAAATCGATTCGATCGGGGTGGCGATACCGTTGCGATTGATCTACGAGCGGGTTGGCATTCCGCCGGCTATGGACTAAACCGCGCGCGGATGCGGACCATTCAAGGTCGCTGGATGTAGAAGAAATAGGTGGCTCGATACTCGGCCGCCGCTTCGGCGCCCGCATGGGATTTGTCGCAGCCCGCTGCGGGCGCCAAGCCTCCCTCGGTGTCCACCCGCTGAATGTAGCTGACGTGGGCGAATGTGCCGCTTCCCCGATTGGAGGTGGCCTTCAATAGCAGCCATGGGACCGCGTTCGCGTTGGGCGCGTTCGCGCGCTGCTGTACCTGTCCGCCGACCTTGCTGCCGTCCGCCGCCTCCCAAACCGGGCCCTTGTAATGTTTCCCGATCACCCCGCCTTTCTCGTCCAGCAGGTCCGCCTGCGGCCGGTCGAGCGTCCACGCGAACTGGCTTTCGTCCCCTGGCTTCGCGCTGCAAACGTAGATCTGTTTTCCCTTGCCCATGGCCTTCAGGAGAACCACTTCCGTGGCTGGAGCCTTCAAGTTTTCGGGAACCTGCGGCGGCGCGATCTGCGCGGCGCCACGCGCCGAAATCATCAGGCCGATACCACAAATGCAGGCCAAGTTGAGAGGTGTCATAAACCCAGTCTATCGCGCCCGAAGCGGCGGGCTCCATGCGCCCCACGTATACTGAAGATGGTCATGGAATCGTCCGAACCGCTCCTTTTCCGCATCGCGCGATGGCTTACGTTCGGCTCGGCGGTCGCCATTCTATTCTCCATCGCCGCGTCGCAAATCCTGCTGGCGCTGGCGCTGGCGGCGCTGCTGCTCTCCGGCGGGCGCATGCGGCTGCCGCGCATCTGGCTGCCGCTGGGCCTGTTTCTGTTGGGCACGCTGATCTCACTGGCCCTCTCGCCAAACCCCGCAGCCGGACTGCCGCAAGTCCGCAAAATCTTCGTATTCACCACGCTGCTGGTGGTCTTCTCCACCCTGCGCGACATCGTCGTCATCCGGCGGCTATTCCTCTGCTGGGCCGGCGCGGGGACGCTGACCGCGCTGCGCGGTCTGGTGCAGTTCGGCCACAAAGTGCAGGAAGCGCACGCGCTAGGCCGCAGCTTTTACGAATATTACATTGCCGAACGCATCACCGGCTTCACCAGCCATTGGATGACGTTTGGCGGCCAGGAGATGTTCGCGCTGCTGATGACCGCCGCGTTTCTATTCTTCGGTTGCATCGCGCGCAAGCGGGCCTGGCTGTGGCTGCTGTGCGCATTTCTGATGGCGCTTGCGCTGCTGTTGGGATTCACCCGCAGCATCTGGCTGGCTAGCGCCGGCGCCGGAATCTACCTGCTCTGGTTTTGGAAGCGCATGCTGGCGTTAGCACTGCCGGTCGTTCTGCTGGCGATCGCATTGCTGGCCCCCGCATCCATTCGCGAGCGGTTCTCGTCCATGCTCAATCCCGGCAAATTGGATTCCAACCAGTTCCGCATCGTTACCTTGCGCACGGGCCTGGAGATGATCCGCGCGCATCCCTGGTTCGGGTTGGGTCCCGAAGAAATCAAGCTGCAGTTCGATCGCTATGTGCCGTCCGATATCCCGCGACCGCTGCCGGAGGGCTGGTACGGCCACTTGCATAACATCTATCTGCAATACGCCGCCGAGCGCGGCATTCCCACAATGCTGCTGATGGTCTGGATGCTGGGCCAGACGCTGTGGGATTGTGTGCGCCGCGTCTGGCGGCTTCCGCCGGGGCGCAGCGACCTAAAATTCGTGCTGCATGGCGCGGTGGCGGTGGTGGTCGCCACTATGATCGCCGGCTGCTTCGAATACAATCTGGGCGATAGCGAAGTGCTCACCATGTTCCTGGTGGTGGTGGGCTGCGCCTATGCGGCCATGGCCACGGCCACAGACACGGCCGCGCACACGGCCAATGATACGGAAACTGCCGTTGCCTGACGCACTCGATATCGAAAACGCCCCGGCGCTGCTCGCTTATTTGCGGCAGACAAACCGCATCGCGCCCGGCGAGCGGCCGCGCATCGCGATTCTGCGGGGCGGCGTTTCCAACCGCACCGTGTGGGTCGAGCGCGAATCGGGCGAGGCGTGGGTGTTGAAGCAAGCGCTGGCCAAGCTTCGCGTTCCAGTGGATTGGTTCAGCTCGCCGGAGCGCATTCATAGGGAAGCACTCGGCCTGGAATGGCTGGCACGATTAGCGCCTCCCGGTCGCATCACACCGCTGTTATTTGAGGATCGCGAGCGGTATCTGCTGGCCATGCAGGCCGTTCCGCAGCCGCACCAGAGCTGGAAGACGATGCTGCTCGCCGGCAGGGTCTGCCCCGATCGTTTCCGGCAGTTCGCCACGCTGCTCGCCACCATTCACCGCGAGGCATACGGACGCGCGGATCTTGCGGAAGTATTCGGCGATCGCGGGTTTTTCGAATCGCTGCGCCTGGAACCCTATTACGGCTATTCCGCGCAACAGGCGCCGGACGCCGCCGCTTTTCTGCGTTCCCTCATCCGCGACACGCTGGCCTGCCGCATCACCCTGGTGCACGGCGATTACAGCCCCAAAAACGTACTCATTCACGAAGGCCGCCTGGTGCTGCTGGATCACGAAGTGATCCACTTCGGCGACCCGGCCTTCGATTTGGGTTTTTCGTTGACGCATTTTTTGAGCAAGGCGCATCACCTGCTGGCGTTGCGGCGCGAGTTCGCCTCCGCCGCCCTGGAATATTGGCGCGTTTATGCGCAAGCGCTCGGGGCATCTGCATGGGCGTCATGGGCGGTGGACCTGGAGCCGCGCGCGGTGCGCCACACGCTGGCCTGCCTGCTGGCGCGCACGGTAGGCCGGTCGCCGCTGGAGTATCTCGACCCCGCCGAGCGCGTCCGCCAGCGCGATGCGGTGCTGCGCATGATGCCCTGTGCGCCGGCCAACGTCGCGGATCTGATTTCAATATTCGAAGAGCAACTATGCCTATCATCGAGCGTCTAACCGCCGCCGAAATTCTTGACAGCCGGGGCCGTCCGACTGTCAGCGCAACCTGCACCCTTGCTAGCGGTGCGGCGTCATCCGCTTCCATACCATCCGGCGTCTCCACCGGCACGGCCGAGGCGCTGGAGCTTCGCGACTGCGATCCCGCGCGTTACGGCGGCCTCGGTTGCCGCAAAGCCGTGGCGTACATCGGCGGCGAAATCCATCAAGCGTTGGCTGGCCGCAGCTTCGCCGATCAAGCCGAGCTGGACCATGCCTTGATCGAGCTGGATGGCACGCCCAACAAATCCCGCCTCGGCGCGAATGGCATCCTGGCGGTCTCGGTCGCTTTCGCGCGCGCGTCTGCGCAAGAGCGCGGCGTGCCCCTCTACGTGCACCTGGCCGGGATACTGGGGCACACGCTGGACACCCTGCCGCGCCTCACCATCAACCTCTTCAGCGGCGGCAAGCACGCCGGCCGGCAGGTGGCTCTCCAGGATGTGCTGATCGTGCCTGCCCGCCCCGCCACCATCGACGAGTCGCTGGCCATGGCTTACGACGTCTATCAGGCAGCCGCCGCCCTGGTTCTGAAACGCTACGGCATGCGGAAGCTCACAGCCGATGAGGGCGGGCTCGCGCCGCCGTGCGACAGCACCGAAGAGTTGATCGAGACCGCCGTTGTGGCGATCAAGACGGCGGGTTACCGGCCAGGCTCGGACGTAATGCTCGCGCTGGACGTGGCCGCCAGCCACTTCTACACCAACGGCCAATACCACCTGGATGGCGCCGCGCTCGATAGCCCCGGGATGATCGCCCGGCTGGTCCGCTGGGTGGAACGCTATCCCATCGTGAGTGTGGAGGACGGCCTCGCCGAAGACGACTGGGAATGGTGGCCCACGCTGCGGCTGGCGCTGCAGAAGCGTGCGCTGGTGGTGGGCGACGACTTGCTTTGCACGAATCCGCCGCGCATCCGCCGCGCCATCGAGGTGCAAGCCTGCAATACGCTGCTGCTGAAGCCCAACCAGATCGGCACGCTGACGGAGGCCGCCGAAGCCTGGCGTCTGGCCACCGGCGCCGGCTGGCAGACGACCGTCAGCGTGCGCAGCGGGGAGACCGAAGACAACTGGGCCGCCGACTTGGCCGTCGGCTGGCGCGGCGATCAATTCAAGGCCGGATCCGTCACCCAATCCGAGCGCCTGGCCAAGTACAACCGTCTGCTGGCGATCGAGGCGGAAACGGGTTGGCCGGTGGTGCGCTGGCCGGCCGGCTCGCTCAACAGATAGTGTTGAGGTATAATATTTGCTGTGAGTACGCTCCAAGTAAACCGCAGACCTCGTACCTGGGCAGTGGTGGCGAACACTGTCGTCTTCAGGCCATCCGCCATGGCGCTGGCCGATGTCTCGCCGCTCCTGACCCGGGTGGTCGATGCGTTGGGAACCAATGCGGCCGCCCGGCTGCTGGGGGCGGATCGCGCGCAAGTCTCGCGTTGGACCTCGGGAAAGGAAAACATCGGCAGTGAGATGGGACGGCGCATTGTGGACCTGCACGACGTATTGACCCGCATTTTGCGCGTCTATAACCGCGAGGCGGCGGCCATGTGGCTGCTTGGCTCGGAGCCGCTGCTGGGCGGCGCCCGGCCGATCGATGTACTGGCCATGGAGGGCGCCGCGCCGGTTGTTCGGGCCATCGACGGAATCGCCGCCGGGGCATACGCCTAGAGTTGTGTCCGCGCTCTACCGTGTGTTTCCATTTCTTGCGGCTGCCGGCAAACGCGAACCCGGCGGAGCGCTTTATGTGCCGCCGCAAGGTGGCGGGCGCATCGACAATCCGGGGATTTATTCCGTGCTGTACTTGAGCGACGCTGCCGCCGGCGCGATCGCGGAGGCTTTCGGACGCTTTCCGGAATGGACTCCCGCCATCCTGGAAGGCAGCCCCAGCCTGCCTGGAAGCATTCCCGCAATCGCGCGTTACCGGCTTGCGGAGGATGCGCCGATTTGCAATTTGGACGACCCAAAGCAATTGCTGGCGCTCGGGCTGCGTCCCTCCGACATCGTGGGCCGCGACTACACGCGCAGCCGGGCATGGGCCCGCCGCATCTATGCGCAGAACCGGTGGTCCGGCGTGCGCTGGTGGTCGTACTATGACCCGGCATGGTCCAGCTTCGGGTTGTGGGAGGTTAAGGGACTGACCCTCGACGAAGTCACTCCACTTAGGCTGGACAATCCGGCGCTTTTTGCGGCAAGCCGCACTATTGTGCGCGGCGTCGTCGCACGCCGCAGTTAGGCACGGCTAACGCTACTGTTCTGCCCGTGCTCGCAACGTTTCCAAAAGTCGGACCACTTCTCGATAGCACTTATCGAATGAGGGCGCTCGCCGCGCGAGGTCGAAACTGAAGACGGCCGTCAAGGACGCCTGATCCACGTTCGCTGAATAAGCACCGCCGCGCACCCGTTTGCTTAGCCACTCCTTCGCTCCTCGGATCGCTTCCGGTTGAGCGGGTGACTCGAGATCCTCGGGGAATCTTCCGTGTCCACCGAGCGATTGGGCAGCTGCCAGGAACCAGGACTCGAATTCCTTGTTCGGAAGCACAACTGCCGACGGGAGGTCGCTGCGCGCTGACTGCGCTCTTGCCAGTAGGCTCGGGGCGAGTTCGGCCGGGCAGTCGTCATCGCTGTCCAGAATAACCAAAATGCCACCGCTGCCGCCAACTCCTATCGC
>DATNMW010000036.1:0-12832 GCA_035602155.1 Bryobacteraceae bacterium | reverse complement strand
GGTGAATTGAATCCGCTTTGCTTCCGCCTGGCGCCCGCGGCGCTGGCGATCGTGTTCTTTTACTCATTCACCAAACGATTCACGTCGTTCTCGCACTTGGTGCTGGGATTCGCGCTGGGCGTGGCGCCGGCGGCGGCCTGGATCGCGATCCGCGGTGCGCTGGATCCCCGCATCCTGTGGCTCACCGCGGCGGTGACCTTCTGGACCGCCGGATTCGATGTGATCTACGCCTGCCAGGACTTCGAGTTCGATTCGGTGGAGGGTCTGTTCAGCCTGCCGCGCCGGCTGGGCGTCGCGGGTGCGTTGCGCGTGGCGCGATTGCTGCACGTGCTGATGATCGCATGCCTGCTGGCGCTGGTCTACTCGCTCGGCCTGGGCGCGCTGAGCCTGGCGGGGGTGGCGGCCGTCACCAGCCTTCTGATCTACGAGCACAGCCTGGTGAAAGCCACCGACCTGTCGCGCGTGGACGCGGCCTTCTTCACCATGAACGGCTACGTCAGCATGCTATTCTTTGTATTCTGGGCTGCCGACGTTCTATGGAAATCGTAATTGACGACCCGCGCCTGAGGCCAATTCTGGAAAAAGTCGAAGCGGGCCAACGCCTGTCCTACGACGATGGCGTGACGCTTTACCAGACCTCCGATATTTTGTCGGTGGGTTACATGGCGAACCTGGTGCGCGAGCGGTTGCACGGCTCGACGACCTACTTCAATGTGAACCGGCATATCAACCCGACGGATGTGTGCGTGGCCAGTTGCCGTCTGTGCGCGTTCGGCAAGCATGCCAAGGACCCCAAGGCCTACACCATGTCGCTCGAAGAGGTGTGGCACCGCGCGGGAGAAGGCTGGAGCGAGGCGGTCACGGAGTTCCACATCGTGGGCGGGCTGCATCCGGAACTCACGCTGGATTGGTATTGCGAGATGTTGCGCGGGTTGAAGTACCGCTTTCCGCAGGTGCATCTGAAAGCCTTCACCATGGTGGAGATAGGGTACTTGGCGCAACGTGCGAAGATCTCCGCGCGCGACGTGCTGGAGCGCCTGCGCGACGCGGGCATGGATTCGCTGCCGGGCGGCGGCGCGGAGATCTTCTGCGACCGCGTGCGGCGCATCATTTGCGACCATAAGATCACCGGCGAGCAGTGGATCGAGACCGCGCGGACGGCGCATTCCCTCGGGCTGCATTCCAATTGCACCATGCTGTACGGCCACATCGAGAACGCCGAGGACCGCGCGGACCACCTAGTGAAGCTGCGCGAGTTACAGGATGAGACCGGCGGATTCGTGACCTTCATTCCGCTGGCGTTTCATCCGGACAACACGCCGTTGCAGCACATTGGGAAGACCACCGGATTCGCGGACATCAAGAACATCGCGGTGGCGCGCCTGATGCTGGACAACATTCCGCACATCAAGGCCTACTGGATCATGATGACGCCGCGCATCGCGCAAATCGCGCTGCGTTTTGGGGCGGACGATATCGATGGCACGGTGGTGGAGGAGAAGATTTATCACGACGCCGGGGCCACTACCAGCCAGTCGTTGCGGCGCGGGGAGTTGCTGCAGTTGATCCGCAAGGCGGGGCGGGATCCGGTGGAGCGGGATACGTTGTACCGGCCGGTGACGCGGACGGAGACGGCGTTCACGGTGCTGGTGTAACGGGAGAAAGACAGGAGACTGCGACTGTTTCCGAGCCGCGACCATCAGGGAGCGGTTTCAGCCGGAAATCCCCGGAACGGCTAACTTCAAGCGGCCGCCAATTCAATCCGGAAACCTCTTCGCGAAGTCGGCCTCCACCTGCTCTTGTGATTTCCAATGTCCCTTCCGATAGCCTTCGTCGGATTGCGACAGCATCTTCAGAAGAATTAAGGCATCCTGCATCTGCGCATAGCTGGCGGCATCCATCACCACTGCGCGCGCCTGCCCGTTTTGGGTGATTACAACCGGGCTGCGGTTCTCGTTCACGGATTCCACGAGTTCCGCGGAATGCGTCTTCATGTATGCGATCGGCTTGATGTTGTGCGCCTTCATGCGTCCTTAATATAGCACCGGGTACGCTCACCGCAACGCCTTCCACAACAGAAATATCGCACCGGCCAAAAAGCCGCCAGCCGCTTGATATTCGCGGTTCTTCATGTAGAGCGCGGGTTGGAACGTACGCAACTCGCCCGCCGGAGTCATGCGCGGCAGCAGCGCCGGCACTCGCGCGGCGTAAGCGGCGTATTCCGGAAACAAGCTGCCCAAGTGCTGCTGCTCAAGCTGAATCGCGGGCAAATAGATGCACAGGAACACGGCCGCGAACAGCGCACCCAGCCCCGCGCCGCGCGAGGCTATCGCCAGGCCCGCCGCTACCAGCAACGTTCCCAGATAAAGCGGATTGCGCGTATACCGGTAGGGTCCGCCGGTGGCCAGCGTCCGGTCCTTCGCCAGGTGCCCGGCGGCCCACGCGCGCAACGCCAGCCCCAACAGGGAAACCGGCAGGCCGTAAAGCAATGACCGCACGTCCGGACGCGAAAACCACGCAAACGCGGCCACCAGCACGAAGCCGCAGGGCACGCGCAGGCGGGCCACGAAATCCGCGTAGGGCTTGGGGAAGAGCGGCTTCAAGCCAAACAATCCGCCGAATGATTTCGCTGCGCAAGCCGCGGCTGGAGGACCTCGAATACCGCATCGGGCGTCACCGCGCGCATGCTGGGATCGATCTCGTTCCCGCGCTTGTACGACGTTACCGCGTGGGGGCTCCGCAGCACCGTGAAGCCGCCGCCGTATGGGCCGGTTTGCGCGGGATCGGTGGGGCCGAAAATCGCCACGCCCGGGCGGCCCAGAGCGGCCGCCACATGCAGCGGTCCGCTATCCACGCCGACTATCGCAGCGGCGCGGCGGGTGGCGTCGATCAGTCCTTCGATAGACGATAAATGGAGCACGGTGTCCGCAACACCGGCCAGCGCCTCCCCCTCGCCAGGCGGACCGTTCAGCACCAGCGGGACTCCCGCCTCGCGGTGCAGGCGCTGCGCCAGCCGCGCATAGTAATCGAGCGGCCACTGCTTCGAACGCCAGCCGCTTAGCGGACTGGCCAGCACGAATGCGCCCGAAGGCAATTCCCCTTCCGTGCGCCCCGGCGGCAGCGGGAACGATCGCAGAGCGGTCGAGGCGCCCGCGGCAGCCGCCAGATCGAGATTCCGATCCACGCGGTGGACCGATCGCGCCGCCACTTTATCGGAATAGAACAGCGCGGCCAGGGATTCCCGCACGACCGTTCGATCGAAGCCATAAATACGCTCCGTGCGCGCCGCGCAGGCCACCAGCGCGGACTTCAACAACCCCTGGAAATCCACCGCGAAATCGAATCGCCCGTCGCGCAGTTCGCGCCAGAAGCGCGCCAAGCCAGCCCCCGTGCGGCGATCCAGGAGCACCACGCGATCCACAAAGGGGTTGCCTTCGAGCAGCGGCGCCCAGCGCGGTTCCACCACCCAGGCGACCTGCCATCCGGGAAAGCTATGCTTGAGCGAGGCCGCGGCGGGCAGGGCGTGGACGATATCCCCCATGGCGCCCAGCCGCACCACCAAAATACGGCCGCCGCTATGCGGATTTCTCACCACGTAAGTCTAGCAGGTCGAGGGCCACGGCAGCTACGCGCTGGGTGGTGACGCGTGTCATGCAGCGGTGGTCGATCGGGCAGGCGCGCAACAGGCACGGGCTGCACTCCACCTGTTCGCGCACTACGCGCGCCCAAGCTCCCGTGGGACCTGTCGTGGTATCGTCGGTGGCGCCGAAGACGGTCACTGTGGGCACTTCCAAAGCGGCCACGACATGCATGGCCCCGGAATCGTTGGTCAGGAATAAACGGCACGCGGCGGCCAGGTCGATGAACTGGCGCAGCGACGTCTGGCCGGCAAAGTTGCGCACCGCGATTCCATCGGCGCGGACCGCCGCGGCTACCGACTCGCAAAGCTCACGCTCGGCCGCCGCGCCGAACAGCGCCACCGACGCCGCATGTGCGCGCGCCACCAGCACCGCGGTTTCCGCGAAGCGCTCCGGAAGCCAACGCTTGGCGTCGCCATAGGCCGCGCCGGGGCTGATTCCCACGACCGGCGCCGCCAGACCAGCGTAGCGCAACGCGTCCAGACCGGCTGCGCGCGCCGCCTCGCGGCCATCCAGGCGGATCTCAGAACACGCCGGATATTCGTGAATAATCCCCGCGCGCCGCAGCAGTTCCAGATAGTAGAAGCGCTCATGCCGCGGGATCTCGCCGGGCTCCGGTGGCGGAATCGCATCCGTGAGCAGCCAGCCGCGCCCGTCGCGACGGTAGCCGATACGGCGCGGAATGCGGCCCATCCAAGCCGCCAGCGCGGCGTCGAAGGAATTGGGCAGCAGGATAGCGCAATCGAAGCTCTCGCGGCGCAACTCGGCAGCCGTACGGCGGCGTCGGTCCGCACACAACATCACGCGGTCGATAGCCCCTTCGCGCGCATACAGGTCGGCAACCGCTGCGCGCGCCAGCACCGTAAGCTGTGCCCCCGGGAAGGCCTCGCGTACGGCGCGGACGGCTGGCAGCGACATGACCGCGTCGCCCACCCAGTTGGTCGCCCGGATCAGGATTTTCGTCTGGTTGCGCGGCAGACAGTAATTGTAACAGCCGCCGGGAATCATTTATCACGACGCGCGCTAGTGAGCGGCCTGTCAAGATGGCTGCGGCGGCTACTTCTTCTTCTCCACTTCCACCTCGGGGAAGTCGAAGTGTTTGCCAAGTTCGCTCAAGCTATCCAGGTCCACGGCGCCGACGATATTGACCAGGGTCAGTTCCTTGGGCGCGGTGGATATGATAACCAGGCCGCCGATGCCTTTGCTATCGTTCTTGATGTAGACTTCCACGGATTCGCCGTCTTCATTGCTGTGCGTGCCTACGATCCGTTGCCATTCCGGGGGGCGCAAGGGGGCCCGGAAGGGTTCCACATCGGAAGCCGAGTATTCTCCCGGTTTCTTGAACTCGAAGGTCTTGATGTAGATGCCTTTCAATCCGCCGACCAGCTTCTTGATCTTGGCTTGGTCTTTATCTTCGTCGGAAAGGAATTTGGCGCCCAATTGCAGGAGTGCCCCATCCAAGGAGACTTCCGTCGAGTCGCTGGCGCGCGCGGCCAGCTTATCGAAATTCCATTTAACCTGCTGGGCCGGGAGGGTGCCCGCGAGCAGCAGCAATGCGACCGGCAATCCCACGGCTTTCATGAATTGCTCCGATGCGCCAGCATATGCACTTTCCGCTGCGCCTTGTTGAGCTTACTGCCTGCTATCCGCACGGCCAGCAGGACCTGCGCCTTGGCGCGCTCGCCGCGATAATGGCGATATTCCAATCCACCGGCGGCCAGCAACAAAGCGGCCGCGATGGCGGCCAGCCAGCGAACCCACACCTGGGACACGCGCGGCGCGGTGCGCAAGGGCGCGGCGGCAACTCGCGCCAGTACCCGCTCCGCGAAATCCGGCGAGGGATCCTGACGCCGCAATGCCGACTTGAGTTCTTGTTCCAAATTCATATACCGAGCTCCCCAAGGCTACGGGACAATTTCTCGCGCAACAGCGCCAGCGCCCGCTGCAATTGACTCTTCACTGTGCCTACCGGGATGCCCAGGACCCTGGCGATTTCGGCCGGGTCTAGATCCTCCTGATAGCGCAAAACCACGATGGCGCGCGATTTTTCGGGCAGCGCGGCCACCAACTTCTTCAGCGCCGTGCCCAGCAGCGGATCGCCCGTGGGCGTCAACGCCACCGGCTCCGGCGCATTTTCCAGACTCACCATGGGCCGGCGCTGGCGGCGGCGGACTACATCCAGCGCCCGATTGCTGGTCACCCTGCGCAGCCAGAATTGGATGTGCTCGGGCGACTCCAGCTCCGCCAGGTGCTGGTGCAGCGACAGAAACACATCCTGCGCCAGTTCTTCGGCCACCGCCCGGTCGCGCAACATGTGCCAGGCGATACTGAAGACCATGGCCTGATGCTGCCGCACCAGGCTTGCGAAATCCATTCCAGCCGCCGGCGAGGCTGCCCGCCGGGGCATTTCGAGTACCGTCACTTCCCACTCATATCGTACGCGATCCTGCTCGATACATTCGCGCGCGTGAAGCCGCTGTTGACCATCGAGATCGACATGTTCCGCGCATAAAAGAATACCGCCCGGATATGGAACTCGCCGCC
Source organism: Bryobacteraceae bacterium (assembly GCA_035602155.1). Lineage (GTDB taxonomy): Bacteria > Acidobacteriota > Terriglobia > Bryobacterales > Bryobacteraceae > Bog-159. Next base: position 6,650 of record DATNMW010000036.1, on the reverse strand, counting down.
ATAGCTCACCGGGAACCATATCCCGTCGTCGAACTTCTCGTAATCGACGGTGAACCCCAAGCCCTTGACATCGGTGCCCAGCAGCACCTTCACCGCCATTGGGATGTGGGTCGCGAACTTGGTCGAGACCATTACCGGTTGGCATTCCGCGGCGTCGATCAGCGCTTCCCCTTTCCATTCGGCGTCCTCTTCGTGCGGCTTGGGGCGAAAGCTGACGCGGTAGATCTGCCTGCCGCGATAGACTTCCTTGCCTTCCAGGGTAAAGACGTATTTCGCCTGCTCCGCGGCGGTCAGGGGGAACATGTCGTGCGCAATTCCGTCCTTGGATTCCTTGTCCCCGGTCATGTCGTTGACCATGTCGCGCATGAGGTCGCCATCGATGTCCAGATCTTTGATTTCCTTGCCGGGCTCGTCGTAGGGGACGAACCGGCCGTTGCGATCGACCTTGCCCTCGAAATGCGTCAGTTTCTTGTCGACGCCAGTGGGGGCGGGAGTCACCAGGTATTCCAGCTTCTCCTCCCGCGCCAGCTTGCCGTTGGTGCGATGGAAGCGCGCCAGGACTTTCTGATTGTAGACGTACGCGCGCCGCATGTCCTGGGCGCGGGCCTGGTTCTCGGCCACGCGCGCCATGATCTGGTCCACGGAGGGTTCTTCGGCCAGCGCGGGCAGGATCGCAAGGGAAAGGAGAGTGACGGGAAGAATCCGCATAATACGTCCGCTTACATAGTATTACGCGCGAGGGAGTAGGGAGAATGCAGAGAATTCCAAGAATCTGCCATACTAACGCGTGGAGCGTCTTCCGCCGCTCCACGGCAACGTGTGCCACCCTTAACCTGGACCAATCTCTGCCAGCTCTTGGTCTTCCTAGCCTAGCTGCTGGCGATCACCAAGCCGCTATGCTCGTACATGGCGAGCGTCTTCGAAGGAAAGCGAATTTTCCTGTCGAGGCCCCTGCTGCCACTGGAGCGCCTCATCTATCGCCTGGGCGGCGTGGACCCGGAAAAAGAGCAGACCTGGCGAACGTATGCCGGATGCTTCCTGGCATTCGGGATGGCGAATTTCGTCCTCTTTTACGCGCTCTTGCGATGCCAGCGCTACCTGCCCGGACAACCCGCCGGCGGCACGCCCCTGACGCCGGACCTGGCCTTCAACACCGCGGTCAGCTTCCTCTCGAACACAAGCTGGCAAGCCTACTCCGGCGAGACTACGCTCAGCTACCTGTCGCAGATGGTGGGCGTCACCGTGCAAAGCTTCACTTCGGGAGCCGCGGGGATGGCGGTGGCCATGGCGCTTTACTCCAAGAGATCTCGTCTCCTTGGCTCCCGGCGTGCACCGTGGCGAATGTGAAGAATCCACACGGTGTTGGACTCGATGGTGAAGTAAACCTTGTATATGTGCGGATATCTCCCGTAAAGCAGCCGCCGAACCACAGCCGTCGGCGTTGAAAACTGGCGATAGACGGGGCACCTGTCGGGCATGGCCCGTAGAGACTGGATGGCGCCCTCCAGCTCGCTTAGCCATTGCGGGCCGCGTAGAGGGGTTTCCTGAACGACGTGGCGAAAAAGGGTTTCCAAGTCCTGTTCGGCTCGCGGACGGAACTTAACGCGTAATGCCATGCTTGGCGCGCAGTTGGGCGAAAACTTGCTCCGCGGGCCGCCCCTCGCCATGATTTCCTTGCTCTAGCGCTTCATCAATGGCGGCCTTCGTTTCGAGGAACTCTTCGTCATGCATGCCGCCTTCTTCGAAGTCAAGGTAGAAGCTAAGGGCGTGCTCGATAAGGGCGTCGGGGCTTCCAATGTCGCCATTCCGGACCTTCTCGGCGATTCGCTGTTGAAGTTCCTGACTGAGAGTGATGTTCATTGGGGTCGGGTGTTCTTGCTAAACCTTTCTATATAGATTCTACGCCCGCTTTTGGCGAGATGTCACGCCCTGCCTTGGCAAGTTCACATGCGCTAAAATCACAATATCCGGCTGTGTTGCGCCACGACCCGAACAGATCCGAATATCCCCACTATGCCGATCGCCACCGCAACCCGCGCCGAAGAGTTCTGGCAGCAGTTCGCGGGCCGCGCCAGGGTGGCCGACGGCGCCATCGGCACCATCCTGTGTTCGCGCGGCGTACTCATCGACGGCTGCTTCGATGACCTGAACATCGTTACGCCGGACATGCTGCGCCAGATTCACCAGGAGTACGTGAAGGCCGGCGCCGGGGACCTCAAAAGCGACCCGTTCGGCGCCAACCGCATGCGCCTGGCGGCTTTCGGGCTCGCCGAGAAGCCTCGAAGCGGCGCGCGAGAACGTTTGGTGGCTGGAGCCACCCGTCCGCTGGCCGCTAGAAGCAATGGCAAGACGATCGGGCACGGAGATCCGCCATGAGCGCAAACACAGCGTTGCTTTCTGTTGAAGATTTTTTGAAGCTCCCGGAGCCGCGGGAAGGCCGCATTGAGTTGCATCACGGAGAGGTTGTTGTAATGCCGCGGCCGAAACGAGGCCACCAAAGAATTCAGGACCGAATCACGATGTTGCTGAAGCGGCACGTTGGTAACACTGGGGTTGTGCAAATGGAGATGGCCTTTCGCCCGACGCCCGAACACGAAGTCTGGCAAGCTGACGTTGCTTGCGTTTCTGTCGAACGGGACGCCGCCACTGGCGATGACGAATATCTGATGGGTTCGCCCGAGTTAGTGGTGGAGGTTCTGTCGCCAAGTAACACGATGGATGAGATCATGGAACGCCAAGGCATGTGTCTTGCGAATGGTTGCGTCTCATTTTGGACCGTCGATCCCAAACGGGAGATAGTGATGGTGACCACGCCGGATCGAAGGACGGTTGCGTTCGATCGTCAGTCGGCAGTTCCCCTGCCCGGGCGGCTGAATGGCAGTGTCGAAGTTGCAAAGTTGTTTTCAGACTGAAACCATGCAAGCGCCCTGGGCTACCTCACGCAGCCCGGGCCGCCCCACATGCGTTAAAATCAGACTATCCGGTTCTGTTGCGCCACTACCCGAACAGGTCCGAATATCCTCCCCATGCCGACCACCGCCGCAACCCGCGCCGAAGAGTTTCGGGAGCAGCTCGCGCGCCGCGCCATGGTGGCGGATGGCGCCATGGGCACGATGCTGTATTCGCGCGGCGTGTTCATCAACCGCTGCTTTGACGAGCTGAACGTCTCCACGCCCGACATGGTGCGCCAGATTCATCAGGAGTACGTAAAGGCCGGCGCCGAGATCCTGGAGACCAACACTTTCGGCGCCAACCGCATGCGGCTGGCGGCCTTCGGCCTGGCCGAGAAGCTGCGCGCCATCAATCAGGCGGGCGTGCGGCTGGCCCGTGAAGCGGCGCGCGAGCACGCTTTCGTGGCCGGCGCCATCGGCCCGCTGGGCGCGCATATCGAGCCCCTGGGACCTACTTCGTTCGCCGAAGCCCGCGCCATCTTCCGCGAACAGGCGGAGGTGCTCTTGGATGCGGGCGTGGACCTGCTGATCCTGGAAACGTTCGGCAATCCCGACGAAATCCGCGAAGCCATTTTCGCGGCGCGCGAAGCCGCCGGTCCGGACATGACCATCGTGGCGCACGTGACCATCGACGACAACGGCAATCTTCCCGGCGGCACGGAAACCGAAGTATTTACGCGCCTTCTCGACGAGTGGCCAGCCGACGTAATCGGCGTCAATTGCTCGGTGGGTCCCAAGACCACGCTCGAAACCGTGGAGCGCATGATGGCGTTTTCCGCCAAGCCCATCAGCGCCATGCCGAATGCGGGCGTGCCGGTGCGCGTGGAGGGCCGCAACCTCTATCTGTGCTCACCGGAATACATGGCGCAATACGCGCGGCGCCTGCTGTGGGCCGGCGTGCGCATCGTGGGCGGATGCTGCGGCACGACGCCGGAGCACATCAAGCTGATCCACGCCGAGGCGCGCTCCCTGCAGCCGGTGCAGAAGAAGCTGGGCGTCACGGTGGAGGAACCCAAAGCCAAAGCGCAAGCCATTCCGAAAGTGCCCGTGACGGATAAATCGCAACTGGGAGCCAAGCTGGCCGCCGGGAAATTCGTGGCCTTCGTGGAGATTTTGCCCCCGCGCGGGGTGGACGCCTCCAAGGAAATCGCGGGCGCTAAGCTGTGCGCCGAGCGGGGCATCGATTGCATCAACGTGCCGGACGGGCCGCGGGCCAGCGCGCGCATGAGCTCGCAAGTCACCTGCCAGCTCATTCAGCGGGACGCCGGCATCGAGGCGGTGAACCATTTTTGCTGCCGCGACCGTAATATTCTGAGCATTCAATCGGAACTGCTGGGTGCGCATTGCGCGGGAGTGCGCAACCTGATCTGCATCACCGGCGATCCGCCGCGCATGGGCAGCTATCCGGACGCCACCGCGGTGTTCGACGTGGACGCCATCGGGCTGGTGAACATCGCGAACAACCTGAACCATGGCCTGGATATAGGCGGCAACGCCATGGGATCGCAGACCGCCCTGCTGATCGGCGTGGGCGTCAATCCGGGGGCGTTGAACATGGATGAAGAAATTCGCCGCTTCGAGTGGAAGGTACAGGCGGGCGCCGAATACGTGGTCACGCAGCCGGTCTTCGACTTGGCTTTGCTCGAACAGTTTCTGAAGCGCATCGAACACGTGAAGATCCCGGTAATCTGCGGCATCTGGCCGCTAACCAGCTTTCGCAATGCCGAATTCATGGTGAACGAGCTGCGTGTGCCCGTGCCGGATTATTACATGGAGCGCATGCGCCAGGTGGACAACGCCGACAAATCGCGCCAGGAGGGCGTGGCAATCGCGCGCGAGATGGTGGAGCGCGTGCGCGGCATGGTGCAGGGCGTGCAGTTGAGCGCGCCTTTCGGGCGCTACCAGATGGCGATCGACGTGGCGGAAGCGATTGGGCCGCGCTAGGGGTCGCGGCGCGTATGGCAACTGATCTGGTGGTAGTCGATGCGGAAGCGCCGCAACCGGAAGCGATCGAACGCGCCGCCGCCGCCATTCGCCGTGGGAGGGTGGTTGCCATCCCTACCGACGCGCTGTACGCGCTGGTAGCCGATCCGTTCAATTTGCGCGCGGTCTCCGCCGTGTTCCGGGCCAAGGGGCGGGAAATTAACCGATCGCTGCCGTTGCTGGTGGCCGACGCAATCGCGGCCGAGGATCTGGCTGCGGAGCTGAACAACCGGTTCTTCATCCTGACGCGGCGCTTCTGGCCCGGTCCGCTGACCATCATCGTGCCGGCATCGGCTCGCGTGCCGCTGAAGGTGACGGGGAATACGGGCCGGCTCGCGGTGCGGCAGCCGCGCGCCAAGATCGCCAACGCGCTGATCGCGGCTTTGAATCAGCCGCTGATCTCGACCAGTGCGAACATCTCCGGATCGCCGACCTGTCGCAGCGGTATCCAGGTGTTCGGCACCATGGATGGGCGCGTGGACCTGGTGCTGGACGGCGGCGCCTGCTCGGGCGCGGGCGCCACTACCGTGGATATCACGGAGCCGTATTGGAAGATCATACGGGAAGGCGCCATCGAGGAGAAGGAGATCGCAGAGGCGCTGCAGGCCACGTAGCTTGGCTCTCGCGGGACGCTTAAGTCCCCAAAAAGCTGCAAAAGAGCACTCTTAGGCGGCGCTTAGACCCCAAAAACTTGTTATGAGGGTATCTGGATACGCGCTTAGAGCCCGATTTCTCAGCGATGCCCGAAGTGGCTTTACGCAAACTGCCATCGCGCATTTACACTCGTAACCTTAAAGATCCACCCGAAGGGATCGTGCGCCGGAATCTGTGGCCGCTGGTGGCGGCCTATCTGCCGGGCGCGCCGATCGCCGACCGCACCGCGCTGGAGAACCGACCGGCAGCCGATGGTTCCGTGTTTCTAGTCGCCGACCATAAACGCGCTATCGCTTTGCCCCGCCCGCGATGGCGTTGCGCGGACTCTGCCAAAACGCGAGATTGAGGAGCGCCTCGACGAAATACCGCGGCGCTGCAATGGCTTCGCGACGACGCTCGCGCTGCCGCGGCGCAACTTCGCATGCCCGGCGAGTTTCAGCGCCTGGATGCCCCGATTCGCCGGTCGTGCGTCCGGGATAGGCCCCTGCGGACCTTTTTCGTGGAGGCCGGAACGGGCGTGGGTTTTCCACCCGAGCGCTTCGAATCGCACGTCGCGTTCGGAGGCCACGTTGCGGTTCAGGGCGGCGGCAACGTCGGCGACGTGATTCCTCTCAGCGGCAACGTCGCCGGGGGAAGCGATGAACAGGCTGACGATCCGGGCCATCGAGATTCCAGAATACCGTATTGGAGGAGCGTGGATCGGCTCTGGGGGCCCTCCGTAAACAATTCTGGCTTAAGTTGGCTTAAATTAGCGCTTGCAGCCCGTGGCAGAAGTCACTCCCTGACGGTCGTGGCTCCGTAACGCGCTGAATCTACTGAGCCGCGCACGTCAGTAAGCGGTGTTTTGCCACTTCTGCCCACGGAGGCTAGGGATTGGCGGTCACCAGATACAGCGTGGTCTCATCCTGACTGGAGGCAAATTCCAGGGAGGCGCCGTCCGCGCGGAGTTTAGCCGCAATCCAATTCACCGCCGGAGGCGAGAGCATGAAAAAGCGCGGATGCTGCCGCGCAAACTCGCGGTACCGCATCACCGGCCAATGAAAGAAGGGCGCGGCAACCAGG
>DATNMW010000035.1:0-10432 GCA_035602155.1 Bryobacteraceae bacterium | reverse complement strand
CAAGCGGCCCGCCTCGCGCGGGCGGATTCACCTACCACCGTGATCGCCGGCGATCCCACCGCTAAGCCCGCGGTCTTGTCGGGCGGAGGCGGCCTGCTCTCGACCGCGGGCGATTACGCCCGCTTCGGCCAGATGATGCTCAACGGCGGTGAACTCGGCGGTGTGCGCCTTCTCGCTCCCAAGACTGTCGCGCTGATGACCTCCGACCAACTCCCGCCCGCAACTGAGCGGCATACCCCCGTCGCGATGTTGCTGGACGCGTTCGGCCCCACCCCCGAGATGGGCACCAGTTTCGGCTTGGGCTTCGCGGTTCGCACTGACGCGGGCCGGAATCCCGTGCCCGGATCGGTCGGAGATTTCTCGTGGGCCGGCATCTATGGCACATACTTCTGGGTCGATCCGAAGGAAAAGCTGGTCGCGGTGCTGATGATCCAGGCGCCCAGGCCCGTCAATGTGCCGTACTGGAGGCAGACGCGCACGCTGGTGTATCAGGCGCTGACGAATTGACTGACCCTCGCGGTTCTCCAGCTCAAATCCGGCGCTACTTCATGGGTGAAAAGTCAGTCGGGCGCATGAACGCCGAGTCCACTTTTTCCACCGTCTTGTCGGTCTGCTCGGATTTTATCATCTCTTGGAATCCTGGGTCGGAATGCATCGCGTCCCAGTTCTTTTTCGCTTCCTCCCGGCTGGGATGAGCCAGGATATAGACGAATGTGTTGTCAAAAGCGGGAGCATCCTCCGGCACCCAGTAACCAACGGCCTTCAGATCGTGCTTGGCGAGCAGCTTTGAGGCCGTGTCGCGAAACCGCGACTCCAACGCCGGCACTTTGCCCGGCACCGCGTGATAAACGCGCAGCTCGAAGACGCGATTGCTATCGGCCCTCACTTTGGTTATGTGCGCCAGCCGGGCGCTAATGAGCGATCCAGCCGCAAATGAAACCAGGGCAATGCCGACAACGGTCCTTCGTCGCATAATGCACCTCTGGCAAGTATACGAACCGCCGCGGCGATCGGATTTAACTGTTGATAAATTGTTAGCAAGAATTATCTCGCTTGCGCCTTCGGAAAGCCCGCCGGAAATCGGTACCGTGGGGCGTCTTGATCCGGAGCGCGGCCGCAATACGCCACGAGTCGACCCGATCGTCGTGGATCGGAATCGCGATGCGGTCCTGCATCCATCCACCCGCGCCATAGTAACCCACCCCGAAGTGGTCGGCCGTGCGGGGATCCAACCCGGCCGACACCCGGCGGACCTTGGCGAACCAGTGGTCGCGGCAACCTGAACTTCGCAACCCAACCCGGCCAACACATCGCGCTATCCTGACATGTGCTCCCCCACCGTCCCGCCCCAATCGTCGCCATCGCCATCCTTTCCTGCGCCTCAGCCGCCGCCCAACCCTTCACCGGCATCCTCCGCGACGACCATCGCCAACCCATAGCCGGCGCCGTAATCCGCCTGGACTCCAGCACCCATCGCGAAACCACCATCACCGCCAAAGACGGCAGTTTCACCTTCGCCGCGCTCCCCCCAGCCCAATACACCGTCGCAGTCGAATACCATGGCCTCACAACCGCCATCCCCCGACCAGTGCAACTGCCCCGCGACACCGCAGCCGTAATGGAGCTATCCGCCAGCCAGGCCCTCACGCTCCTCGACGAATCCCCCAAGCACGAAGCCACCGGCGGCCAAGCCCTGTCCGCCAAAGCCGTCTCCGAACTCCCCCTGAACAAGCGCGATTTCAGCGCGCTGCTGCTCCTCGCCGCCGGCACCATGACCGACACCAACGGCGCGTCGAATTTCACCCAGCAATTCGCCGTCAATGGCCAGCGCGGCACCGCCGCCGTTTTCGCCATGGATGGCGCCGATTCGAGCGACCCCGAACTGGGCGGCGCAACTTTCACGAACTTCAACGTCGATGCGGTCGAGGAAATCCGCTCCAGTTCCGGCTGGATGCCCGCCGAAATCGGGCGCGGCGCTTCCGGCTACACCGACATCGTTACCCGCTCCGGAACCAACGCCATTCACGGTTCCGTCTTCGAATTCCTCCGCAATGCCGCCCTGGATGCCCGCAACTTCTTCGATGCGCGCTCCATCGCGCAGCCGGAGCGCATCCCGCCGTTCATCCGCAATGAATTCGGCCTCACCAACGGCGGTCCCGTGGTCGTCCCAAACTTATACGACGGCCGCAATCGCACCTTCTATTTCGCCGAATATCAGGGCTTTCGCCAGGTGCTCAGCGACACCGAGCTAATCCCCGTTCCCACCGCCGCCGAACGCTCCGGCGTGGACACCACCGCCTTTCCGGGCGACACCCTGCTTGTCCCGGTCGACCCGCGCATCGCCAAGCTGCTGGCACGCTATCCGTTGCCCAACGACCCCGCCGGTCCGTATGGCGCGCGCACTTTTGCCACGTCATCGAAAGTCACCACCATATCCGATCAGTTTTCCATCCGCATCGATCATCGGCTCTCGGATAAATCGCGGTTGTTCGGCCGCTTCACCATGGCCAACGTCACCGGCCCCACCACCAACCCCAGCCAGACGGCCATCGATCCCGAATTCGCGGTGGGCTTTCTCGACCGCCAGCGCAATGGCGCCATCGCCTACACGCGCACGCCCTCGCCCACCTTCACCATGGAGTCCGGCATCAGTTTCACCCGCACCACGCCTTCCTTCCCCTCGTTCGACCGCACCGACCCGGCGCTTAGCTTCGGTGACGCCTCCTATGAAGCCTTCAACGCCGCCGCCGGTTCCGTCATGGCGGCCTACGGCAACCTGTTTCAGATTCGCCAGAATTTCCAATGGATCCGCGGAAAGCATACCCTCAAGGCTGGCGGAGAGGTCCGCGGCAACCGCGATACCACCGTGTTCGGCATCAGTCCCAACGGCGCTTACCAGTTCGGCGGCGGTACGGCGTACGCCACGCTGCCCATTCGTTCAGCCAGTGGCACGCACGACATTGCCGTTGGCGATCCGCTCCCCGACGCGCTCACCGGTCTGCTCGAAGCCAGCGCGTTTGCATACTCGGAAGCGGTGGCGCCCCCCATGTTCGCGCAAGGCGCAAGCATCGGCGATTCCGCCATCCATCGCGACGCGTACAACGTCTATTTTCAGGACGCTTGGAAGGTCTCCGATCGTCTCACCATAAATGCCGGGCTGCGCTACGAAATTGAATCGCGCATCCGCGAAGAGGACCACCGTACTTCGGCGCCAATCCTCGGCTTGGGTCCCAGCACTTCGCCTGGCTCCGGATTGCTGATCAATCCGAGCCCCGCCTACAAACTCAATCCCAACGGCTGGGGACCGCGTCTGTCGCTCGACTGGCGGGCGGCTGCGAATACCATCGTGCACGTGGGCGGAGCCATCACCACGCTACTGGTGAACCTCTGGCAAGATAACTCTCTGACCGGCGCCACGCCGTTTGTCGTCTATCCGCACCTCACCGCCGCCCCCGGCGATCTCATCCGCTTTGGCGCCAGCATCACGCCGCAACAGTTGCCCACGGTCTATACAATCGGTGGAGCGCCGGTCTTCGCCTCCGGGGATTCCAAGCAAGTGCCACCCAATACCGTGATGAACGTGCTCCGTTATGAACAAGACCTGGCGGCCGTTTCACCGGGCAACCAGATCGCGCCGCTCACTGTAATTGGTATCTCGCCCGGTTTCCTGAACGGTTACATCGCCACCTGGACGGCGGGCATCGAGCAGAAGCTGGGCGGCGCCAACCTCAGCGCCGGATACGTGGGCACCGCCGGCATCAAGCTGCCCGCCATGGATTTCCCGAACGGGTTCTCCGGCGCGAACCCGGCCTTCGCGCCGTACACCCAGTTCGATTCCGCCGGCCAGATAACCGGCGGCTACGGACCGGTCACCGTGATGACCAACCGTTCGCATTCCTCCTATCACGCCCTGCAGGTATCGGCGCAACAGAATCTCACCGCCTCGGGCCTGGGCTTTCAAGCCAGCTACACGTTTTCGAAATCGATTGACGATACCAGTGCGGTGATTGGCGGATTCATCGCAGGTCAGTCGGGAGCCGTGGCGCAGACCGCGCCCGAAGACCCCTTCGACGCCCGCTTGGACAAGGGACCCTCCAACTTCGACGTCAAGAACGCGCTTGCGTTCAGCCTCTTCCAGGACCTGCATGCCGATCGCGTGCCGTTCCTGCGCCCGTTTGGCAGGACCCTCACCGCCGGTTGGCAATTGCTCGGTATCGGGACTCTGCAAACCGGCTCTCCGTTCACCATCTATTCCGGAATCCAGCAGACCGGTGTGGGCTCCATGGGCACCGACCGGCCCAACCAAATCGGCACGCCGGTCCTCTCCACCAGCCGCACGGTGCGCGAGGACTACTTCGGACTGGGCGCGAACAACGATTCGTACTTCTCGATTCCGATCGATGTGCCCGGCGGGACCGGTCCGAATAGTGGCGTGTTCGGCACGCTCGGACGCAACACCTTCCGCGGTCCGGGCTTGCACGACTTCGACCTCGCCCTGATTAAGGATACGCCTCTCCTGGAGCGATCCGGAACGGTGCGCGCATCCCTGCAATTCCGCGCCGAGTTCTTCAATGTGTTCAACATCGTGAACTTCGGCCTGCCGTCGAATGTCGTGTTGGGACCGGGCTTTGGTGAAATCAGCCGCACGGCGGGCAACTCCAGGCAAATCCAATTCTCACTGAAGGTGATTTATTAGTGGGGCAGGAGTGTGCCGCAGGCCACAGCCAGTGACACATTCCGAAAAATATCGCCCCCATGAATACAATGAGTTCCAGCCCTTACCCACTGCCTCCCGTATTACCCCATGCCATCCTTAAATCAGAAAGGGCGCCGCGCTCGTTGGCGACGCCCCGATGGAAAAGCGCTGCGCAGCGTTTCATCGTCAGCGGCCGGGCCTTAAAAACCCGGCCGCCGGTAATACTGGCTCCCGGAGCCCTTCAAGGCTTGCCGGTCGGCTCCATTGAGATCGCCTGGACGGTAGCAGTATGGAACCGGTTCCTTGCCAGAGTCTCGGAAAAGAGGTGATACAGCAAGATCGGGGTTCGCCCCGGAGACTGCGGCCTCCCATCTGTTTCGGGTTACCCCGCCCGGCTTCCCTTCGTTGCGAAGGGAAGCCGGGCGGTGACGGTCATCCTATTTCGAAAAAGATACCTTGCCCAAGGCGGTAGTGTCTCTATCCGCCGGCAACTCACGGCTTCGTTCGTCCAGTTCTGCAATTACCCGGCGCCCAGCCAGGCCCGCGCGGCGTTGCACTTGAGCGCTAAGCTAATGTGTTGGCAACGCTCTTCTCCCCCGCACCACCCAGCCGCTGGTCCCGCTCCATGGACGCCTTTGGCCCCACCCTCCGCTACTGCATGCAAACCGAAGTGCACGTCTACGCCCTGGCCGTGGCGGCCAGTCTCCTGTTGTCGTTCTTTCCCTTCCTCAACGTGATGCTCTCCTTCTGCCGCGACGTGCTCCGCTGGCCCGCCGCCGTGGATGCCATCTACCTGGCCATGAACGACTACCTCCCGGGCGATCTGGGCGCTTTCCTCAAGCGCAACATGCCCTTGCGCGGAGCGTTTCAGCCGCTTGCCATGTTGCTGCTGTTGATCGCCGCCAATGGCGTGTTCGAGCCCCTGGAAGTTGCCCTTAACCGCGCTTGGGGTGTCACCCGTAACCGCTCCTACCTCCGCAACCAACTGGTCAGCCTGGGAATGATCTTCCTGTGCGGTGGCCTGGCGCTGCTGTCGCTGGTCCTCACGGGCATGAACGCCCAGTGGGTGCGCAGTCTCAGCGGCTCGCACGCCCACCTGGAATTATGGGTAAAGCTCCTCATCTTCAAGGTCGCCGCCATTCCCATCGGTATCGTAATATTGTTTCTGATCTATTGGATTCTGCCGAATCGCCGCATTCCGGCCGCCCGCGTCGCCCCCGTGGCGATTCTCGCGGGTTTGGTGTTGGAGGGCATGAAGTATGCGTTTCTGTTGATGTGGCCGCTCCTGCACGTCAAGCTGGAGCGCGAATACGGTGTCTTTCGCAATTCCGCCACCATCCTCATCTGGGGCTTCGCCTCCGCCATGATCGTCCTGGCCGCCGCGCAATGGGCGGCTCGTTTGGAGAGTCAAAATGAGCAACGACAGCAGCCACCCATGCAACAACGTTGGCAAGAAGGATTGGAAGAAGATCGCCCGCGCTAACGGTCTAGCCATTCCGGATGCCGCCCTGGAGCCCATTGCGCGCACGCTCGACAACCTGGAAGCCGGCTTCCGTCCGCTACCGCGCGCCCTCCTGCCGGAAATCGAACCGGCCGTCGCCTTCCACGCGGCGACACCCGCACTGGCGGAGGATGCCGAGTGACGCTGCTCGAATCCGCCGCAGCCCTGCGCCGCCGCAAGATATCGTCCGTGGAGTTGACCACCGTCGCACTCGATCGCATCGAGCGTCTCAATCCCTCCACCAACGCCATGCAAACCGTGATGGCCGAGTCTGCCCGCGAGCGCGCCAGACAAGCTGACCAGGAATTAGCGCGCGGCGAAGGCCGTGGTCCGCTGCATGGCATTCCCATTGCAGTCAAGGACCTCTTCCGCACCCAGGGCGTGCGTACCACCTGTGGCTCCAGGCTATTCGAGGATTATGTGCCGGACTACGATGCCACCGTCGTCGAACGGCTCCGCGCCGCTGGCGCGATCCTGATCGGTAAGACCGGCATGCATGAGCTGGCCTACGGCATTACTTCCAGCAATCCGCATTTTGGCGCGGTCCGCAATCCGTGGGATCGCGACCGCATCCCCGGCGGATCCAGCGGCGGATCCGGCGCAGCCGTGGCCGTCGGCATGGTTTCCATGGCCATGGGAAGCGACACCGGCGGTTCCATTCGCATCCCCGCCGCCTTCTGCGGAGTCGTGGGATTGAAACCGACTTACGGCCGCGTCAGCCGCTTCGGCGCGATGCCGCTGGGTTTCTCGCTCGACCACATGGGTCCGCTTACCCGATCAGTGCGCGATGCCGGCGCCGTGCTCAACGTCATCGCCGGATACGATCCTCGCGACGAGACATCTTCCCGCCGTCCCGTCCAGAACTACGTGCCGGACGCGGAGCCTTTCATCCGCGGGCTGCGCATCGGCTTCCCGGAGAACTTCTACTTCGAGCGCCTCGATCCCGACGTGGATGCCGCCGTGCGCGCGGCTCTGCATGCAGCCGAATTGCATGGCGCGGAAATCGTGCCGCTGCGCGTGCCGGATATCGCCGCCATCAACACCGTGGCGCGGGTGATCCTGCTGGCCGAAGCCTCCGCCCTGCTGGAGCCGCACCTGGAGCGGCGCGATCAATTCGGCGCGGATGTGCTGGCCCTGCTCGATCAGGGCCGCTTGCTCCCGGCTACCGATTACATTAACGCGCAGCGCTTGCGCCGCGCCATGCAGCGCGAGTTCGCGGGTCTGTGGTCGCGCGTGGACTGCCTCTTCACCCCCACCACCCCCATCACCGCGCCGCGCATCGGCGAGACCGCCGTTGCTGTCGGGAGCGAAAACGAGGACGTGCGCCTGGCCACCACCCGCCTGGTGCGCGCCATCAACCTGCTGGGCCTGCCGGCGGTATCGATTCCGTGCGGCCCGGACCGCCGCGGCCTGCCTATCGGATTGCAAATCGTCGGGCCGCCCTTCGCCGAAGCTGTCATTTTGCGCGTCGCGCAGGCGCTGGTCCCGGCCGAGGTCCCTGTACCACCCTTATAATGAGACTCTGATGGAAATCACCCGCCGCTCCTTATTGCAGGCCGGGGCCCTGCTTGCAGCAAAGCCCGCCGCCGCACGTCCCGCTCCCAGCGACCGCATCGCCGTTGGCGTGATCGGCACGGGAGCGCGCGGGCAGGAATTGATGGACGCGCTGCAGCAGCATCCGCAGGCCGAAATCGTGGCCCTGGTCGACGCCTACAAAGGACGCCTCGACCGCGCCCAAACCCGCGTGAAAGGCGGCCGCGCCCGCACCTACCCCACGCATCGCGAATTGCTGGCCGAGAAATCCATCGATGCCGTGGTCATTGCCATACCCGACCATCTGCATAAAGTCGTCGTGGTGGACGCCTTGCGCGCGGGCAAGGACGTCTATTGCGAAAAGCCCTTGACCTATACCGCCGCCGAAGGCCTGGAGATTATCGCGGCGGCCGCTGAAGGCCGGCGCATCGTGCAGGTGGGCAGCCAGGGACCCAGTTCCGACCCGGAACGTAAAGCCAAGGAAATGATCCGCGCCGGCAAACTCGGCCGCATCACCATGATCCGCGCCGCCTACAATCGCAACACCGCGTCCGGCGCGTGGATCTACCCCATTCCGCCGGACGCATCTCCGGAAACCGTGAACTGGGCGATGTTCCAGGGTTCCGCATCCCAGCGCCCCTTCAGCCTGGAACGCTTCTTCCGCTGGCGCTGCTACCAGGAATATTCCGGCGGCATCGCCACCGATCTGTTCGTGCACCTGTGTACCGCGATCCACTTCCTGATGGACGCCAAAATGCCCGCGCGCGTCGTGGCCATGGGCGAACTGTATCGCTGGAAGGAAAGCCGCGACGTGCCCGACACGCTCAATGCGATTCTTGAATATCCGGAGGGCTTCACCGTGAACCTCAGCTCATCGTTCAATAACGAGATGAATGCCGAAGCCGGATTTCAGGTGCTGGGTACCGAAGGCAGCATTACGATTGGCGGCGACGGTCTGGCCTTTTATCCGGAGAACGCCGTCGAGGATAACCGCTGGATCGTGGACGCCTGGGCGCAGCCGCTCGAAGACGCCTATTACAAGGACCCCAAGGTGATCGCCGCCGAAGTCGAACCGCCCAAGCGCCCCCGCAAGCAGCCGGAGCACTTCAAGGACGAAGGCCCCGAACCCACCGTCGCGCACTTCGGCCATTTCTTCGATTCCATCCGCTCCCGCCAGCCTTACTGGGAGGATGCCGCCGCCGGTCACCACGCCGCCGCCTGCGCCCACATGATCAACCTGTCCGCGCAAGAACGCCGCGTCGTCGCCTGGGATTTCGGTAAAGATCTGATCGCCTCTAGGTAGTCCAGGCTTCAGCCTGTTAAGCACGGCTACTTACAGCGCACTGCGACGTCCGACCTGAGACAACATAAGTAGGTAAGCGTGATAAGGAGCCGCGGGCGATCTATGCCACCGTCCGCGGCCAAAGCTCTTTCGGAGGATCGCCGTTGCGGCAGCACATCGGCTTGGGCAAGTCCGCGCAGATCCAGCCGATCGAAATACGGTGGCCGGGGAATCCGGCGCCGCAGGTGTCGTGCCGATGTTGCTCTGCGTTTGCGCTGGAAGCACTTGGGCGGCGTAACGTTATCCTGTAACCGGTTTGGTGTTGAAGATCGATCAAACGCACCGGATCTTCGTGGCGTCCTGCAAGGCAATACCCGGGTATATATGGACGCCATGGTGATGCCCATCCCCGTGCGCGATGCAAAAGCGCTGGATGCCTTGAAGCCCAGAGCTCTGGTAGACTTCACGCTGGTGGTCACAAGGAGGACGCTTATGCGGAGAACGTCCGCGTCCGCCGATACCAGAGCACCGAGTTGGAGCCACAACAGGCACGCCGGTTGGAACTGCTCGACGGGCTGGGCCCCCGAATGCCGCGGCGGACGAGTTGTCTATCGGTGCGGCAGTTCCGGATTTCACCTTGGCCGACCAGACCGGGAGCAAGATCAGATTGTCGCAATTCGCGGGCAAAGTGTTGGTGTCTTCGTTCATTTATACAAGCTGCCCATTGCCGAATTATTGCTTCCGGTTGTCGAACAACCTGGGACGCCTGCAAGAAACGCTTTGCGCAACGCATGGGGCGCGACCTGGTGTTGCTGAGTGTGACTATCGATCCGGCACACGATACGCCGGAGGTTTTGGCCAGGTACGCGGCCACCTGGAAAGCAGACGCTAAGTCGCGGCACTTCCTGACGGGACCGGAACCGGAGGTAGAGCGAGTGTGCCGCAGGTTCGGAGTGAACTTCTGGCCGGACGAAGGGACGCTGACGCATTCCTTGCACACCATCGTCGTCGATCGCCGGGTAAGTTAGCGGCGAACTTCGAGGGGAACGAATTTACGGCGGAGCAATTGGGCGATTTTGTGGAGGCAGTTCTGAATCGACGGGATTAAGCGGGAATCGGCGATCGTCACGCCTGGGTGAAGAACGTGGACGCGGCGACGGAAAACCCGGGCAGCAACGGGTCTTCCAGTAGCTGGTCGCCCTTCAGTTCGCGAACCTGCGAAGCTGTATGCGTTGCTACGGAACCGTCGTCGTAAAAGATCCAGACTGCACGCGCGCCATTTTCCAGATATGCCTTGATCTTTCTTCTGAGGCCGCTAACGGTGTCCGTGGGGGAGACAACTTCGATAGCGATGTCGGGTGCGCCGTTGATCAGCCGGCCTTCTTCGGCGAGACGCTCCGTGTGGAATACGGCGACGTCG
>DATNMW010000034.1:0-54488 GCA_035602155.1 Bryobacteraceae bacterium | reverse complement strand
AGCTACCGACAAACAGTTCCGCGCGGCTTTGCGGCTGATCGCGAAGGCCGCCGGGGACGATCGCAATTTCGTGAAGAAGGCGGTGAACTGGGCTTTGCGGCAGATTGGCAAGCGCAACCCCGAACTGCGCGAGGCCGCACGTGAAGTGGCTGAATCGTTGATTGCCGCCGATTCGCGTTCGGCGCGTTGGATCGGGCACGATGCGCTGCGCGAATTGCGCCGCAAGGCCGCGCTATGACGTTGCGCGGCGCCGTTTTTCTTCGAGCGTGCGCCGCATGATCGGGAGTACGGCCAAATCTCGCTCCCCCGCGACTTCTTCTTTGACGGCGATCAGCGTCTCGAGATTCAGGACCCGCACGGGCAATCCCTCGCCAACTTCGAGTTCATGAGCGTGAGGCAGTAAATCGCCGTAACTGCGCGACCGCCCGATCATGCCGAGAACATCCAGCGGACCGAAACGGGTCATGAGTAGTTGGTCGCCAGGCGATGCCAGGTGGGACGCATCGGGCTTTAGCGCCAGTTCCGGTTGCATCCGGTAGATAGCTTCCAGGGAACCCAGCGCGCCGAGCAGGCGATCGATATTATCTGGCGCTCTTGAATGCACGACATCCAGATCGAAGGTGTTGACCGGCACGCCTAAGAGAACGGCTGCGACACCTCCGACGACGATAAAGTCGACTCTGCGATCCCGCAACTCCTGAAGAATTTTCGCAACTCTAGATCTGGGGATTCCGGACACGGACCTCCGCCGCAAAGTCAATGAAGTCCTGGAGTACGTCCAACCGCTCGGCCGGCGTCAGCGACAACATCCACCGGATGAGTGTAAAATCGACGCCGTCCGGGCTGTATGCCGGCTCGTCCGCCGCAGATTGTTCATCCAGTTCCAAGGGTTAATCCGCTGCCGACTACGATAGCAAACGCGCGGGCGCGGCACAAATTGCGAGCGCTACTTACCCCGCGCGGCTCCGGCGGCCACTGCGTAGTTCGCTCGATTCGATTGCAAATCCGCGAGAATCGACGCAGGCTCCGACTCGCCATCCAGATGACTGGCGAAGCTGCGGCGGCGGTCGCAACTGGTCATCGCCACATAGGCGACGGCCATGCCACTTGCCACCAGCGGATGCAGTAACGCCACGGGGAGCACATACTTCTTCTTCAGGAACGCCTCGAAAACGCCGCGGACGGCTCCGCTGCGCGGCAGCGTGCCCGGCACCTGGGCAATCACGAAACAAGAAAACTGAAGATCCGAATGGCGCTTACTGTAACTCACCAGCGACTTGGCGATCTGCTTCGGCGTGGTAATGCCCTGATCGGCAAACAGGCTGCGATGGGTGGCGTGCGGGTAGTAAGTGTTGACGATGCCGCGCGAGAAGTCCGCGCAGTTGTAGAGAAACAGATTGAAGTGAGTCTTGTTTTTTCCGGAGTTCAGCTTTTCGATCAGCCGTTGGTCCTGCGCCTCGGTAGTCTCGATCTCGAAGCTATAGATCTTCCGGTCGTATGCGGCGCCCACCAATTGGGTCCAGTCGCCGTCCGGCGCCGTGCCGCCCGCCGAATCGGGAGCGATCTGCTCAAGATGGACGCGGCGATAATTGTCTCGCAGGCTGGCCACCATTTCCGGATTGACATACAAGGGCACTTGTTCGGGCTGTTCCACGGCGTAGAGATAGGGGATCAGCGGGATGGCAATCCAGTCATAGCCGCCGACGCGATGATACCGGCTGATTACCACGCCCGTTTCTCCGGGTGCGCACGGCCGCAAGACGGTAGGCGACGCGGCGCAAACGTTGGACAGGTAGACGGCCGCATGGCCGGTGGGAGTCACGCGCCCAAAAATACCGAACGGCTCTTCCAGGAAGAAAGCGGCTGCCGCGTTGGCGGTGACGGCGCGGCATAATCCGAGTGAAAGGACTATGGCGGCCGTTGCGATTTTTGAGTTCCCGTGCGGCATCCGAAGTGGCGGCGACGCCTGCCCTTTCCCTCCTGTTGGGGCGACGCGCAGCGTGCGGAAATCGTTACTGCAATCGGACGGCCTATGTAAATTTGTGTCCCATTATGCGAGCGTCAGGTTGGCGTGCGCGGCGAGGGTGAGATCGTCGAACTGCCCGCGTGCGAGGCGGGGGAAGGCGGCGGCGGCGATCATGGCGGCGTTATCGGTGGAGAGTCCGGGCGACGGAAACAGGGCGGGGCAGGGAAGCCGGGCGTCGCGCGCGGCGGCGCGCAAACCGGTGTTGCAAGCCACTCCGCCGGAAACGATCAGGGTGCGCGCGCCAATGCTTTCGGCGGAGGCTGCGGCGCGGCGCAGCAGTTCTTCGATTACGGTGCGCTGAAACGACGCCAGCAGATCGCGCGTGGTTTGCGGGGTGACGGCCAGCCACTGCTCGAGCGAGGGGTTTGGATTGGTATGCAGCAGGCCGCGACGGATCGCAATCTCGCCGGTCAGGCCGTGGCCTTCCACCCAGCGCAGTACCGCCGTCTTCAGGCCGCTGAAGCTGAAATCGAGCGCGTTGCCCTTCATGCGGGCCAGCGTGAAGCGCACGGCGCGGGGGTTGCCGTAGGGCGCCAAACGATCGATCACCGGTCCGCCGGGGTACCCGAAGCCGAGCAACTTGGCAACCTTGTCGAAAGCTTCGCCGGCGGCATCGTCGCGGGTCTTACCCAGCAGGCGGTAATGGAATCCCGCGCGCACTTCGAAGAGGTGGGTATGGCCGCCGCTGACCACCAGCGCCAGCGCAGGGTACTCGACTGGATGGCCGTCGCGCGCGGATTCCAAGACCACCGAATGAATATGCCCTTCGATGTGATTGACGCCGATGAGCGGAATGCCGCGGGCGAAAGACAGCGCTTTGGCGTAGGTGATGCCGACCAGCAGCGAGCCGACCAGTCCGGGCCCGGCGGTGACCGCGATAGCGGAAAGATCGGCCAGGGTAGTCCGGGCGCGGCCGAGGGCTTCGCGCGTCACGGGAACGACGGCGCGCAGGTGCTCGCGGGAGGCCAGTTCCGGCACCACGCCGCCATAGCGGCCGTGGGTATCCAACTGCGAGGCAACCACCGACGAGAGAATGGCGATGCCATCCTCAACCACGGCGGCGGCGGTCTCGTCACAGGAGCTCTCGATTCCCAGGATTCGCATGGCCTGCTCTCACTTTATCGCAGCGGACCGATGCGCGCGCGCGGACGGTCAGCAGCAACAGGCAGCGCGTAGTCCTGGCGCAACGTATGGCGGCGTGCGTTAGCTCGACAAGGCCGTCGCTGGCCGGGTGCTCCGGACCGAGCAGGTCGAGTGAGGCTTCGGCGTGATTCAGAATGAAAGTGAGTTCGTCGTTGAAGTCTTTGCCGGCGGCCATGGTCAGGCTGCTCAGCCGGTCGAATTCGCCGGCGTAAGATTCCAGACGCCGGGATGCGGAGGCGGTTTGTTGCTTCACACCCGAGGGTAGCCCGCCGGTTGAGGGGAAAGGCTATCGCAAAGCCGTATGAGATTGAAAGGCATGGGGATAGATATCCCCTCGGCGTGTCACCGTAGACCGGCCAGAAGCGGCCGGAGTCAACTGGCGGCATGCAAGACGATGCAGAGCGCAAGAATCAGGTATAAGCCGAGTGGGGCGAAAATTACCGCAAAGGCCAATGGGTTCCATGGTTGAGTGCGATCCGTAAGTAGAGTTCCGCCCGCGGATATCGTGCACCGATTGCGGAACAGCTTGCCCCAGAAGTTTACGGTAACGGAGCCGTCTTGAATTTCAAAGTTCTTAGCCCACCTGCGGACTTTGTGCTCCGCTTTCAACTCGCCGTTGACCAGTAGCCGCAGTGTCCAACCGCCTCGGGATCGAAAACCCGTCCACTGCACTTCGATGTTGCTTCCATTGTGTTGCGCGCGCCAGTAACGTGTAAGGTCCATAGAGCGGGATTATACACCAAAAGCGATCCCGCCCCACCACAGGCACCGTGGTTACGGAGCCACGACCGTCAGGGAGTGACCCTCTCTCTCTCCGCGCGGCCGCGCCGCTACTCATGTTCAAGCTTTTCGATCTCGCGATCGACCTTCCGCACTTCTTTCGAAAACGCGAACCATTCAAACGCGAAGACCAATGCAATCACAATCAACGGCATAGGTCCCTCCAGAATCCGCAGCCACCTTACGGATTGAATTCCCAATGTCTTCGCGCCGAGTACCGGGCCATCCTCCCACCACAAGGCCACTATACCGGGAGCCAACAATAGCAATCCCCGGCGCACCCAAAGCAGCCCCCGCCGCTGCGCCAGGAAACCCCGTCGCAGGAAATCTACACATGGTTCGGCCGGCATCATCCTGGCCGGCCCGCTCCCAACCAGTTTCCACCCTATGTAGCAACATGCGGCCAGTACCCAGGCAGTTCCCGCGATGAGCCGGGGATCGCCGAACTTCATCAGGTCATACAGGAACCCCGCGACAAAGAATGCCGTTACACCCAACAAGGCCCAATACCCTCGCACATTCTTTCTCTCATGCCTGCGCGCCATGGCGCACACTTCGTCGGTCGATAACGTCATTGACTCATCCTCCTGTGACTTCCATAGTTCTTCGTGGGATTGCTCCCGATCATCTTCGCGCATGCGTCGTTCCTTCGCCCGGTTGACGGTTTAGCAGCCTCTTGATACGGTGAATCTTCGTCGCAATGTTGGCCGCCGAAAGTCCTGTGACTTCCGCGATCGAGGCCGCCGCTTCACCTTCGAGGTAGAGCAGGATGATCTGCCGGTCGAGCGGCTTGAGACGATAGATCCGGTCGAGCAGCCTCGCAACCGTATACTGCCGATTCGCCTGGACCTCGCCATCGACGAATCCCGGCTCGGTTTCCATGGCGTCGAGATCGACCAATGCGCTCGAAGCGCGCCGGCTGCGCACGATGTGAGACGCCGCCACATTGTGGGCTACCCGGTAGGCCCAGGTTTGCAAGCTGCACCGGCCGTCATACAGACGGAGGCTGCGCCAAAGTTCAATGTGGATCTCCTGCAGCAGGTCGCGCCTCGCTTCCGGGTCGGCCTCGTAGCCTCGGGCGAGCCGCCGGAGGGCTGCACCGCAGGTGGCGCTGGCCTCCTTGTACAACGCGTCATTGCTATGCACGGGCGCCATTCCTGCTTCTATCTACTACAGTCGCGCGGTCCGCCTGACTTCTTACAGATTTATTTGTGGATGAGGCGAAATGCCCGGCGCGCAAGAGAGGTTGGCGCCTTCGAAACAGTCCCGTGCGCGACGAAATCTCAACTGACCACGCGCGCGCGAAACGTGCGTGCGCCGAACCCGAAGCACAGCACCAGCGTGGCGGCCAGCGCCACCAGCACCCAAGGCATCGGCAAAGTGGGCATGGTATGTCCGTGCATTGGCGGCACCATGGCGTAGCGCAAACCTTCGGCGGCATAGGTCAATGGGTTGAACAGGGTGACCACCTGGAACCAGCGGATGGTGTGCAACGCCGTCCAGGGATAGTAAGTGCAGCCGGTGAACAGCAGCGGCGTCAGGATGATGGCAAACATCAGGCTGATTTGTTCCGGCTTTACCACAGTGCCGATGAGCAGGCCGATGCCCGACCCGGCGAATCCGGCCAGCACGATCATGCCGATGAGCACGCCAATGCGGTCGCCGCGCACGGCATAGCCGCTGCCCAGGACCCACCAGGCCGCCGGAAAGATCACGGCGCCCGCCACCATGCCGCGCAACGCGCCGAACAGCACTTTTTCGGCGGCCACCAGCCAGACGGGCATGGGCGCCAGCAGGCGGTCGTCGATTTCACGCGCGAAACCCAGGTCCAGCACCAGCGGCAGGGTGATGCCCTGAATAGCTGCCATCAGCTCCGTGAGTCCCACGATGCCGGGCAGCATCAGCGCCGCGAAATTGCCGGAGGTGAGACCGATGCCGGGCAGGATCTTGCAGAAGATCAGGAGGAAGAACATTGGCTGGATCAGTGCCTGGACCAGGAACTGGGGGAGTTCGCGGCGCGTGACCGCCAAGTCGCGGCGCAGAGTAGCGCCGAAGGCATTGGCGGCGAGCCAGAGACGATTGGTGTGGCGGACGGCTGTCATTAGCGCAGATGCCTCCCTGTGAGATAGATGAAAACGTCTTCCAGGCTGGGTTGCTTCACGTGCAGATCGCGCACCTGCGCGCCGGCCAGCAGCATCGCCTGCGTGGCGGGACCCACCAGCGCGGGCGCTTTTTCGGCGTACAGCCGGTAGGTGACCACGCCCAACTCGCCCGTGTCTTGACCGGGCGCGGGAGGCGCGTTGGCGTCCACTTGGTCGACCTTGGTGACGCCCGGCAGGCCGCGTAGCGCTTCCAGCATGCGGGGGCCGGCATCGGGCGCGGGCAGGCTCACGCGCAACTCGACGGCGTTGCCGCCGGGGATCAGCTTCTTCAACTCGGCGGAGGTGTCGTTCACCAGAATGCGGCCTTTGTCCATGATGGCGATGCGGCCGCAAAGCTGGTCGGCCTCGTTCATATCGTGCGTGGTGAGCAGGATGGTGAGGCCTTGCGCGTTGAGCGCGCGAATGCGGTCCCAAAGGAACAGGCGGGACTGCGGATCGAGATTGTTGGTCGGCTCATCGAGAAAGAGCACGTCGGGAGAGTGCATCAGGGCGCGCGCAATCATGAGGCGCTGCGACATGCCGCCGGAGTAGCGCGCCACGCGTTCGTTCTTGCGGTCGCCGAGGCCAAGCTCGTCGAGCAGAGCATCGGCGCGCTGCTCACGCTCATGGCGCGGCACGCCGTGATACGCGGCATGAAAGGTGAGGATTTCGCGTACGCGCAGACTGCGGTCGAGGTTGCTTTGCTGGGGGACGACGGCGATGCGCTGCTTGATGCCGATAGGATCGGCGGCTACGTCGAGACCCATGATGGCGGCCGAGCCAGAAGTGGGCAGCACGCTGGTGATGAGCACGCCGATGGTGGTGGTCTTGCCGGCGCCGTTGGGTCCCAGCAGGCCGAAGATCTCGCCGGGGCGGACGCTGAACGTGACGCCATCGACGGCGTTGACGTTGGACTTCGCGTAGCGCTTCACCAGGTCGCGGACTTCTATGGCCGCGGGGTCGTTGGGCATGGATTCTACGATTGTAGCGGAAAGCATGGAACCACAGATGGACACGGATGCACACGGATAGGGCGGGTGATGGGGACGGAGGGGCCGAGGCGAATGTTGATGGAGTGTGGCTGGCGCCTGCCAGAGATGCGCGTGATACCGCCAACTTGCCACGCTTCGGCACATTTCCGTCGCCAGGACGACTTGGCGGCATCGATTCAGCGACGAGCCTCTGGTTTGGCAGCCGGGTTTTGTGCCAAGCTAGATTTAGGTCCCGTTGCCGCTATGAGCACCTCCCCTGGGGCACCATTCACACAACCACTCGGTCAGGAGATTTTGGACAAAATTCTGTCTGACGTACCCAATGTAATTCTGTACCACTACACAACACAAAAAGGTCTTTTGGGTATCATCAAAGATAAGGAAATATGGGCCACACACCACCAGTGCCTGCACGACACTGAAGAATTCATTCATGCCAAGGGACTGTTTCGAAGCGAGATCGCAAAGGGAGCTCATGCCGACCCGCTGCTGGAGGCGATGCAGCATACGCTGGAAGGGGAGGGCTTTGAGGGCGTGAATTTGTACGTCGCTAGCCTCTCGGCGGACCCGGATTCGCTCGCCCAGTGGCGCGCCTATGGAGGCCCGACGTCTGGCTTTTCCCTCGGCTTTGGGACGGATGGGATAGTTCTCCCGAGTCCGTTCATATTGGCGCGCTGCATCTATAAAGAGGACGAGCAGATCGAGAGGATTAGGGCCCTCGTTGCAGAGATCCTTGGTAGACTGCACCAGCTTCCCAGCGAAATCACCGCCGATTCCCGATCCGTAAAGCCGTATATTGACCTATTTACGCGCTCAATCCTTCACGGATTCGCCCTGACCATTAAACATCCGAAATTCGACACAGAAAAGGAGTGGCGAATCATTTCTTTCGGCGCCGAGATGGATGACCCTCCCGATACTGGGGAAGCACCGCTCGATTTTCGAGAGGGCAAGTCCACACTAGTCCCGTACCGGCGTGTTCGGCTAAGGAATGACAAGGACCGTTTCCCTCTAACCGACGTAGTCGTCGGACCAAGTCCCAGTCCCGAGCAATCCGTCAGGTCAGTGCGCAGCCTCTTGGCGAGCCATGGTCTGGCCAACTGTGATCTGCGTAGGTCCGACGTGCCCTATCGAAACTGGTGAGAACAGGGCGGCGGTGGGTGGCAGAGTCTGTTGCCGATGCCGCTTGAGGCATGTCTAGGCCACCGGCCCTTGGATCAAACACAAGCGGCCCATGCGCCGGCCACGACGCAAATAGATTTGAAAAACGGGCTTGCGGCGGTCTACGAGAATTCCAAGTTGACGGTTGGTCGGCGAACTGTCGAAGTGCGGCTGTCGATCTTGATCGCCTGCGGTACCGCAGTTGAGGGAGCCGTGGCGATTGATCATTCCTTGAGCGTGCCTGTTTCGCAGCCTCAATCGCTCGATCTTTCGAAACCGCACGCGATGAGTAGCGCATCCCGCACTTCAGCCCATCGCGTTTCCGGTAAGTAGCATAGAACCGGACCAATTCGACTCCGTTGCGCCAGCGACACGTGATCGAAATTCAGCGCGCACGCGACCGGCATGCCATCATCAATGGTTAAGACTACCTCAGTTGTCAATCCACGAATCGTTCGCGTCGCCGGCGCTACGACGATCTCGTTCAGCCGATCGATGACATTGTTTCGAGTGAGAATTAGTACCGGCCGCCGCTTATCGGGAAGGCGAAACGTAGACCAGCGGATCTCACCACGCTTCACCCAGCATCCTCCCAGCCGTCTGCGTCCCACGCAAGCGGCTCCTCGTCCGCCGAAAACTCGTCGCGTGAAGCTGGTACGGACCGGTAAACGGGCGCGTCCCCGCCCGGCGGCAAGGCAATCAACCGCAGCAGCCGTATGCGTTCCTGAGGCGTCAACGACGCGACTAGCGGAAGAATGTCGTCGGCCGTTAAGGTTTTAGCCATCGATTGCATTCTAGCAGGATCACGCCAGCGAGCCAGACTTGGGGATGCCCGTCCCTGGAACGAAAGCCCCGTTGGGCTAGAGTTGCAAAATAAGCCGCAGACCTTCATCGACGAAGGCTTGTACGCGTGGCGGCAGGGGCATGTTACCCGGTGCATCGGGACTACCAGCGCCGTCCGGCGATGTCCCGGATCAGACCGGCCGGGCTCGGGGAGATCCGCCCTACAGACTTCTCCCTCCGGATCTCGTCCATCTCTACCAGGAGTCCTTTTCGAGGGATCTCAATTGGGCGCGATGCAACGCGCTATCCACCTTCGCGGGCCGGCGCGAATACACTTCATTCAGGCGCTCCGTGACTCCGCCCTCTTGCTGCCGGTTCAGGAACTCCGAAATCGCGGTGGCGTACAACTGACTTCTTGAAACGCGGAGGCGGCGAGCCGCGTTTTCCGCAAACGGGAAAGTTCGTCGGGTACCGGGAGGGCGATCTTCAGGCCCTTAGTATAACCCGCGTTATACCCGCTTCGCGTGAGCCGGGCGACTCAAAGCGCCGCGCCGCCCTATCCGTGTTTATCTGTGTTCATCTGTGGTTCCAATTGCGGGAATGTCGCATCTCTGCATACTCCACGGCGGGTCCCAGCAAGCCGAGAAGAGCATTCCAGCAGAAAAAATCACGCCGCCGTCACACTCCTGTAACGTTCGGTTGATACGTTGAAAAACGCATTCATCAAAGGATAACCGTGAACAGTCCGACATACCATGAAAAACACCGTGTGGCCGAAGATCGAATCCGCAGGTTCGCTCTAGCAATTGCATTCCTTTCCACGCCGGCTCTTGCGCAGCAGGGCCCGTTCTTCACGCCGGGCAACCTCGTTGTTGTGGTTGAAGGATGCGGCGTATTTGGAAGCACATGCACCGCAGTCCCGAACGGCACCGGTACTGGCGCCGGTAACAGTTCAGCAGGCGGGTACGGGGACAATCAGGCGGCCTCGCTCACGCTGTTTCAGTACATGCCGAACGGCACGGCGAGCGTGGCGTACGTGAACTCTCTGGTGTTGCCGCAGACCGGTTCCGGAGCGAACCTTCCCGTTTCCGGTGAATACGGATCCTCGTCCGAGGGCACGCTGCAGCTTTCCGGCAGCGGGCAATACCTGGCAATCATGGGATACGGCATCAACGCAGCCACCTTCGACGCCGCGTACTTCCCGCCATTTTCGGGGGATCCCTACGGCGCGGCTCCCTCGGGCGCATTGGCCCAGTCGGGCAGCCTGACGGGACAAACCTATACTCCGGTGGCGCGCGTGTTCACGCTAATCGACCCCTACGGCAACGTGAATTCGTCGACCGCGCTCTACAACATTTTTAATACCAACAATCCGCGCAGCGTCTACACCGCGAATGGAACGACTGCTTATGTTTCAGGCCAAGGCAGCGGCAGCGATGCCACTGGCGGGGTCTTTTACACGGAGGTTGGCACGCCCAACACCGCTCCTACCGCGATTACCGGACTGGACACCACCAGCAAGACTCTTAGCCAGGACACGCGGGAAGTCCAGATATATAACAACACGCTATATGTCTCGGTCGATAGCAAGGAGGGTTCGGGATCAAACCGCGATTTCATCGGCACGCTCGGCACACCACCGGCGACCAGCCTATTTAACAGCGGCGCCGGGCCCACGCAGCTCGGCGGGATCGGCACCAGCAATGCGGGCAAGGAGACCATCACTTCCGGCGCCAACAGCAACGGCAATAATCTGAACTCGGGCCAGAAAATCAACATCAGTCCGGTGAATTATTTCTTCGCGAGTGCTTCGGTTCTGTATGTGGCCGACAGTGGAAATCCGAAAAACGACAGTAACGGGGATAACAATTCTACCGGCACCGACAATATCGGCGATGGCGGCCTCCAAAAGTGGATCAACAGCCAGTCCAACGGCTCGGGCGCCTGGAGCCTGGCTTACACGCTCTACCAGGGACTGAACCTGGTGAATAACGGCGGCACGACGGGCACCACCGGTCTATACGGGCTGACTGGAAGCGTGTCCGGCAGCACGGTGCTGCTTTACGCCACCAATTACACGCTCAGCGATCTCGACCCGACTTATCTTTATGGAATCACCGATACTTTGAGCTACACCACTGCCTCGCAGGCCTCGAGTGAGGCGTTTACGCTGCTGGATACGGCCCCATCCGATTCCAACTTCAAGGGAGTGTCGTTTGCGCCGGTGACGCCGAATGGCAGCGTAATCGTTACCAGTTCGCCCTCCGGCCTGGCCTTCACTTCCAGCGGCTCCGGTTGCGCGCCCGGCTCATACACTACGCCGCAGACGCTCTCCTGGACGCCGGGAAGTACCTGCACGTTGAGCGTGGCCACGCCGATAAGCGGCGGGACGGGCATTCAATACGCTTTCGCTCAATGGGAAGACGGCACTACCAGCACCACGCACACGGTTACCGCCCCTGCAACTCCGGCCACTTATACCGCCACTTACACCACTGAATACCTGCTGACGACTTCGGCTGGCACGGGAGGCGCGGTGAGCCCGGGCGGGTATATCGCTGCCGGCACCGATGCCCTTATCACGGCTACGCCCTCCGCCGGCTATTATTTCGTGAACTTCACCGGCACGGCGACGTCTACCAGCAATCCGTTCTCTCTGTTGATGAGCGCACCGGAGTCGATCACGGCAAACTTCGCCGCCGCGGTGAGCCAGACCATCGCCTTTGGGGCACTCCCGAACCAAGTCCTCGGCGTTGCGCCGTTCACAGTCAGTGCGACGGCCAGTTCGGGCCTGACGGTCAGTTTCGCCTCGCTGACGACGCCGGTCTGTACTGTATCGGGCACGACTGTGACCCTGGTGACCGCGGGCGTATGCACGATCCAGGCAACCCAAGCGGGCGGCGGCAGCTACCTCGCGGCCATGCCCGTCAACCAAACCTTCCAGGTCGCGTCGCCAGCGCTCGGCACGAATGCACTGATCGTAGGAAGCGCCGGAGGCGCTGCTTCGGTCGTACTAAACTATGGGGGCGCATGGAGTGCCACGTCCAACGCTTCCTTCCTGCACATTTCCGCGGGGAGCGCCAGCGGCGCCGGCAGCGGTTTGGTGAGCTTCACCTATGACCCGTTCACCGGCACGGGAACACAAACCGGCACACTGACCATCGGGAGCCTTACGCTCACCGTGACACAGGCGGGAACGAACTACATCGGACCGAGTCCGGTAGTCGCGCTGGTATCGTCGGGCTTGACTTCGCCGTATGGACTCGCGGTGGATGGCTCCGGCAACATCTACATCGCGGACCAGGGAACCGGCGCGATTTGCGAGTGGAATGCGACGACGCAGCAGGTCACCACATTGGTGGCATCGGGAGTTCTCTCCGGCACCGGAGTGGCGGTGGACAGCCTCGGCAACGTCTACTTCTTCCAAGCCGATTTGGGACTCTACGAATGGAGCGCGTCGACGCAGCAGGTGACTCTGCTGGCTGGCTCGGGCCTGAGTGCGCCTAAAGGGTTGGCTGTAGACATGTACGGTGACGTATACATGGGAGACAGCGGAGGCGCGGTCAACGAGTGGAGCGCGTCGACGCAGCAGGTGACCACCCTGTTTTCGGTTGGATCGGCGGTGGGATTGGCTGTGGATGCTTCCGGCAACCTCTACACCGTGGGGGGAAGTGCGGTCAACGAGTGGAGCGTATCGACGCAGCAGGTGACCCCGCTGGTGTCGGCGGGCCTGAACAACCCGTCCGGAGTAGCGGTGGACGGTTCCGGCAACGTCTACATCGCGGACTCCGGAAACAACGCGATCGAAGAGTGGAGCGCGTCAACGCAGCAGATGACGACGCTGGTGTCGACGGGCCTGAATAATCCCTCCGGAGTAGCGGTGGATGGCTATGGCAATGTCTACATAGCCGATACGGGCAACCAAGCGGTCAAGGAGATGCCTTATGCCTTCGTCGGCCCCGCCAGCGGCTTGACCGAGCCTGCTTCAGCCGGATCCGACGCGCTGCTGCCGGTGCTTCCGGCGACGGCGCCGCTCACGGGGATCTTCGCGCCTACGAGCAACCAGAGCTGGCTCACCATCGGAACCATTGCGGGCGGCGTTGTCAATTTCTCGTTTACCGCAAACACGTCCACCTCGTCGCAATCGGCGCAAATTACCATATTGGGCCAGCAAATCAGCGTGACCCAGAACGGTCCGACAGCCCAGACGATTACGTTCGGGACGCTCTCGAATCAGCCCTACGGCGCCGCGCCGTTCATGGTCAGCGCGACGGCATCCTCGGGCCTTGCCGTGAGCTTCGCTTCGACTACACCAGGCGTCTGCTCGGTATCTGTCGCGACCGTGACTGTGGCCGCGTTAGGTACCTGCACGATCCAGGCGACGCAAGGGGGGAACACCACCTACGCTCCCGCCACACCAGTCAGCCAAAGTTTCCAGGTGACGCAGGCGAGCCAGACGATCACTTTCGGGGCCCTGTCGAATGAGGCCTACGGCACCCCGCCGTTTACGGTCGCGGCGACCGCGAGTTCCGGCCTCACGGTCAGGTTCAATTCGCAAACGCCGCATATCTGCGGGGTATCGGGAACTAGCGTGACGCTGCTGGCGGTGGGCACTTGCACCGTCCAAGCGAACCAGCCAGGCGGCACCGACTACGCCGCTGCGCCGGTGGTCGACCAGAGCTTCCAGGTGACCCAAGGGAGCCAAACCATTACGTTCGGGGCGCTTTCAAATGAGGCGTACGGTACCCCGCCGTTCACGGTCGGCGCGACCGCCAGTTCCGGCCTGACGGTGAGGTTCAATTCGCAAACGCCGCATTACTGCACCGTATCCGGCGCTAGCGTGACGCTGCTGGCGCTGGGCACTTGCACGATCCAGGCGACGCAGCCGGGCAATGCGGATTATGCCGCAGCCCCCGCGGTGAACCAGAGCTTCCAAGTGACGCAAGGTAGCCAGACCATTTCGTTTGGGCCGCTCGCGAATCAGGCATACGGTACCGCGCCCTTCACCGTCGGCGCGACCGCCAGTTCCGGCCTGACGGTACGATTCAATTCCCAAACGCCGCATATCTGTGGAGTGTCCGGAACTACCGTGTCGCTGCTGGCAGTAGGAACTTGTACGGTCCAGGCGACGCAGCCAGGCAATGCCGACTATGCCGCGGCGCCAGCCGTCGACCAGAGCTTCCAGGTAACCCAAGGGAGCCAGACGATTGCGTTCGGGCCGCTCGCGAATCAGACGCTGGGGAACCCGCCGTTTACAGTCAGCGCCACGGCCAGTTCCGGCCTGACGGTGACTTTCAGTTCGCAGACACCGCGCGTGTGTACCGTTTCCGGAACTACCGTGACACTGGCCGCGGTTGGCACCTGCACGATCCAGGCGGCGCAACGCGGGAACGCCGATTGGGCCGCGGCCGCGCCGGTCGACCAGAGCTTCACGGTGACGCATTAAGCCCGGTAGGTCGCCCTTGCCTGAACAGATCGCGGCCAGCGCGGTGGACTATCTGCCGGAAGTCTCTCCGGTATCGTACTCCACGAACTGACCGCCCCGATTCTACGGCATTCTCGCAGGCTACTTTTTGCGGTCGGATACGTGGCCGCGTCCGTCGCGCGCTTCGTTTCCTTGGAAGTGCGCACTATCGATGCGCTTCGACTGCTCGGCCTTCTCGCCACGCTTCGGCGCTGGACCTTTATAGCCGTGCTCCGGATGGAGACGGTTATTCACGTTGCCCTGGAAGTCGTTGGAGCCATGAAACCACGGGCCGGCGCCAATGAAGCCGTCCCCGTTAAACCATTCCGGACCGTAGTAGCCGGTAGGAGCACAGGCGTATGGAGCGGCGTCATAATAGCCATAGGGACAGTCGGGGGCTACTCCGATGTTGACGCTCACTTGAGCCTCTGCTTTGGGGGTGGTAACCGTGAAGCCGATTCCGGCAACGGCAGCTAACACCAGCAATCTAAATCCGCGCATTAAATTCACCTCGCAATGATTAGGGCACTTACCAGGCCACAAGCCGATTCGTGGACTTAATTGCCGATTCCATCAAAAACGGCCGATTAGGGCGCTTGTGCATGTTGACCAACGAACGTCACGTGACC
Organism: Bryobacteraceae bacterium; assembly: GCA_035602155.1. Classification (GTDB taxonomy): domain Bacteria; phylum Acidobacteriota; class Terriglobia; order Bryobacterales; family Bryobacteraceae; genus Bog-159. The sequence goes on along the minus strand of DATNMW010000034.1, from coordinate 39,369 downwards.
AAGTGCGGTCACGCGTCCATCAAGTGGTTCCAATTGTGTGAGCATGGAAGTTATGCGGAACTTTCGCTATGCCTGTCGCATACTTTCGAAAAGCCCGGGCTTCGCCCTGGTGGCCATCGTCACGCTAGCGCTCGGCATCGGCGCGAACACGGCCATTTTCAGCGTGGCCAACGCGCTGCTGCTGCGGCCCTTGCCATACGCGCATCCCGAGCGGCTGGTGCTGGTCTATGCCGAAAAGGCCGATGTGGCGGGCGCGGTGCAGCCGTTTTCATTCCCGCGCGCGACGTTCCTCCGCGAAAAGAGCGGCGCGTTTTCCGGCTTCGCGGCCTTCACTAACGAGAACTTCAACCTGACCGGCCGGGGCGATCCCGAGCAGCTTTCCGCGGCGCGCGTTTCGTGGAACTTCTTCGCTGTGCTGGGCGTGCGCCCGGCGCTGGGCCGCGCGTTTCTGCCGGAAGAGGACCGGCCCGGCGGCAAGGCCGTGTGCCTCATCAGCCATGCGCTGTGGACTCGCACGTTTGGCGCGCGCACCGATATAGCCGGACAAAACATCACGCTGGATGCAACTCCTTATACCGTAATCGGGGTCTTGCCGGGCGGCTTTCATTTCGCGCCCCTCGGCGCCGGCGTCGACCTATGGGCGCCGCGGGTCTTCGACCTGAACATCACCACGCCCGCGCAGATCCAAGCGGGTGTGGGTTTCCTGACCGCCGTGGCGCGCCTGGCGCCGGGCATTGGCGCAGGACAGGCGGAAGCGGAGATGCAGATCCTAGACCGGCAGTACAAGCGCGAGAATCCGCGCATGCCGGACGCCGATCCCACACAGACCGTCCGCGCGCGGGACTTGCAGCAGCAGACCGTCGCGAACGTGCGTACGGCCGTGCTGATTCTATGCGGCGCGGTGGGCCTGCTGCTGCTGATCGCCTGCGCCAATGTCGCGGCCTTGCTGCTCTCGCGTGCGCTGGGCCGGCGCAAGGAGATCGCCATTCGCGCCGCCTTGGGCGCCAGCCGTGCGGCGTTGATTGGGCAGTTGCTCGCGGAAAGCGTCCTGCTGGCGCTGGCGGGCGGTGCGGTCGGAATCATGCTCAGCGCATGGGGTACGCACGCTTTGACCACGCTGGGCCAGGGAAACCTGCCGCGCGTGGAGGAGATCGGCATCGACTGGCGGGTGCTGGCGTTCGCCGCCGGTCTCTCGCTGGTTACGGGAGTGCTGTTCGGATTGTTCCCGGCCCTGCAACTCTCGCGGCAAGATTTGAACCCTGTATTGCGGGCCGAAGGGCGCGGATCGGCCGGCAGCCGGCGGCGCAGCCGTGCGCGCGGCGCTTTGGTGGTCGCGCAAGTAGCGCTTTCGCTGGTTCTGCTGGTGGGCGCGGGCCTGCTGATCCGCAGCTTTGTGCGGCTGCGGAATGTGGACGGCGGCTTCGACGCGCACAACGTGCTGACCATGAGCGTATCGCTGCCGCCGGCGCGTTATCCAAAAGGACCGCAGATGGCGGGGTTTTACGACCAGGTGGTGCAGAAAGTTTCGGCTATGCCCGGCGTGCGATCAGCGGCAGTGTGTTCGGCGCTGCCCGTGCGCCCCGTGCGATTCTCGCCGGTATTGCTGGAGGGGCAGCCGGATGTTCCGCTGGCGGCGCGGCCGATCCTGGCGATCCAGATGGTGAGTCCGGCATACTTCCGCACGCTGCGCGTGGCGCTGCGCCAGGGCCGGGAATTCACCGGCGCCGATAACGTCGATGCGCCGCTGGTTGCCGTGGTCAACGAAACTCTGGTGCGCCGCTATTGGCCGCATGACAATCCCATCGGCAAGCATCTGCTGTTGGGACGCATGGTTAAGCCCACCGAAGTGGTGGGGGTGGCGGCGGACGTGAACAACCTTAGCCTGGCGGCCGCTCCGGAAGCCGAAGTTTACCTGCCATTTCCGCAGCGTCCATGGGCCTCGATGAATCTAATTTTGCGTACGGCGGGCGATCCGCACCAGTGGGCGGGGGCCGCGCGTGCGGCAGTCGCGGCGGTGGATCGCGATCAGCCGGTGACCGCGCTGAAAACCATGGAAGAAGTGCTGGCCACATCCACGGCGCAACAACGCTTCAGCGTGTTCCTGCTGGGCGTGTTCTCGATGACCGCGCTGGTGCTGGCCGCCGTGGGGCTCTACGGCGTTATCGCTTATTCGGTCGCCGAACGGACCCAGGAAATGGGCATCCGCCTTGCGCTGGGCGCAGCGAGGGGCGATATTACCCGCATGATCGTGGGGCAAGGCCTGGCTTTGGCGCTGGCAGGCCTGGCGATCGGGACGATAGCCGCGCTGGCGCTCACGCGGCTGATGTCCGGCATGCTTTTTCAGGTGAGCGCCGCGGATCCGGCCAGTTTTGCCGCGGGCGCGCTGCTGCTGGCGGCCATCGCGGCGCTGGCCAGCTATCTGCCGGCGCGCCACGCCACGCGAGTGGACCCCACCGAAGCGCTACGCTACGAGTGACACATGTTCCGGGCGATCAAAGAACAGATCGACACGATCTTTCGGGACGATCCGGCCGCCAAGAGCGCGATCGAAATCGTGCTCTGCTATCCCGGCTTTCACGCGATCCTGTTGCATCGCCTGGCGCATAAACTGTATCGCGCGGGCGTGCCGCTGCTGCCGCGGGTGATTTCGCAATGCAGCCGCTTCCTGACCGGGATCGAGATTCATCCGGGCGCGCGCATCGGGCGGCGGTTTTTCATCGATCACGGCATGGGGGTGGTGATCGGCGAGACCACCGAAATCGGCGACGATGTGCTCGTATACCAGAACGTGACGCTTGGCGGCACCGGGAACGAGAAAGGCAAGCGGCATCCCACGCTGGGCAATCGCGTGGTAGTGGGAGCGGGCGCGAAGATCCTGGGCGGGATTCGCATCGGCGACGACGTGAAGGTGGGCGCAGGGTCGGTGGTGGTGCGGCCGGTGCCGGATAACTCCACGGTGGTGGGCGTTCCGGGGCGCGTGGTGCGGACGCGCGGCGAGAATGGCGTTCTGGAGCACGGCAGCCTGCCGGACCCGGAAGGGCAGGCGATCGACGATCTGGCGCAGCGGGTGTCGGAACTGGAAGCGCTGGTACGGCAGTTGTGCGGCGATCCCGTTGAAGTTCGAGCGGGGCGGCGATGAAGTGGGTGGGCGCCGCCTGCTTGCTGTGGGTCGCGGCGGCCTTGCTGCAGGCGACGGAAGTCTACTCCTACTGGATTCAGCCTTGCACGGAGGTTTTGGCGGCGCATTCCGGTTGCGATGCCGCCGATCCCGAACTGGCGCGGTGGGCACTGGAAGCTTGGCAGAGATCTGGCGGGAGCGGATTGCGCTTCGCTGCGGCTAGTGAAGAGGATGACGCGCTGGTTCGGTTCTACTGGCTTGGCAGAAGTCCGCAGCTCTATGGCGATAACCACACGGTGTTTCTGAATGGCAAGCGGGTCCGGGTGGTCGAGGTGCAGCCCGACTTGGCGCAATTCGGCCCGCGTATGGCCGCCGCCGGCCAAAGCGATGAGCTGTTCCGGGATACGGTTGTGTATCTGACCTGTCTGCACGAGATCGGCCACGTGCTGGCGCTGCCGCACACCGACGACTTTACGGACATCATGTACAGCTTCCAATACGGCGGCGATGTGGTGGAATACTTCAACCGGTATCGGCGTGCGATTCGCGCGCGGCCGGATATCCGCGAGCATTCGGGAATTTCCGAAGCGGACCGGAAGCGCGTGGCGGAGCTGTATGCAGGCCGGTGACGGGCGTGCTAGTATGGAAGAGTTCACGCCCTAGCGGGGACGTAGCTCAGTTGGTTAGAGCGCCGGCCTGTCACGTCGGAGGTCGCGGGTTCGAGCCCCGTCGTCCCCGCCATTTATTTTCAATCGAAAACTTACTGGCGATGGCTGGCGATCGCGGGTGTTGTAATAAGGGGTGGAGGGTGGTATAGTGGTGGCGGAGAAGGAAATGGAAGCAACACCTGGGCTCTAAGTCCGCGGAACGCCCATCTTGGCCCAAACTTGGTCGAAAAGGGATCGGATCCGAGACAACTCGGTCCGTATCGTTTCGTCCGTGGACCGGGAAAGTGCGATCAAGTCTCCAGCGTCCTTATTCAAATCGCCAGAGAGCACTTCGGGTTTGGTACCGCCGATGGTGGCTGCGGCTTCGAGTTCTTTTAGGGCCTCGGTCAGCAGGCTTGGAGCATTCTCAATCCCGCGGCAGCCGGATAATCGCGCCAGACAGCAGGCTAGGTTATAGTGGATGTCGCCTTCCTTTTCGATGTTCTTTGCGAGTTCCCAAAAGGAATAGCCGAGAGCTTCGCGAAGCAGGTCCTGGGCTTCGCGGTAGTGCCTCACCTTATCCGGTTCATTGGCGGCCAGGTTGCCGCGTTTGAGCGCGATGGCAGCCAGATTATAGGCCGCGCGTTGGTGCTCCTTCCGCTTCCTCCGGCTCTCCTTAAACCACCGCTCGGCGTCATCGAGCCTGGAAGGTCTCATGATCTCAAGATGCAGAAGGCCATAATCGTTCAGGTGATAAAACGCGTGGTTTGAACTGTCGAGCGCCAAGTAGAGGTAATACTGAGCGCGATCAAGATCGGTTGGATTCTTGCGCTTTTCGTTCAGATACTTTGAAGCGTAGAAATACCCCATCACACGCAAGTCGCCCGCAATGCCGCTGCCCGATTCGAGGAATTCCAGTCCGAGGAAGTTCTCCACGGACAGGAGCCTTTGCCTCTTCTGCGTTTCTAAACGGTTGTAAATATCGTCCCGCCAGTCGGCATTTTCCAACACATGATGGAGGCTCTCAAGGGCTTCGCGGCGCGCGTCTTCAACCCGTTGGAACATCGGATAACGCGCCCGTACCTCGAGTGCGAGTTTTTCAATGTCTTTGACAGCCCTATCGCCCCGACGCGTTATATCCGCCATGATCCGGTCGGCTTGCTGAACAAAATTATAAGCACCTAACGCCGCAAAGGCGCCTTGGACAAGCGTAAACAAAGCGACGGCGGCCAACACCCATCCGAGTTGGGTCTGCAGCATTGCAACACGCTTCTCCAGTGCATCCTGTTCGTATTCGATCCTGGACTGTTCCGCCTTAACGGCCTCGGGATTCGTGCCCGAAAGGGGCGGCTTGGGAGCCGGCCGTTGCCCAAGCGCGAGCCAGGCGCAGCCCAATATGCCCACCATCACGGCGAGGAACGCGAAGGGAAGGAATCGCAGGCCGGAAACGAAGGGGGAGTGCTTCATCTACAATACGGATCTTACTATGGAACGCAATAATCCTGGCGCTACGGGACAGGCCGGGGGCTTGTCCTACTGATCCTGGTCCTTGGGTGTCTCCCCCGGACGCAGCAGCGTAGGCGCTTTCTTCTTTTCTTTTTCCCTCTCAGCCTTGGCTTCCTCGGCCTGCTTGGCGTCGCGCTCGGTGGGCGACATGGCGGCCTCGCCCTCCTTTTTCTCCTTGGCTAGCTTGGCCGCCACCGCCGCGGCGCGAACGGCGGGATCCTGCCGGGCCAAGTCGAGGCTGTCGTTGGTCCCATCGATGGATTGTTTGAGGACGAAATCGTAGCGGGACATGTCCTTCGGTTGGCTGTCCTGGATCTTCTGCAGACTGGCCGGCATCTCGGACTCGGCGGTGACCACGGCCGTGAGGCCCACTTTGATATTCACGCGGCGCTACAAGGCGTCGTCTGCCACCGTGTCGATCGCGTCGATGATGTTCGCGTAGTCGTCCAAAGCGTCGTGGATGAGGACCGAGCGGCTCGGCACGCTGTTGCTCGGTAGGCTGCCGGCGTGTGAAGTGCTGCAAGGAATGCAGGCTGACGCCCTGCAGCCCGACTTTCCGCGTGAGTTCGGAGCTTGTAAGAGCGTAGGTGCTTGGCACGACCAGCGACGGCCGCAGGCTAACCGACGAGTTGGACGCGTGGTCTGCGAACTTCCCCATGACAGCGAATATACTGTCCCGCAACCATTCTTCCCAAGGATCTCGTCGTCATTAATGATTCCGCCGGCGACGGTCGTACCATACAGCACTCCGTCTTGGCCACGCACCAACCCGGAAGAAGGAAGGGCCCCATCCGGGGGGCCTCTGAATACGTACAGCGTGCTCAGCGTCATTGTCTGGGCGCCGGCATACCCGGTTAACAGCAAAACAAACGAACAACCGAGCACCAGAACCTTGCGATTCTGCCTTCCGTTCCAAGGCGTAAAGAACATCGGAATCGACACTTCCGCGAAATTTGCGTTGCCGAGCGCCCGCCGTGGTTCCAGGCGCTACTGCTCTCCCAGTATAAGCCCAGGAGGCCCGAAAATCAATCGAACTCCACAGCGGGTCCTGGAGTCCCGCCCCACAGAGCATGTCGCCTCACCAGGGGCGTATACTGAAGCGAGGAGGCAACGCTTGACCGCCACTTTCGCTACTCAGATCGACGTGGACGATCAGGGCACAGCCTGGATCGCCGGGACGAAAGTGAAGGTTATGGAAGTTGTTCTGGATAAGATCGCCTATGGTTCGAGTCCGGAAGAAATCCATTTTCAACACCCGAATCTCTCATTGGCCCAAATCCACGGCGCACTGACCTACTACTATGAAAACCAGGATACAGTCGATGAGCAGATCAGGCACGGACTGGAAGAATCCGATGACCTTGCTGCGCGCGTTTCCGATGCGGCGTTCCGGCGCAAGTTGGGCGGTCTGAAGCGATCCTTTTGAGCGTAGCGTTGTACATGGATGTGCACGTACGACGGGCTGTCACGACCGCGTTGCGCTTGCGCTCGATAGACGTCCTGACAGCGCAGGAAGACGGTGCGGGAGAATTGGACGATGACCAGTTATTGCAGCGGGCGACAGAGCTTGGCCGTGTGCTTGTCTCGCAGGATGCGGATCTCCTCCGCGAAGGCGCGCGGCGGTTGTGGGAACATAAAGACTTCTCCGGCATTATCTACGCGCACCAACTTCGGATCACGATCGGTCAAATGGTGGAGGATATTGAACTGATCGCCCGGGCGACATCTCAGGATGAGTGGCGGGGCAGGATTGAATATCTGCCAATCGGATGACGTCGGGGAGTGCGCTCGTCCGTTGCAGGCGCACTGGAAAAAGGGAAGAGCGACGCCGCCAGGTCTGCGCGCGGCCAGCGCGTTCCGGAAACGGCTGAACACCCCAGCTAAAGGACAGGCCGGGGGCTTGTCCTACTGATCCTGGTCCTTGGGTGTCTCCCCGGGGCGCAGGAGCGTAGGCGCTTTTTTCTTTTCTTTTTCCCTCTCAGCCTTGGCTTCCTCGGCCTGCTTGGCGTCGCGTTCGGTGGGCGACATGGCGGCCTCGCGCTCCTTTTTCTCCTTGGCTAGCTTGGCCGCCACTGCCGCGGCGCGAACGGCGGGATCCTGCCGGGCCAGATCCAGGCTGTCGTTGGTTCCGTCAATGGATTGTTTCAGGACGAAATCGTAGCGGGACATGTCCTTCGGTTGGCTGTCCTGGATCTTCTGCAAACTGGCCAGCATCTCGGACTCGGCGGTGACCACGGCCGTCAGGCCCACTTTGATATTCACGCGGCGCTGCAAGGCGTCGTCGGCGACCGTGTCGATCGCGTCGATGATGTTCGCGTAGTCGTCCAAAGCGTCGTGGATCAGGATGGAGCGGCCGGGCTTCTCCTTGGCCAGCCAGTGATCCACCTGGCTGAGGCGTTGCCTGGCAAAATGAATGTAGAGCGCCAACCGCTCGTTGGGGTCCTGCGCCTCGCGGATCTGGTCCCCTTCATCCACGGTCAGATAATCCCGTTGCTGCTGCGCCGCGAGGGGCGCGGCCAACAGCGCGCAAATCAGCACAGCTTTCATTTCTCTTTGCCCTCCAATACTCCCAGCAACAGATCCTCATGCACCTGCTGGACCTTGACCTTCACGGCGTCGAGCATGGGGCGGTCCGCCGCGTCCATCGACTGTTGGAACGCATCCAGCCGGCGCAACAGGTCGCGCGTGGAACTCTCGGCGCGCTTGAACCACTTGGGATTCTTGCGCGGATTCTTGCCCGTCTGCTGGAGAGACGTATCGGCCAGTTCCACGGATTCCTGGATTTCCTTGGTGAATATCTCAACTTGCGCGTTCAGTCCCTTGGTGTACGCGTCGCGAGCCTGGGTCAGGGCGTTGAAGGCATTGTCCAGCGCCAGCACCGACCGTTTGCCCAGATTGGGCTCGGCTTTGGCCTCTTGCAGGCTGGCGCGCGATACGCCGGCAACGAGCAGGATCGCGAGCAGCAAGCGCGCGGTCATTGCTTGCTCAACTCCCTGGTAAGCAGCTTGGCGCGTTGGCGCGCCTTCCACTCTTCGTCCGGAAACTTGCCGTTGCTGCGAGACAAGAATTCCTGGTAATATTCGAGCGCCTGCTTCAAGGCCCGCAATTTATCGTAGGTAATGGCGTGGAAGTAGTAATTCGCCGGAGTATCGTCTCCCAACTGGTGCGCGCGGTCGAGCGCCGCCAACGACTGTTCAAATTTCTCCGATATGTACAGCATGCCCGCCAGTTCGTTCCATGCTTCGCGCGAATCCGGCTGCAGCTTGGTGGCTAGAAAGAACTGTTGCGCGGCGGGATCGAATTTCTTCGCATCGCGTAAGGCGCGCCCGTACATCATATGCAGCGAATAGTTGGCCGGCTCGGCGGCCACGCTCTGTTCCAGCAGCGGCAGGGCCTTCGCGAACTGCTTTTCGAACAGGTAAGCGGTAGCCAGGGCCAGCCGGTTGGCCGGCGTGGCATCCTTCTGCATGGCGGCTTCGAGCGGGGCGATGGCTTCAGCGGAATGCTTACCTTGCAGCATCAATTGCCCGACGCGCTCCTGTGCGCCGGCATTCTGCGGGAACTCCTGGTAGATGGCGATGGCTTCGGCGTCCTGGAGATTTTTCTCGTACAATCCCGCGAGTTCCAGCAAGCTATCGCGATAGTTCGGATCGAGTTGCGCGGCTGCCCGGAAATGCGGCGCCGCATCCCCCAGCCGGCCTTGCGTCGCCAGCGCGTGCGCCAAGCCCAACTCGGCGGCGGCGGATTTCGGATCGAATTCCAGGGCGGCGCGGTATTGGTGCTCGGCGTTGGCGGCATTGCCCGCTTCGAGGAGCGCTTGGGCCCAATACAGCAGCGGCCGGAATTCTTTGGGCTTCTGGTCCACCGCCTGTTTCAGATACTCCGCCGCGGCACTTGCCTGTTTATCGCGAAGCAGCAGGATGCCGGCGTTCAACTCGGCTTCGTAGAGGCCGGGTTTCAGCTCCAAGACCTTTTTGTATTCCGCGAGGCTATCGGCATCGCGCTTCAGCATGGTGTAGGAAAGCGCCAGGTGAAAGTGCGCCGCGTAATCCTTGGGATCGGCGGCGATGGCTTTGGCGAACAGTTCGGCGGCTTGGTCGTATTTTCCGGCGTCCAGGGCTTTCGCGCCTTCCGCGTAGTAGTCCGGAGCTTGCAGGAAAAACAGGACCGCGACGAACGCCCACATACCCCTATTCTACGCGTGCGCCACTTCGGCGAGCACCTGGCGCAGGAATTGGCCCGTATAGGAGCCCGGCGCCTTGGCGATCTGCGCCGGCGTTCCGGTGGCCACCACGTAGCCGCCACGATCGCCGCCTTCCGGCCCCAGATCGATCACCCAGTCCGCCGCTTTGATCACATCCATGTTGTGTTCGATAATCAATAGGCTTGCGCCATTTTCGATCAGACGCCCGAAGGCCGCGAGCAGTTTGGCGATGTCGTCGAAATGCAGGCCGGTGGTGGGCTCGTCGAAAATATACAGCGTACCCTCGCAAGTGGCTTGCGCCAGGTGCGCGGCCAGCTTCACGCGCTGCGCTTCGCCGCCGGAGAGCGTGGTAGCCGATTGTCCCAGCCGCAGATAGCCGAGGCCCACGTCGGCCAGCACCTGCAGCTTCTGCGCGATGCGTTTCTGGCCGCCGAAAAACTCGATGGCTTCGTCCACGGTCAATTGCAGCACTTCGTGCACGTTCAGCCCGTTGAAGCGAATGTCGAGGATGCCGCTCTTGAAGCGCGTGCCCTTGCACTCTTCGCAAACCAGCTCGACATCGGCCAGAAACTGCATCTCTACGGTGACCGTTCCATCGCCCTGGCACGTCTCGCAGCGTCCGCCCGGAATGTTGAACGAGAAGTGGCCGGCAGTGTAGCCGCGCTTTTCGGCGTCGCGCGTGGAAGCGAACAGCGCGCGGATCAGGTCGAACACCTTGATATAAGTCACCGGGTTGGAGCGCGGCGTGCGGCCGATGGGCGACTGATCGATCATGATGGTCTCACTGATCGGCTCTGCGCCTTCGATCTTGCGGCAGGCTAGCTTCAGCGCCGGCTCGATCGACTGTTCGTCCGGCGTTACCGGCGCCGGTTCCGTCGAGGGAGCCTTGTGCAGCGCCTGCATCGAGCGGTATATGACGTCGTGCACCAGCGTGGACTTGCCGGAACCCGAGACGCCGGTGACCACCACCATCGCGCCCAAAGGAATCTCGACGTCGATGTTTTTCAGGTTATGCGTGCGCGCGCCGAAGAACCCGAGGCGATGCGCGCCCCGCAAAGAGTGGCGCGAAGTGGGGATGGCCACACGCTTTTCGCCGCGCAGATATCGGCCGGTGAGCGATTGCCCGCGGCGCAGCAGGTCCGCATAGGAGCCTTCGTAGACGATCTCGCCGCCGTGCTCGCCCGCGCCCGGCCCAAGGTCCACAATGTGATCGGCCGACCGCATCACGTCGGGATCGTGCTCAACGACCAGGATGGTGTTGCCGATTTCGCGCAGCTCATGCAGGATGCGGATCAGCCGCCCGGTATCGCGCGCGTGCAGCCCGATGGACGGCTCATCCAGCACATAGCAGGAGCCTACCAGCCGCGATCCCAAACAGGTGGCGAGTTGGATGCGTTGCGCCTCTCCGCCGGAGAGCGTGGCGGCGAGGCGATCCAATGTCAGATATTCGAGGCCCACATCGTTCAGGAACTTGAGCCGCTGACGGATCTCGACGAGGATCTTATCCGCGATGGCGGTTTCCTCGGGCGAAAGCTGCAACGCATCGAAGAAGGCCAGCGCTTCCGCTATGTTCATGCGCACGATATCGTAAACATTGCGGCCGGTTATTCGAATGTATAGCGCTTCTTTGCGCAGGCGTGCGCCGCGGCATTCGGGACACTGCGCGTAGCCCCTGTAGCGGCTCAGAAACACGCGCACGTGCAGCTTGTATTTCTTGGTTTCGAGGAAATCGAAAAAGCTGCGGACGGCCGCGAAAACGGTTTCCTGTTCCTTTTCAGTGAGGTCGCAGAAGGGGATGGTCAGGCGCACGTTTTTGCTGCGTGCCGTCTTGCGGAAGTTGCCCAGCCAGGAGCGGTATTTCGGCTTGGTCCACGGGTCTACGGCGCCGCCTTCCATCGTCTTGTTCTTGTCGGGGATCGCCAGGTCCATGTCAAAGTCGATGGTGTTGCCGAAGCCCTGGCAGCGCGGGCAAGCGCCGAAGGGGTTGTTGAAACTGAACAAGCGCGGTTCGGGTTCGACGAAGGTGAGGCCGCACTGTTTGCAGGCGAATTTCTCGGAGAAGCGCCTGAAGGCGGAATCGCCCGCCCCACCAGCAGGCTCCAGGACGATCTCACCGGCTTCGCGGTAGCCGATCTCGACCGTATCGACGATGCGTTGGCGCAACTCGGGACCCTGCTCGGCGGGGATGGCCAGGCGATCCACCAGGATGAACACGGGCTTCGAAAAATCGATATCCAGCAGCGATTCGGGCGTGGAAAATTCGTAGATTTTGCCAGCTTGAAAGAGCCGGTTGAAGCCCTTCTTGCGCAGATCGAAGAGACGATCGCGCAGCGCCTGCGTATTGGGGTGCTGGTCCGCGATCACCGGAAAAAGCGCGTACCAGCGCGAGCCGGCGGGCAGGGCGAGGAGCCGCTGCGCCACCTGATCGACCGTGTCGCGCTCCACACGCGTTTCGCAGTTGGGGCAAAAGGTGCGCCCCACACGCGCGAAAAGCAGCCGCAGAAAGTCGTAGCATTCGGTGGAGGTGGCCACCGTCGAGCGCGGATTCCGGCTGGTATTCTTCTGCCGGATGGCGATTGCGGGCGCGATGCCGTCGATATCCTCCACCGCGGGCTTTTCCATGCGCTCCAGGAACTGGCGGGCGTAAGCGGAGAGCGACTCGACGTAGCGGCGTTGGCCCTCGGCGTAGATGGTGTCGAACGCCAGGGATGATTTGCCGGAACCGGACACACCCGTGATGACAGTTAACTGGTTGTGCGGGAGCGAGAGCGAAATATTCTTGAGGTTGTGGACCCGCGCGCCGCGAATCCGGATGTATTCTTGCAAGCCTACTTCAGTATAGCAGCGGGGGCAATGGGAGGACTGGCCTTTGACGATGCGAGACACTCATTTTGTGACGAACGAAGCCAATAAGTTGTTTGTTTGCATGTATTTACTAAAATGGCGAAGCCAATTTTGCGGCACCCATCATGCTTGGTCTCGCTTCTCTCTCGCGCTCTCTCTTTCCGCCAGCCACTGCTGCACGACCTCAATCTTATCCAGGCGCCTTTCATGCGCACTGGCGACCTGGTGCAGTTCACGGGCGGCATCCGCCAGTTTGGCAGTCGCCTCCTTGAGGGCAAGGCAGTCGTCATATAGCCTGGCCAGGGAATTCCAGAATTCCATCTTTTCGTGGTCGGTCACGGCTTCCTGCTCTTTAGTGTACTGCGTTTACGCCGCTGCCGCTCTGAAGACGGCGAGCAGCCCGTCCAAGGTTGCGCTGGCGGCGATCACCTCATGGGGAATCAGGACATAGGACCATGGTTTCCCGCCGAGCGTCCTGGCGTGTTCCGCGGCGTGCTTGCACCATTCAATAGCCGCGCGCCGTTAGAAGATCTGGGATTGGCTTTTTGCAGGGGCGGACTGTCAAGGGATCGATCACATAAATTAAAAACGTTTAATCATGGAATCAGCCAAGAGGTTCGCTGTATAATTCGCTGTATATAACAGGTGAACACCGGAGGCTAACGCAAGAGTTTCAGCCCCGCCCTCCGGACGCATTTGAGCCACGACCGCTCCGACACTAAATCTGCGCCGCAACGTTAGCGAGCAAGGCAGGCGCAACCGCCTGCCCCACCGCCTGGTCGCATTCATTGGTTTACAAGGAGTCGCTCATGATTCGACGAATTATCGCCGTTGCCTTCCTGATTGCATTACCCACGATCACGCCGCTCGTCGCGCAGACGTTCCGCGGCGGCATTGCGGGCACCGTCACCGACACCACCGGCGCCGCCGTGGCCGGCGTACCTGTCAAGCTGGTGAGTCCGGATACGGGCCTGACGCGGGAGAGTCCCGCTTCCTCGACAGGGGAGTTTGTTTTTCAGGATCTCCCGCTCGGCAAGTACGACATTACCGTCACCCAGCCGGGCTTTGACACGGTGCACGTATCCGGCGTCGTGGTTGACGCCGGCAGGATTGCCACCGTCGCATTGAAGCTGGAAGTGGCAAAACAAGCGACCACCGTGGAGGTGGCGGCCGCCACGGTGGCGATCGAGACTGCTTCGTCGTCGGAAACCAGCGAAATCGATACGAAGGAGATCCTGGACATTCCTTTGAACGGCCGCGATTTCTCACAGTTGCTGAAGTTCAACCCGGGCGCTAACGCCAACGGCTCGCTGGATGGGTCGCGGTTCAACGGGATCGACTGGAAGATCGACGGCGCAGACAACAACGATCTTTGGCACAACATAAACGCCGTCAATCAAAGCGGCGTGTCGGGCATTGCCGGCACCTTGCTTCCGCTTGACGCGATCGCCGAATTTTCCCTGCAGAGCAGCAGCAGCGCCGAAGAGAACCGCAACTCGGGGGGGGTGCTGAATGTGGTGGTCAAGTCCGGAACCAACAGCTTCCATGGCTCGATATACTACTTCAACCGGAACGAGGCGCTGGCGTCGAGCGACTGGTTCACGCCGCCTAGTGCGCCCACATCGGAACTTCGGAACAACCAGGAGGGTTTCTCACTCGGCGGCCCCATCGTGAAGAACAACACTTTCTTCTTCATGAACTATGAGCAGCAGAACTATAAGCAGGCTTTAACTGCGCCGGGAACCACTCCTTCGGCCGCATGGGTTTCGGCAGCCGAAGCGGTGATGGCAAAGGATGGCGTAGGGGTAAACCCGCTCATGACGAACGTAATCAACTACCTCTGGCCGGCCAACAGCCTGACCGGGCCGGCTCTCGAGTACAACTACGCCGGCGCGGGTATCAACCTTTCCAACAGCTACAACGGCGTGATCAAGCTGGATCATTACTTCAATTCAAGGAACAACATCGCCATCCGCTACTTCGGGGGCACGGGAAATCAGACGGAATACGTCGGCTCCGCGCTGCCCGACTACTTCCAGATCTGCCCCAGCCGCATGCATAACTTCTCGCTGGTGTACAACGCAGTGATTTCGCCGCGCTTGGTTGCGCAAACGCTGGTGGGTGTGAACTATTTCAAGCAAGTGTTCGACGACGCCAACCACGGCTTTAATATGAGCTCGATCGGATTCAACGACGGCGTAACGGATCCGACCGATTTTGGCTCTCCGAACATCAACGTGTCCGGATTCGATTCAACCGGCTTGACGCCGCCGCTCGGGCGCATCGACACTACGGGCCACATCGATCAGACCTTCACCTACACGGTGGGCTCCCACCAGTTCCGTTTTGGGGGCGATTACCGCTATTCGCGCCTGGATGTGTTTTACGATTCGGATGCGCCCGGTACGTTCACGTTCGATGGGACGCAGGGGCCGCTGGCGGCCGCGAATCCGACCGACACCTGGGGCGTAGGCAACTCTCCGATCGCCGGATCGCTCGACGCACTGGCGGATTTTCTTTCCGGCCGGATCGCCGCGGGCAACGCCAGGATCGCGTACGGCAGCCAGCAACGCATTTACAACCTGAACGGATTCTCCGTTTTTGGCGAGGACTCGTGGAAAATCACTCCGAAGCTCACCCTGAACTATGGCTTGAACTGGGTGTATCAGAGCCCCATCATGAATCCGAAGGACCTGATTTCGACTTTCATTCCCGCCGACGGCGGCATTACTTATGTCGGCACCCACGGTCTGAGCACCCTGTGGCCCCGCGATCTGCACGATTTTGCTCCGCGCTTCGGATTCGCTTACCAACCGAAGGCCGGCGGCAAATTGGTGATCCGGGGCGGCTGGGGCATGTTCTATCAGGTCCCCAACGTCGCCTACTTCGGCGACAGCGGCGCGTCCAACGGCGCGGGGACCGGAATCAACGGGAACATTGGCGGCACCGCGCCGGTTGAAACGGTGGTGAATCAATCGCCGATTACTCTAGTGTCGGGCGTTCCTATCTTTGCGGGGAGTTCGTCGACCGGCCCATACGGCGGCTTCTCCGTGAGCCAGCAATTCGTCACCGGCTATAGCATGAATACGAATCTCAACGTTCAGTATCAAGTTGCCAGAGATGCGGTAGTCGAGGTGGGCTACGCGGGCAGCTTGAGCCGCCACTTGCCGGACATGTTGGATATCAATCAGATTCCGATCGGCGCGCCGGAGATGAACAGTTCGCGGCCGTACTATAGCCAGTTTCCGGACCTGGCAGCGATCAACGAAGTGTCGTCGGTCGCCAATGCGCATTACAACGGCCTGCTGGCTTCCGTTAAGACCAACAACTTCCACGGTATTACTACCAAGCTCAGCTATACGTTGGGGCATTCCATGGACGACTTGTCCTACGCGCGCCACATCATTCCGCAGGACAGTTATTGCTTGCGGTGCGATTACGGCAATTCGGATTTCGACATTCGCAACTCGTTTTCCATGTTCCTGACTTATGCGCTGCCTCAGCCGGCTACGCACCGGGCTCTTTTGGGCGGCTGGCAGTTGAATACATTGTTCTCATTCTTCACAGGTTCACCGTTTACGGTGACGTCCGGCGACGATTCCAGCGGCACGGCCGAATACGCCGACCGGGCGGAGGTGGTGGGTAACCCATTCGCGAATGTGCCCGCCTCGGATCGTGCCACCAGCACCTATTTCTGGTTCAATCCGGCGGCGTTCCAGGACCCCGCGCAAGGCACCTACGGGAATGAGAAGCGTAACGAGTTTTACGGCCCTCCCAATCACCAGATCGACTTCTCGGTGTTTAAGAACTTCGCGATCACCGAGCACGTTACGGTTCAGTTTCGGGCTGAAATCTTCAATATCTTCAATTTTGTAAACTATTCCGGGCCGGCCAACTGCGTTTGCGGCAGCAATCTAGGACAGGTGGGCTCGACTTACGATGTGGCGTTTGGCGCGCCGGGGATTGGACCTGGGGCTCCGCGAAACACGCAATTGGCGCTGAAGGTGCTGTTTTAGCAAAGGGCAGTCCGGCGCACTACCCCTAGTTGTGCGCCGCATGCAGCAGGAAAACATAAGGTGCGGGGGGCTGCCCCGGCGGAAGGGTTTGGATCGGGAATTCTATGTTATCTGACCTGATTCCAGGGGTTTGCGGAGGTTCTTGGCGACCGCGCCGGAAACGGGTACGTGGGAGCCGCAGTGTAAGTGCTTGCAGCAGAGCGACATGGATGTCCACCAGCCGAAAGTGGCTATTTTTTCGAGAATGCGTAAGTCCTTATGCGCGGAAGGTCCGGTTTTTTGGCATCCGAGGTGATAGTATGGTAAGGACTTATTTACGATAGAGGCGGCGCCGCCTCCCCGATGAGAAGGGGATTGAAACACATAGACCACCGGACAACCAACACGTCGGGCGATGTCCGAAGGCGGCGCCGCCTCCCCGATGAGAAGGGGATTGAAACAAGACGATCCGGCTTCAGGTTCCACTTCAGGATGAGATCTTGCGGGCGGCGCCGCCTCCCCGATGAGAAGGGGATTGAAACTTCCAGAAGCGACATCATGTGTATGCCTTGCACTCTCTGCATGGCGGCGCCGCCTCCCCGATGAGAAGGGGATTGAAACGTTGCGCTTCAACTCGTCCGGGGCAACGATGGCATACACGGGCGGCGCCGCCTCCCCGATGAGAAGGGGATTGAAACAGCTAGCACGCCGTAGCGTGGACCCAGAATGCCGCGCCTTCGGGGCGGCGCCGCCTCCCCGATGAGAAGGGGATTGAAACTCATAAGCTGCGCGCGGCAGAGTTTTGACAACGATCGTAAATTGGCGGCGCCCCTCCCCGATGAGAAGGGGATTGAAAGATTGGACAGAGCGCTGAGAATCAAGGCGCCAAACAAGATCGGCGGTGCGTACGTGTCCTGGAGCGTCTAATCCGAAGACTGGAGAGCCGACGATTCCGACGCTGATGCGGTATGGACGACCCACTGGAATGGAGCAACCGAGCATTCGGCCTGGCTTCACAGAAGACTTCAGCGCCGTATATGCAAACAACTTCCATTCCGAATTGAGCCCCTGTGGACCCGACGATAATTTTGGGCCAGTTGGCTCAAAGCGATGGGAAGATGGAAATCCAATGGCACACGTCCGCGACGATGTTGTGGCCCGTGGAGATCAAGACACGGTACGGAATCGGGCCCTCTACGAGTTCCTACGCAAGTTTCACGACCAACTTCCGGTAAGGAGCGTAGCGGTTAGGAAGCTCCGAGACTCATAGCGCCGTCGCTGATCAGGCAGATCCGCCACCGGAAAGGGAGACGTGGCAAGTGCGCTACTCATAGCGGAGCGACGTCATAGGGTCGACCGATGCAGCGCGGCGCGCCGGACCCCATGCTGCCGCGAGGCCGGTTATGGCCAGCACCGCCGCCACCGCAACGAAGGTCAGCGGATCGTTCGGGTGGAGCCCGGGGACCAGGAACATCGCCAGCGGCTTGACCAGGAAGAAGGCGCAAAGCAGGCCGGCGGCCGAGCCGATCAGGATCAGCTTCCCGGCGCTGGCCAGAACCATGCGGGCGATGTCGCGCCGGTCCGCGCCGAGCGCCAGGCGCACGCCAATCTCGCGCGTGCGGCGGCTTACCGAATACACCATCACGCCGTACAATCCGATGGTGGCGAGCATCAAGCCCAGTACGCCGATGCCTCCCAGCAAGGCGGCGCCCACCTGGCTGGGAAGAAACGCCAGTCCGATGCTGGAATAAAGCGTGGCAACATCCATGCCGGCATTCGGTTCGACCCGCCGCAGGGCCGCGCGCACGGCCTGCAACTGCGTGCCCGGCGGTGTGGCGCTGCGAATGACGAACGCCACACGCGTGCGGTCGTTATCGATGCGCGCGAGGTCTTCATAGAGCTGCGGCTGAGGTTCTTCGCCGATGGAGAGGTTTTTGGTGCCGTCGACGACGGCCACCACCTCGTAGAGTGTTCGGCCTTCCCCGTAACGAAACATGAGGCCGATTGGCTCACGGTCAGCGAGGTAGCGCTGCGCAAATGTGCGATTCACGATCACGGGACGCGTGGCGGTATCGCCGGCTGCCTGGAAGGTCTGTCCGCTTTGGATGGGAATGCGCATGGCGCGGAAATAGTCTGGCGATACCGCGTTCCAATAGAAGAAGGCGCGTACGGTCTTGCCGGTGTCCTGCAGCTTGAGGTCGGTCATGAAGCGCGAGCCCTCGGTGAATGGGATGCCGCGCGCCGCGGCCGCCGCTTCGATGCCGGGCAGTGCGGCCAACGCGCGTACGGCCTGGGTGACGTAAACGCGTTTCCGCGCGAGGTCTTTATACTCTTGCGGCGGCAGATTCACATCGGCGTAAATCGTTTGCCGGATATCAAAACCGGGACTGATGGCGTTCGATCGCCAAAGATTGCGCAAGAACAGGAATCCCGCCGTCAGCACAATCATCGAAAGCGCCAACTGCGCCACCACCAATCCGCGTTGCAGCCGCATGCGGCCCTCGCGGCGCAGGCTCGGCGCGATGGAGTGCCGGACGGATCGCCAGGCCGGCAAAAGTCCGCAAACCAGGGTGGCGAAGCCGGCAAGCAGAATGGCGTAGAGCGTCACACGCCAATCGAGCGTCAGGTGCAGCCGAATGGGAATCGGCACGGGCAATTGGAGTTCCTCGACGGCGGCGGCCATTACTTGGCGCAGCACGAGTCCGAAAGCGACGCCCGCAAGCGCCAGCAATGCGGTTTCCACGAGCAGTTGCTGTACCAGGCGGCCGCGACTGGCGCCGAGCGAAAGCCTGATGGCCAACTCCTGCCGGCGGGCCGAACCGCGGGCCAGCAGCAGGCTGGCGACATTCACGCAGGCGATCATCAGCACCAGACCGACAACGATCAGCAGCATGGCGAAGAACAGGCCCACGGTCTGCATCTCGGTCTCGCTCTTGATGCGGTCGAAGCCGCCGACGGCAGAGACTTGCATGCCTTCCGCGTAGCGAAACGGCGCGGGCATGGGTATCTGTTTGTCGAGCCGCTGCGCGACGGCGACGAGACCGGCGCGCGCCTGGCCGATGGTCATGCCGGGTTTCAGGCGGGCGTACAGGGCCAGGATGGTGTCGTTCAGGTAATTCGGAACGAACACGTCCGGCACATAGCCAAAGCCTATGAGGGAGCGGAAGTTCCGCGGCAGAATTCCGACCACGGTGTAGGGCCGGCCGTCCAAGCGGATGGCGCGGCCAACCACGGTGGGGTCGCCGCGCAGGCGTGTGCGCCAAAAATGGTCGCCCAGTACGGCCACTTCGTCGGGGTCCTGGGCCAGGATGCCGCGTCCCATGGCGACGGGAACGCCGAGAGCGGTGAAGTAATTCTTGGTCAGCAGCACCGCCGAGATTTGCCGCGTTTCGGCGCCATCGTTCCAGTTGATGTAAGCTTCTTCGTTCTCGCCCGCCACGTCCTGAAAAAGACCGCTCGAACGCACGAAGTCGACGACTTCCTTCTTGGAATGGCTGTTGCCGCCCATACGCAGGTACACCACGGAGCGGGCGTCGGTGATGGAAGGCTCGCTCAGCAAAAACTCCGCGGCCATGGAAAAGATGCCGGTGTTGATGCCGATGCCGAGGCCTAGCGAGAGCAGCGCGGTGATCACTAGGGCGGGGCTGCGCCGCAGGCTGCGCATACCGTAAACGACATCGCGCCAGAGGTTCTCGACCCAGGCGAAGCGCCATAGGTCGCGGGCCTGTTCCTGGACCACGGTGGTGTTGCCGAGGGGGATGGGATTGCCTTGCGCGGCGGCCATGTCGCGATGGAAGGCCAGTTCGGCTGCGACATCGTGCTCCATGGAGCGGCGGCGGAAAAGCTTTAGAAAGAGGCGGCGCATGGGTTCTCCTTGTTTGAGTTACGGCTGGCGCGCGAGTACGCGCTGGACTCCCAGCGACAGGCGGCTCCAGGTTTCCTGCTCGGCGGCCAGCAGTTTCTTGCCGCGTTTGGTGATTTCGTAAAACTTGGCTTTTCGGTTATTCTCCGAGACTCCCCAATTGGCGGCGATGGCGCCGTCGAGTTCCAGGCGATAGAGGGCGGGGTACAGCGAGCCTTCCTCTACCTTGAGCGCCTGGTCCGACAGCCGGTGGATGGTTTGCGCGATGGAATAGCCGTGCAGGGGGCCGCGTTGCAGCGCGTGCAGGATCAGCAGGTCGAGGGTGCCTTGCAACAGCATGGGGGAATCGGATTTGGCCATGAGAGCGTTTCCTATGACGATCTATGGGTAGTATGGGACGGATTGCCCTAGATTGTCAAGGGGGAAATTATGGGCCGCAGATGAACGCGGATAAACGCGGATAAGAAAGTCCAAATTACGCTGGGCGGAACGCTGGTACAATTTCAATCGGAACGGAATTTGTGAACTTCAGCCCGCCAACTCTTATTCTTAGCTGCCTTTTTGCGAACCATGCCGCTTTTGCCCAGCGCGTGCCCGGCCCTGCGATCGTTATCGGGTTCGTCGGCGGGATGGTGGGGCATAACAACGCGGTCCACTCCGAGGTGCGGCTGGCAACCCACCTCCGGAACGACAACCCTTCGGGCATGCAAGTGAGGCTGTTTGAGAATCGACGCAGCCAGCAGGCCAATCGCGAGATTCTGCGGATGCTGGATGTGGACCACGATGGAGCGCTGTCGGCGGCGGAGAAATTGAACGCCCGCATCGCCATCTACGGGCACAGTTGGGGGGCGTCGGAAGCCGTCGCCCTGGCGCGCGTTCTGGAAACTGAGGGAATTCCGGTGTTGCTCACAGTGCAGGTGGACAGCATCGAGAAGCCGGGCGAGGACGACGAGTCGATTCCAGCGAACGTGGCCCAAGCCGCCAACTTCTATCAGCGGCACGGAATCCTGCAAGGCCGGCGGCTGATTCGCGCGGCCGACGCCTCGCGAACCGAGATTCTCGGCAATTTTCTATTCGACTATAAGAGGCATCCGATCGATTGCGAAGGATATCCGTGGTATGCGCGGGCCTTTATGAAGCCGCACATCAAGATTGAAGCGGATCCGAGCGTTTGGCGGCAGGTGGAGTCGTTGATCCGGTCGAAACTGCGGGCCGATAGTTCGGCGGGGCACTGAGTAAGGCTGCGATTCGGGCCGTCCACCAGATTGCCTATTTTGTCTAAAATGGCTAAAATAGCCTTGGGGGAATGAACGCAGATGTCTCTCCATGACTACGAAGGTAAGCGGACCGGCGCCGCTCGCATTTCGGCAAGCGATGCGAAGAACGGGTTTGGCCGCCTCCTGGAGAGAGTGATTCAGGGTGGCACAGTGGTAATCACCAAGCACGACGCCCCTAAAGCAGTTCTGATTTCCATTGACGAATTCGATGCCCTCTCGCGCGCCGGACAGGCGAAGCTCGAGGCGCTGACCGGCGAATTCGATGCGCTGCTCGCCCGGATGCAGACGCCAGCCGCCCGCGCCCGGATGAAGGCGGCTTTCGATGCGTCGCCGAAGCGACTGGGAAAAGCCGCGGCAGCGGCGGCGCACAAGCGTGGCTGACAGATCCCGCGCGCCCTGCATATACGTCATGGCGGGCACCAATGGGGCGGGAAAGAGCAGCATTGCCGGCGCCATGTTCCTCGCGCAAGGCGCCGAGTACTTCAACCCGGACGAGGCGGCAAGCCATATCTTGTCCGCCAATCCGGGGATCGCGCAAGCGGAGGCGAATAGCGCGGCCTGGCGTCAGGGAAAGCGGCTTCTCGAACGCGCCGTCGCGGAACGGTTGAGTTTCGCGATCGAGACGACGCTCGGGGGACAAACAATCGCGGCACTACTCGACTCGGCGGCGCAAGCCGGGATCGAGGTACGCATTTGGTACGTAGGCTTGGCCAGTGTCGAGCTTCACATAGCGCGCGTAGGTGCGAGGGTTGCCAGGGGCGGCCACGATATTCCCGAGGCTAAGATTCGCGAGAGGTACGACCGCAGCCGCCTCAACCTGATTCAGCTTATGCCGAAGTTGAGCGAGCTTCGCGCCTACGATAACAGCGAAGAAGCCGATCCGGGCGCGGGGGACGCTCCCGAACCTACACTAATCCTGCACATGGCTCGCGGGAGAGTTGTGAAGTCGTGCGATCTCGCCATGACTCCCCAATGGGCCAAATCAATTCTTGGGGCGGCGATTCGTTGCGGCTGATGACGGCACTGTTTTTTGGGATCCCCCCGGGGGCTCGCTGACCACCCTCTACACCTTCACCGGAGTTAATGGCGATGGCGCGAACCCGTATGGCGCGCTGATCCAAGCGGCGGACGGGAACTTGTACGGGACAACCTTTTCTGGCGGAGCCTCGTATTCCGGCGCGATTTTCAAAATGACTCTGGCGGGCGCCGTTACAACCATCTACAGCTTCGACGGCACGGACGCAGACAGGTCGTATAGCGGGCTTGTCCAGGGCCGTGACGGCAAGCTATATGGGACAACATATTACGGCGGCGCTACTGGTGAGAGCGCCGGCACTGTCTTTCTCTATCCCTCGCCTCCACATCCGCTCCTCTGCCCTCCGTCAGCGCGGGCGGAGTTGTCAGCGCGAGCTCCTTCGGTGAATTCACCTCTGTCGCCCCTGGCTCTTGGATCGAAATCTACGGGTCCAATCTCGCCTCCGACACGCGCTCCTGGGCCGGCAGCGACTTCAACGGCATCAACGCTCCCACGGCGCTCGACGGGACCAGCGTCACTATCGGCGGCCAGCCGGCTTTTGTCGCGTTCATCAGCCCCGGCCAGGTGAATGTGCAGGCGCCGTCCGGCATCGCATCCGGCTCCCAACAAATGGTTGTCACGACGTCCGCCGGGGCCGGTAGCGCTTACTCGCTCACGGTGAACGCCGCCGAGCCGGGCTTACTCGCTCCGGCATCCTTCAAGGTGGGCGGGAACCAATATGTAGCGGCGCTGTTCCCCGATTACTCTACCTTCGCGGTCCCTACGGGGGCGATTTCGGGCGTAACCTCGCGCGCCGCGAAGCCCGGAGACACGCTCATCGTCTACGGCGTCGGCTTCGGCGATGTGACACCCAACATTCCCGCGGGACAGACGGTGGAGGAGGCCAACAGCTTGGCCGCGCCGTTCCATATCTATTTCGGCAACACCGAAGCGACTGTGGCATACGACGGCCTCGCGCCCGGCTACCTGGGCCTGTACCAATTCAACGTGGTGGCGCCGGCTGTTACGGCAAGCGATCCGGCGCCCCTTACCTTCACGCTGAACGGCACGCCGGGGGCGCAGACTCTGTTCATCGCCGTTCAGAGCGCGAACTAACAGGGTCGGGGAGGCACTCGAGACGAGCTAAGGTCGACGGAACGCAGATCCGGATGGCGGGCCTCGTCAACTGGCGCTCAGGCCCAGCCGCATGGTCCCCTTGCGTCCCGCTATGCTTAGAAGCAGGAGTATGCATGCATCCGTTGAAAAAAGGCAAAGTTGCCTCGCAAGCCCACGTCGGGCTGCCGGAAGGAACGTTTGAAGAAGAGCACGGGCGCAAGGGCTTTTACGGCAAGAGCGCGCATCTTTACCATACCCACGCGCCGACGGGGTGGGTGCGCTTCGAAGGCAAGCTGCGGCCGCATTGCTTCGACCTGAACAAACTGGAACCGCCCGACCTGACCGATCCGCAGGGGATGCCGGTGGCGTTCCTGGGCAACCGCGACATCAAGCTGTATGTCTCGCGCCGCGCGGCGCCCATGCCGTTCTACTATCGCAACGCGGATGGCGACGAGCTGATCTTCGTGCATCGCGGCGAGGGGACCATCGAAACGGATTTCGGCCCTATGCGGTACGAGCGCGGCGATTACATCGTCGTGCCGCGCGCGGTTACCTATAGGATCGTTCCGGATACCGGCGACAACTTCTTCCTGATCGTGCAGTCGCGCGGCGAATTCGACCAACCGGATAAGGGCCTGCTGGGCCAGCACGCGCTCTACGATCCGGCGGCGATCACCACTCCCGACCCCGCGCCGATCGACGACGACGACGGCCGCGAGTGGGAGATTCGCATCAAGGTGGACGACGAGATCTCCAAGGTATTCTATCCGTTCAATCCGATGGATGTGGTGGGCTGGAAGGGCGATCTGACCGTGTGGAAGATCAATATGCGCGACATCCGCCCGATCATGAGCCATCGCGCGCATTTGCCGCCTAGCGCGCATACCACTTTCGTCACCGATGGCGCGGTAGTCTGCAGTTTTCTGCCGCGGCCCCTGGAGCAGGACGCGGATGCCTTGAAGGTGCCATTCTTCCATCGCAACACAGACTACGACGAATTCATTTTCTATCACGACGGCGATTTCTTCAGCCGCGACAATATCAAGGCCGGCATGGCCACGCTGCATCCGCGCGGCATCCATCACGGGCCGCATCCCAAGGCGCTGGCCAATCAGGGGAAGAAGGCGTTTACCGACGAGAGCGCGGTGATGCTGGACGGGTTGAATCCCATCGATGTGTTGCCGGCGGGGGAGAGCGTGGAGTGGAAGGAGTACTGGATGAGTTGGACGGGGAAAAAGTAGCACTGCCTCCGCGTTTTTCACCGCCAAATTAGGGAAGCGGCCTTATGATCCCGCTGCTTTTCCGGTACGATCTATCAAGCGTGCACACGAATACGCCTGCCGGCAACATCTCCGGGAACCCCGACAACCGACGGAGCGAACTGCGCCGGCCCGCAACGGGTTCGGTACAGTTGAGGTTCGAGGGCGAACCGGGCAGCGAAGTCGATTTGGATCTGATGGACGTCAGTTCATCCGGTTACCACATGGAAACCGGGTTTGTGATCTTCAAGTAGCAGAACCTAGTCAACGAGCACAGCAGCGTCTCGGCTCACGATCCTCGACCAGGCGAGGCCGATTAGAGGCCTTCCAATAAGTGCCCCATCTTCTCCTTCTTCGTCCGCAAATACGCCTCCGTGGAAACCATCGCCGGCACGATGCAGGGCACGCGCTCCTCCACCACCACGCCCGCGGTTTCCACGGCGGCCACCTTCTCCGGATTGTTCGACAGCAGCCGGATGCTCTTCAACCCGAAGTACCGCAGAATCTCGCCGGGCAGTTCGTAGTTACGCAAGTCGGACGCGAAGCCCAAACGCTCATTGGCCTCCACCGTGTCGGCGCCTTCGTCCTGCAATTCGTAGGCGCGCAGCTTGTTCATCAGGCCGATGCCGCGCCCCTCCTGATGCTCGTAGATCAACAGCCCGCGGCCTTCTTCGGCGATCGTGCGCAACGCCAGTTCAAGCTGTGCCCGGCAATCGCAGCGCAGGCTGTGGAAGACGTCGCCCGTCAGGCATTCCGAGTGAATGCGCACCAGCGGCGCCGGCGCACCGCGCGTCACATCGCCCATTGCCAGGACCACGGCCTCTTCCAGGCGGTCCTCGCCGCGGCCTTCAAATCCATAGATTCGAAAGTGTCCGAACCGGGTTGGGAAATCCGCTTCGGCAGCCTTGTGCAGCCGGAGCGCGGAGGGAGTGTGCATGAGCTCTCTACCGGCTGTCTTGATCCTTCCATTATAATGATGTGCAAGCATTCAATGGCGGATTCCTCCCTGGTCACGCTGCTGGTGAAGCTCGGTGTGGTGGCCTCGCTGGCCAGCATCCTGGTGCGTTGGAGCGCCGTCAAGCGCATGCTGATGCGCGAAAACCGGACCATGGCCCAGCGCGTGAAACTGTCGCTGTGGTTCTCCGGCGTGTTCGGCGCGAGCGTCGCCACGCGCGTGGTCGGCGCCAGTTACCAAGCCGGCAGCTACCCGGCGCTCGACCTGGGCCTGGAAGGCAGCCTGCTCGCCGGCCTGCTGGGCGGCTACGTTACAGGGCTGACGTCGGGAATTCTGATCTCGGTTCCGGCCATGATCAACCGCGAGTATCTGACCATGCCGCTGCTGGCCGGGCTGGGCGTCTTGGGCGGCTTGTTGCGAGATTGCGCCGCCGATCCGGAGGACATCTGGCGCTTCAGCCCGTTCTTCGACCTGAACCTGTGGCGCTTCTTCAAGCAGCGCCGCTTCGACCGGCGGAACGCTTTCAACCTGCTCTTCTTCGTCGTAATTCTATTCGCCGAATTCCTGCGGCAGGCGCTCGGCCAAGCCTTCGGCGCGAAGGGCCGGATCTTTTATTTGCATCCGGAGCAGCCCAACTTCCTGATGTACCTGGCGGTTTACGCAACCACGCTGTTCGCCGTCACTCTCCCTATCAAGATCTGGAACAACACCCGCAACGAGGGCAAGCTTGAGGAGCAGAAGCGGCACTTGATTCAAGCCCGTCTGGAGGCGCTCACCAGCCAGATCAATCCCCATTTCCTTTTCAACACCCTGAACTCGGTGTCATCGTTGATCCGCACCGACCCGAACCAGGCGCGCGTGATGGTGCTGAAGCTGTCGAACATCCTGCGGCGGCTGCTGCGCAAGCACGATAATTTCAGCGCGCTCCGCGAGGAGATCGGCTTCATCGACGATTACCTGGCCATCGAAGTGGTGCGCTTCGGCGACAAACTGCGCTTCGAAAAGGACGTGGCGGCCGACACGCTGGACATGCTGGTGCCGAGTATGCTGCTGCAACCCCTGATCGAGAATTGCGTGAAGCACGGGTTGAGCAGCAAGGTGGAAGGCGGCATTATCCGGCTGCGCTGCCGGCGACTCGATTCGCGGCTATGGTTGTGGGTGGAGGACGACGGTGTCGGCATACCCGAATCCAAGCTGGCGACGCTGCGGGAACAGGGCATCGGCGTGAGCAACGTGAGCGAACGGCTGAGCGTGCTGTTCGGCAGCGACCACAGGATGACCATCGACAGCCAGCCCGGACACGGTACGCGCATAGAGATCCAAATCCCGGAATTGCAGACCAGCCTGGTGGCGGCATCTTAGAACGGAAGGGAAACGCCGATCGAGAAGGCTCACCCAGTGTGCTTTGGGAACTCGCAAAGCTTGCCCAGGTCTGGTTCACGAAGTGCCCGTGCTCACGCGCTTTCGGAAGTTTCGACAATCGGCAGTGGTCCCGCTTGATTTTCAAGCAACCGGTGGATTTGCATGGGAGTCTTCACCCATGCTTCCAGACCATTTCAGCCGCGGCGCAAGACTCTTTCAGGCGCTAAGCGGCAACTCATGCGCTCCCCGGGGAGCCAAATCTTCGACTGGAACATAGGGTATCGCAACCTGGCTCAGCTCGAAGAGGAGCTTTTCCCTACTGCTGCATATGCATGGCAAGATATCGTTGGCAAAGTAGCCCGGGCAGGGCGCCGACTCACCGGCAAAGCAATTAGCGTTGTGCATGTTTATACCTCGCTTACAACTTCCTCCGAGCAATTTACTGGCCGTTCGTGGAAGGCCTCCATTATTGCCTTCTGACTCTATGCCAATTATGTGATCCTTTACCTGCGCTGTCAACCACACTTCGGAGATTCGTATCCGAATTCTCCGGAAAGGCCGGCCTGATTCCACAAGACGCGGTGCGGTCTTCCGGGCGGTATCATAATCCCCATGCGGTCTTGGCGGCGGTATCTGGTGGCGCTGGCCCTGGCGGGCGCGGCGATCGCGGCTGATCTGCGGCTTCCGTTGCGGTCGCGCGTGGAGGCCTTCAAGGGCAGCGGCGTTTGGGAGGAGGTGCGGCTGGATGCGGCGCTCCCCATCCCGAGAACCGCCGTCCTGATCTGCGATATGTGGGACAAGCACTGGTGCTCGGGCGCCGCGCGGCGCGTCGAGGCCCTGGCCTTGAGGATGGCGCCGGTTGTCGATGCAGCTCGCGCGCACGGCATTCAGATTATTCACGCGCCGTCCGAGACCATGGAGTTCTACAAGGATTGGCCGCAGCGGCAGATTATGCTGGGAATCGCCAGAATCTTGTCTCCGGCGCCGCTGGGACTCGTCGATCCGCCTTTGCCCATCGACGATCGCGACGGGGGCTGCGACACGGAAGACTCGTCGTACAAAGCCTGGACGCGCGAAACCGCCGCGCTGCGCATGGGCGGAGCGGATGTGATTTCCGACGACGGGTCCCAGATCTACAGCTTCCTGCGGCAGCGCGGCATAGACAATTTGCTGGTAATGGGGGTCCACGTGAACATGTGCGTGCTGAACCGCTCGTTCGCCATCAAGAAGATGACCAACTGGGGCATCCGTTGCGTGCTGGTGCGCGATCTCACGGACAGCATGTATAACGCCAAGGACCGTCCCTACGTGAGCCACGACCGGGGGACCCAGTTGGTCGTCGAGCATATTGAGAAATACTGGTGCCCATCGGCCGCCAGCGCGGACCTGATGAAGGCCCTCGCGGCGATCGACTCGGGCAATTAGGGCTGGCTGGACGCGCTACCCGTGCCCGGATACACCCCCATGAAGCTCAAAGTGTCGCCGGCGCCGATCAATGCCTGTAATTGGGCTTGCGTGTACACCACGCCGGCGTCGCTGATGTAGTTGTTCGACGTCGGTTGGTACAGCAACCCATGTAGCTGGCCTTTGATTGTGCCTCGGCCGATCAGATCGATGTTGCCGGCGCTTGCTTGCGACTGCAGCGTCGTCCAATCGGTCTCCGGCGTGGAATTGCCGATCGTCGCCGCTGTTAAGGTGATGGTATATCCCACCGCGGGAGCAGTTCCCGTATCGAAGCACACGCTGTATGCGATGATATCGGTCTTCTCAGCCGCGGTGTAGGCGCTGAAAAGCGGGCTCGACAAGAACGCCAGAAGCCCTGGGAAACTCCCATCATGCCCCAGCCCGAAACCATCGATGGTGTTGGCGGCGGACGTGTTAAACAGCAGCTTCTGATAGATGTTCCGCAATTCCGGCACTTTCAGCGGCTGCGAGCCATCCGGGACCCCAGCCGTTTGGATCACCCGGTCCGAACCAGGGCCGAAGTTGTTGGAGGTGTGGCACTGGTTGCACGTCCCTTTCATCGTAGCCGTGCCAGTGCCGTCAATTGTGAGAAAATCGGTCTGCCCGGTGGCGGGATCTCCCCCATTCAACGAGGTAGGCAAGGTGCGGTCCAGGTTCTCGTTAGGGTTCGGCAGGAACAGGATGCTGTTGGCGAAGTTCGTGTAAAGCGCCATATCCGGATCGGAAAGCTCGGCGCCGCCCATCAATTCGTTGAAAGCCACGTTGAACGCCGCGAAGTCGGCCATGTCCCCCCTCCAGTGGTAGGGCGAAAGGTTGAGCAGACCGCGCAGGGTCTGGGTGGTCATGGGCCCCTTCATGGGGTGGAACTCGATGGTGACCCCGTTCTGCACGACGCTGGTCATGCTGCCGGCCGGATTGCCCAGATTCCACGCCAGGTGGTCCATGTCGCCATCCACGTGGCAGGATGCACAGGCCCCCATGCCGTTCCCGGAAAGCTTGGCGTCGTACAGAAATCCGCGTCCGGCCTTCAGCAAGGACGGCGTGGGGTCGGCGCCCACTGCGATTTCGCCGGTAACCGCTTTCGTGCCGGTATCGATCACCGATATGGTATTGGAAATGCGGTTCAGCGAATACAGCGTCTGGGCCTGCGAGTTGAGCGCCAGCCCTCTGGGCCCGCGTTTGGTGGTGGGACTGACAGCCGATCCGACGCTCTGCGGGTTCACCTCCACAAACCAGTTCACATTCCCGCTGGTGCTCACTTGGGCCACGCGGTCCGTGCCGAAGGATGCCACGTACATGAAATTCCCGCTGGGATCGAAGACCACGCCGGCCGGTTGCGCCAGCGCCGTGCTTAAGGCTGCCGGATTGGGCAGGATGGAGTAGTTGACGTTCGGATTCAGATTGAAAGGCGTGACCGTTCCCGACGCCACCTGAATGCGGGTGATTTGGTTGTTCACCCAGTGGCCGTCCAGGTTTGGCTCGAAAGATGTAAGGTTCAGCGCGGCCGTATTGGCTACATACAGATCCCCGCTGACAGGGTTCACGGCAAGCCCCAGGTTAATTGTGCCAACTCCCGAGTAGTAGCCGGCGACCGAGGGAGTTGCACCCGTGTTGATGGCTACCACGCCATTGTCCGGCATCTTGTACTTGATATCCGAACTCCAGTCCGGGTCGGTTGCCGCCACGATCAGCGCTACTTCCGGCGGTGTGGGCAAGGCCGGATTGAAGGCGGGAACGCACTGGGCGGGGTTGAACTTGGTCTGGCCTTTCACTCCGCATTGCACCGGCGCCAGATTCGCCGGGATCACGGTGGTGGCGTTTCCGGCAATCGCAAAGGCGGCGTATACGGTGCTCCCAGTCGGGCTTACAGCCAGCGCGCGCGGGCTGCCGCCGAACACCGGAAGCGTACTGATCGGGGCATGCGTACTGGTGTCGACCACCACCACGGCGTTGGCGCGCGAAACGCTGATATAGGCTTGGGAACCGGCAAACACGACATCCATCGGCTCGGGTTTGACGCTAATCGTGTCCACGACAATGCCCTGCGAAACCGAGACGACGCTCACGCTGTTGGAGACCTGGTTGACAACCCATACCTCGTCGTCGGTGCGTGGATTCACGGACACGGGCCCCAGTCCCACGGGAATCTCGGAAAGCAAACTGGGACTGCCCGGGGTGGTCACGTCGAACACGGAAAGCGACGCGTTTGGCGTATTTACGGCAAACAAGATCGTGCCATCCGCCGAAAGGCGCACAGGGTTGGTTTGCGCTTCCTCGAAATTGGCGAACGCCGATGGCGCCGATTGCGCACGGGTAGTCACGCGCGTCGATACACCGGCGATCACGCCAAGGAGTATCACTGGGAATATAACATGTCTGGGAAATGCCATACATCTACCTCTTTAAGTCTTGCTAAACAGTGACTTATGGTTAGGTTAGGTCGCCGGTTAGTTCTTCGTATCCGGACCTCTTGATTGAATGGCGCTGAAGTAACTATAGGACAAAACCAAGTCCGCGTCAAGCACTTACGGAAATTATGGTACTAGAACGGGCCGCTGCTCATTCGGATCGTCGCCTTCTTGAGCTATCTGAGGTCGAGAGTGACTAAGTGGTTACAGAAAGAGTACGAGCGCCGCGGCTCAAGAAACTTACTTTTTCCTTATTCCGCGGGCAGTGCTTGGGAAAGGAACAGGCGCACGGCTTGTTCCAGCGCGGGTGCGCAGACGACGCAGTTGCCGCCGTAGATGGTGGGCTTGCCTTCGAAATCGAAGAAGCGGGCGCCGGCCTCTTCGGCAATGATCTTGAGGGGCGCGAAGTCCCAGGGCTTACCGCTGGTTTCAATCCAGATTTCGGCATGGCCGCGCGAGACCATCATGGCGTCCAGACATCCGCCCATGCTGCGCACGGCCCAGAATGGCTGCATCCAGGCCAGCAATCGGCCGCCGAACGGCTGGCGCGCGGCGGAGTTCAGGCTGTCGAAGCACAGCACGGCTTGACTGATGGCGGAGATGCTGGAGGCGTGGATGCGCCGGTCGTTGACGAACGCGCCACCGCCGCGGGAAGCGGCGAATACTTCGCCGAGCGCGGGCATGCAAGCGAATCCGGCGACGACCTCGCCATCGGCTTCGAGGGCGATCAGGTTGGCCCAAACGGGATTGCCGCGCACAAAATCGCGGGTGCCATCGATGGGATCGACGATCCAGCGGCGGCCGCTACGCGACGGCTTCCGGGCGCCTTCCTCGCCCAGAAGGCCATCGTCCGGGAAGGCCCGTTCCAGTTCGCCGGCGATAAATTGCTCGCATTCCCGGTCGGCGCGCGTGACGGGCGAATCGTCGGGCTTGGATTCGAAGCCAATGCCGGTGCGGTAGTAGCGCAAGGCGATTTCGCCCGCCCGGCGCGCGACGGAGCGCCCGGTTTCGAGTTCCTTTTGAAGGTCGATCATGTCGGTGGCCCGTTGATTGGTTGGGCCGCGTCTGGAATGGGCCCCAATTTAGTAAGATAGCGTTGATGCTGAATTTTCGCCAGTTTGAGGTGGGACCGGACCCGTTCGGACGGAAATGGCAGGTCCTGTTCAAATGGCTGCAGACGGCCATTTCGCTGCGCCACAGCGACACTGTCGACGTGAAATTCGTGCTCCAAAGCGAAGATATCCGGGCGCACAAGCAGATCGCCATGGCACACGTGGACTTGCTGGAATTGAGCCGCCGCACGGGTCATGAGATGAGCGACGCGTGGTGCTCGCGCCTGGCCGCCGCCCACCTGAAGCGCATGGTGGAGAGCGGCGAGGACATGGAGAAAGACCTGGTCGCGGCGCGTTTGAACGAGCTGTCCGGCTACGCTGCAGAGATCGCCCGCGAGGAAGGCGCGCAGATCCCGGCGCGGCGGTGACCGCTTTCATCCGTGCGCTCAGGCCGGCGGATATCCCGGCGGCGATGCGCATCCAGGCGGCCGCGGGCTGGAACCAGACGGAAACCGATTGGCGTAATCAGACTGCGCCTGTCGCCGGAGATGTGCTTCGGTGTGGAGTGCGGCGGTTTCCTGGCGGCCACCGCAACCGCAGTCTGCTATGAACGCAGGCTGGCGTGGATCGGTATGGTGCTTACCGATCCCGCCTACCGTCGCAGGGGTTTCGCGCTCCGGTTGATGGAGCACGCTATCGCAGCGCTCACGGCGCGCCGGATGGAATGGATCAAGCTGGACGCCACCGAGATGGGCGCCCCGCTCTATCGTCACCTTGGTTTTGAACCGGAGTGCGGCGTCGAGCGCTGGGGCGCATCGGCAGCCCAGGCTACCTGCATACGGGGCCTGACTTGGCGGGGCCAGGGGTCCGCGCTCGACCGCCAGGCGTTCGGAGCGGACCGGTCGGAGTTGCTCGCCTTGCTCGCTCCGCTGGGAGCAGCCGATCTGGCGGACGATAAGGGCAATGGCGGGGGCGAAAGTTATGCCATGGCGCGTCCCGGCCTACACGGCGCCTACTTCGGTCCATGTGTCAGCCGCGAGGCGGGGGCCGCGAAGGAACTGCTGGCATGGTTTCTGTCACGGCATCAAGGAGAACCCGTCTGCTGGGACCTGCTGCCATCCAATACCGAAGCGATCCGGCTGGCGCGCGCCTCCGGATTTGCGCCGCTCCGCCGGCTGGTGCGCATGGTGCGGCGAGGAATTCCAGGCGCGGCGCCGCTAGTGCATGACGATTCCCAAGTATTCGCGATTGCGGGCTTTGAATACGGATAGCGCAATCGTGAGACAGTGGTGAGAGACCGAATGGGCCGCGCGAGCGGGTCTCCCATCCGTGCATCTGTGTTCATCTGTGGTTCCGTCTTATGCGTAAGCTCTTCTATTGGAAACTCAAAGGCCGCGAGATCAAGCTGGGCGAGCGTACCGTCATTCTCGGCGTGTTGAATGTGACGCCGGATTCCTTCTCGGATGGCGGCAAGTATCAGGACCCCGACCGGGCCTTCGCGCGCGCGCTGGAGATGGAAGAGCAAGGCGCCGACATTATCGATATTGGGGCCGAGTCCACGCGGCCGGAATCGACCCGGATCTCCGCGGCGGAAGAACTGCGGCGGCTGATTCCGGTATTGAAGCGCCTGCGCGGCCAGTTGACGATTCCGATCTCCGTGGATACGTACAAGACGGAGGTGGCCGAGCGCGCCCTGGAACACGGCGCCGAGATTATCAACGATCCCACCGGCCTGACGTTCGAAGCGCAGCTTGCGCGGGTGGTCTCCAACCACGACGCCGGGCTGATCCTGAATCACATGCGCGGCCGCCCGGAGACATGGGCCAAGCTGCCGCCCCTACCCGATGTCATGGGCGCCATTGTGCGCGACCTGGAGGCTACCGTGAGCCGGGCGCGGCTCACCGGCATCGACCGCGCGCGCATCGTGGTGGATCCGGGGCTGGGTTTCGGCAAACGCAAGGAACAGAACTCGGCGGTGCTGGCGCGCTTGCATGAGTTGACCAGCCTGGATCTCCCCATTCTGACCGGGCCTTCGCGCAAGTCGTTTCTAGCGCATGCGACCGAACGGGAGACGCTCTTCGCTACGGCGGCGGCGGCAACGGCGGCGATCCTGGGCGGGTCGCATCTGCTGCGCGTGCACGACGTGCTGGAAATGCGCGCCGTGGCGGACGTGGCGGACGAGATCTTGCGGCAGACGCCGGGGCAATAGGTGGCTGGTACAGCGCCGCCAGGGCCGCGCCACACCTCTATTCACCGGCTTGCGGTCGTTGGCCCGTGGGCACTTCGAGCCAATCGCGATTACCGGTCGTGTCTAGCTCTAGCCCTCGGAATTCGTAGCTCGTTTCCCTCGTCCTACTTCGCCACCACCGCATACTGGAGACGCTCGGTAGCGGATTCTTTGCCCTGCAGCGCAGTGATCTGCAACTCGCAATTGCCAGGCCGCGTGGCGGCCGCTACGAACATGGGGATAGTCCCGGTAGCGTCGGCCGCCGGGAGATCCGCCGTCGATTGCGCGAAAACCTGGCCGCCCGTCTTGAACTCGACGTGTATCTGTGGTTTCTCGGCATTCGTTTTGTCCGGGTACACCACAAAGTAGATGTATCGCTTGGCGGCGGGACTGACCGTGGCCGCGACCATCGGAATCACGTGCTTTCCCTTGAACGTGAGCGGATCCGCGCTGTCGGCCTGGGCGTTGGCGGGCTCGAGGTGTTCCACCGCCACGAGACTGCTGATCCCGACG
Source organism: Bryobacteraceae bacterium (assembly GCA_035602155.1). Taxonomy (GTDB): domain Bacteria; phylum Acidobacteriota; class Terriglobia; order Bryobacterales; family Bryobacteraceae; genus Bog-159. Next base: position 4,545 of record DATNMW010000034.1, on the reverse strand, counting down.
CCCTTGGAGGGCGCGGGAATGTCTATCTCCGCGGTTTCGGCGGTCGCCTGGCCCCCCTCGCGATCCACCACGGCTGTATCGACTGTGTAATGGCCCGGAGGAAGATCGACGGGATGCGTATAGGTCAAGTCGTCGGCACGTACCGCGGCCAGCCTGGCGTCGGCGATGAGATAGGGCATGTCCAGACTGTACTTGTCGACCACCTGCCCGTCCGCATCCCTGATCAGCGCGAACAGCGACACCTCGAACTTATGCGCTTTGCGCGCCGGGTCGGCGGTGGCGCCCAACTTGGAGCTAGGCAGTTCGAACGCCAGCGTTCCCCGCGAATTCGAGCCGGCGCTCTGAAAATGGTAGCCAGTTACGTGGAAGGAGAAAGCGTGCGGCCGCGGCTGGGCGCTCAACACCGCGAGACCGGTGGATTCCACCGGCGTCAGCGGGCCGGAACCTTTCAGGTCGGGCATGGCGAAGTATCCGGTGCGGCTGTCCACTTCCAAATCGTTGCGCGCCAGCTTTACTTCGACTTTCCGCAAGCGCCCGTCGTATTTAGCGGAGGCGGGACGATATACCACTTCATAGTGGGCGTCCAGATTCTCGACGAATTGTTGAAACGACTTGCGGAAATCGTTGGTGTTGGCGATCAGGAATCCGCCCGTGCCTTCGGACAACTGCCGCAGGCTGGACTGTGTATCCGAGGTGCGCACCGCGGAGATGGTGTCGTCGCCCTGCTTGCTGTTCTGCCGCATGACGCTGGCGCTGGCGGATTTGTTGCTCTGGTTTTGGCTGACAGACGCCATTTGCGCCACGGCCAGCTTGCCGCCCTGCGCCGTGTCGGTATCCGGGCTCATCTCGGTGCTATCGAGCGCGTAGAACGTGATGCCGTGGCTATTGGCATTGTCCAGAATCTTCTGGAACCGGTCTGGGTCGCCGGTGGTAGTCAAACCGGTGGTCACCAGTAAAACACTCTTCCGTCCGGGCAACGTGCCCAGTTGGTTGATCAGGGTGATGATCCGATCGGTCTCGTGCATTCCGGTAATGTTGGCGAAATCGCTTCGCTCCCGGACCTGATCGCCCCGTAAGCGGTTGGCGCCGGTGCTGTTGGAGACGTCCGCGCCCATAATGACGTTGTTACTGACCTCGCCTCCGGTAGTGTCCACAGAAACGCTGGCCGTGTGGCTGGCGCTGTTCACCTGGGCGTTGACGGTGACGATGTTCGGACTGGCGGTGAGGAGGGCTTCCGAGGCCCTGCCAAAATCCAGGGGCTTCCCGTCGAACCCCGATTGCAGCAGTTCAGCCCGGTTCTTGGTGAACGCGTGAATGGGTATCAGGGTCTCATTGAGATTGAAGATGCCGATGTATGTTTCCGGCGGCAAGTCGCTCTTGATGAACTCCTTGACGATTTCGATCGCATGCGGACGGGTGACCGGATCGATGTTATGGAAAACGATGCAGACCGTGTTTACTTCCCGCAGCGGCCGGGAAGTGGCGGCGCCCGATCCCGCCGTGGGGTTTGCAGCCTCCCGGCGCTGCTCTTCGCGGCCCGGCACCAGGCGGAAACTGAGAACCTGCTGGCGCACGCCATCTTCATAGATTTCGACATCGCCAGGCTTGAGGTTTTTCACTTGGCGGCCTTTTTTGTTGCGCACGACCAGGTCGAGCGCCACCTCGGTGGTGGTAACCCGGATCGTCGATCCAGGCGCGGAGGGAGTTGCATCCTGCGACCGCCCGGGGCCACCGGCCATGACAAGCAGACCGGCAAGGAGCGGAATTCCAAGCTTTTGCATAGGACAATTCTATCTCTTTCCGCGAAGACCGGCGGCACTACGCACCGCGCCAAGAGATAAAGACGCTATAAAATGGTAAGGAAGGGTGGTCACGATGCTTCGCTCGCATCTTCTCGCAGCGTTCTTGTCCGTGCTGGGGCTATACGCCCAGACCGCGCCCACTCTGGCGGTGGACGCCAACGCGAACCGCAATGCCATCAGTCCGTACCTCTATGGCATCAACGAGTGGAGCGACAACGGGCTGATGGCACTGATGCGCATTCCGGTGCTCCGCTGGGGCGGCGACGACGCCACCAGCTACAACTGGCAGAACAGCGTCAAGAACAACACCGGCGACAACCCATGGTGCTACGAGAACTACAGCGTCAGCCCCAGCTTCGATGCGTTTCACACCGCCAACCTGACCGCCGGCACGCTCAGCCTGGGAACCATCCCCTTGATGGATTGGTCTCCCCAAGCCGCCGGCGAATGCAGTTTCAGCGTCATGAAATATGGCCAGCAGAAGGCCACGGCCCCCGACAATTCCGACTGCGGCAATGGCGTACTCCTTAACGGCGACCCGGTGGTGAACGACCCCAATGACGCCTACGTTCCGGTGACGCAGTCCTTCGCCCAGCAATGGGTGCAACAGATCATGACCGGCTACGGACCGGCCGATGCGGGCGGCGTGCGTCTGTGGAGCATGGATAACGAACCGGAGTGGTGGTATTCCAATCACATCGATATTTATCCGCAGGCGGCCACCTACGACAACATGCTGGCGCGCAACCTCAAATGGGCGAAGATGGTAAAGGCCGTCGACTCCACCGCGCTGATTACGGGTCCGGTGCCCGGGGGCTGGTCGGGGATGCTCTTTTCCAGGGCCGATATGGATAGCGGCTGGGACACGCCGCCGTATCAATATTGGGACAATCCGACCGACCAGAAAGCGCACGGCGGTGTTCCGTGGATTCCGTATTACCTGCAACAGATGAGCCAGTTCGAGCAAGCCAACGGATACCGGCTGCTGGACTATCTTGACGTGCATGCGTATATCGCGCCCAGCGGCCTAAGTAGTTCGCAGGGCGACAGCGCAATGGAAACCTTGCGTATGACCTCCACGCGCGCGCTGTGGGACCCCAACTATCTGGTGCCCGGCGGTGGTTTTGAGGACGCCACCGGAGCCGAAGTGGCGCCACATCTGGTTCCGCAGATGCAGCAGTGGGTGACCCAGAATTATCCCGGCACGAACCTGGCCATCACGGAATACAGTTGGGGCGCGCTCGACAGCATCACTGGCGCCATCGCGCAGGCCGATATTCTGGGCATCTTCGGCGCCTATGGCCTCGGTCTGGGGACGTTGTGGGGCGCACCGGCGCCCACCGATCCGGGCGCATTCGCGTTCAAGATCTTCCTGAATTACGACGGCAACGGCAGCCAGTTCGGGAGCATCGGCGTATCGGCCGCCAGCAGCGATCCCGATACTCTCGCCATCTACGCCGCGCAGCGCGCAGACTCGGCCTTGACCGTGGTGGTGCTCAATAAGACTACCGCGGCTATCGCCGACTCCATCAGCCTGGCCAACTTCACGCCCGCCGGGACGGCCCAGGTGTGGCAGTACAGCCAGGCGAATCTGGCGGCCATCGTGCGCCAGACCGCGGACATCAATGTGAGCGGTAACAGCCTTACCGCTACGTTTCCGGCATATTCCATGACGTTGTTAGTGATTCCGCAGGCGCAGAGCGCCATGACCGTACCGCAGCCGGTGGTTTCCGCAGTGACCAGCGCAGCTTCGTACGATGCCAGCGGCGTCTCGCCGGGAGAGATAGTCACTATCTTCGGACAGTCGCTGGGACCGGCCGCATTGACGGGCCTCCAAGTCAACTCCAGTGGCATACTGAATAGCTCGATTGGCGGCGTGCAGGTGTTTTTCAATGGTTACGCGGCGCCCATGATCTACGCGCTTGCGACGCAGTTGAGTGCGGTGGTCCCTTATGAGATCGCCGGGCAAGCAAGCGTTAATGTGGTGGTGGTGTATCGGGGGAATGCGTCCGCGCCGTTTCCGGCGCCGGTCGCGTCCGCTAAGACCGCCATCTTCACCGGCGATGAGTCGGGGCGCGGCCAAGGCGCAATTCAGAACCAGGATTACAGCCTGAATACGGCGGCCAACCCCGCGCCGCGCGGGCAGTATGTATCGATCTATGGGACCGGCGAAGGAGTGACGACGCCGCCGGGTGTGGACGGGCGTATAACTGGGACGCCGCGGCCCAACGTGAGCCTGAGTTGCTCGGTCACCATCGGCGGGCAGGCCGCGATGGTGAGCTACTGCGGTGAAGCTCCGTTTGAGTTGGCGGGCTTGGTGCAGGTGGACGCGTTGATTCCGGAGTCTGTGACGCCAGGCGGTGCAGTACCGGTCGTTATCGCCATCGGTGGAGTGGCGAGTCAGGCTAACGTGACCGTCGCGGTGAAGTGAGATTAGTATGCGGTTCCGCATCTGCCCGATCGCAGTGGTCCCGTTTTTGGCCCAGAGCCTGTTCGCCCAGCCGGCGCCCACGCTTGCCGTCGATGCGGGCTCCAGCCGCCATCCCATCAGCCCAAATATATACGGCATCAATGAGTATGCCGACACCGGCTTGGGATCCATGATGCACATCCCGATGCGGCGCTTCGGCGGCGACGCCACCACCAGCTATAACTGGCAGATCGACGTCAGCAACTCCGCTTCCGACTGGTATTTCATCAACGGCTCGCAAACCAGCGGCAGCACTGCCACGCTACCCGACGG